>JARYMF010000001.1 GCA_029907255.1 Armatimonadota bacterium
GCTCTTATTCCTGCTTTTATTTAAAATAACAGGCTTTTTATGGAGGAGCGCTTTTGTAGCCGCCTTGTTCGCGGTGCATCCTCTCCATGTTGAATCCGTGGCTTGGATTGCCGAGCGAAAGGACGTACTCAGCACACTTTTTGGGATACTTACGACGTGGGCATATGTTCAATATGTCAAGTCACCGCGAATTGCAACTTATGTTTTTGTAGTGATCTTTTTTGCCTTAGGCCTTATGTCCAAGCCAATGCTCGTGACCCTTCCCTTTTTGTTCCTCCTCTTAGATTATTGGCCCATTGGCAGGTTTGCTTTTGATGGCAGGTCATTTCGAGTGGCTCCCTCTGGTAAGCTCAAAAAAATATTGGCGGAAAAATTACCCTTATTCGGGCTATCCCTATTGTCGTGTGCGATAACCTATTTTGCCCAAAGTGCAGGCGGAGCCGTCGCTTCATTCGAACGCATGACGCTGGGGGTTAGGGCTGCAAATGCTTTGGTAGCATATACGTGCTACATGCTCAAGATGCTTTATCCGGTAAAGTTGGCAGTGCTATACCCTCATCCTGGGAGCACCTTGCCGATATGGAATTGGCTTGGCTCGGCATTGCTCTTGGTTGCCTTTACCCTGTTGGTAGTCAGAGGTTCAAGAAACAAACCATATCTAGCAGTAGGCTGGCTTTGGTATATAGGCACGATGGTTCCGGTAATTGGCCTCGTTCAAATTGGCATCCAAGCCATGGCAGATAGATATACGTATGTCCCACTAATCGGTCTCTTCATAATAATTGCGTGGGGTACTCCCGATTTAATTCAAAGTTTGCTAAAGGCTCGCTCCTCAAAAGAAAAAGCTTCCATTTACTCTCCCTCACTATTTTTAATAGTTCCTGCTGTTGTTATTCTTGTTGTTCTTGCTTGGGGTGCTCGAGTTCAAATTGGATATTGGAAGGACAGCATTACTTTGTTTCAACGCGCGCTTGCAGTAACGAAAGGCAATTACCTAGCACATCAAAACCTAGGTGTGGCATTGTTCCACCAAGGCAAGCTTGACGCTGCCGCTAATGAATTCCGTGCCGCGCTGAAGTTAAAGCCATCTTATGCGCCTGCACACAATGGCCTTGGTGCCGTCCTTATGTGCCAAGGTAGGTATAACAAGGCAGTTAAGCACTTCAGTGCTGCTATTAGATTCGACCCTCGCCTCGAGGATGCAAGGAATAACATGGCTTTCATCATGGAGAAGTGGGGCAGAAATGACGAGGCAATTGCCCACTATGAGGCGGTTTTGCGGATAAATCCTGACAATGCTGATGCTCATAACAATCTAGGCTTGGTATTAGCGAAATTGGGACGTTTTGACGAAGCAGCAGCCCATTTCTCCAATGCGCTAAAACTTAAACCCAATGATGCGGAAATTCATTGCAATCTCGGCTCAGCCTTCGTTAAGCTTGGGCGGTTTGATGAAGCAGTTAGGCATCTCAGTGTTGCTGTAAAAATTAACCCGCAATTAATTGAGGCGCACTATAACTTGGGGAATGCCATGGTATCGCTGGGGGAGCTTGATAAGGCCGTCGAAGAATACAGAAATGTATTGCAAATAAAGCCAAACCATATCCCTGCAAGAAATAACATTGCGGCGGTTTTGTATCTTCAGGGAAAATATTCCGAGGCATGGAAAGAGATTCAGAAATGTCAAAGTTATGGTGGCACCCCAAATCTTGAATTAATCCGTTTGCTATCAAGTAAAGCACCTCGGCCTCGCTAGATTCGTTTAATGTGTTGGTAAGTCTGGAAAATGCCGCAAATTGGCATGGAATTTGCACATGACTAAATTGGAAGAGGAAGCCTCAAGCAAGGAGGTAGGGTATAGTGAAAGTTCTGGCTACTTTTTTGGCATTAATTATAATTATGTGCTTTGTAGAGACTGCCCAAGCTTTTAGCAACTGGGTAGCTGGTTTCTAAAGGTTGACCTTGCCTCGAATTGGGTCAGCGAGGCAATTTCTACATCGGAAGCGAGTAGAGTCACGTAGTGAAGCATTCTTATTGCATATCACTTTCTGAGTGCTAGTGACGCCGTATTAAGCCCCGATTATTATCGGGGCTTCTTCTTTTTATAAAGGTGAATCTCAATCATTGAGAGCGGTAGCCACCTGCTGTTTTACACAATATTAACCAAGGGTAACAGACTCCATAAGCATTATGAAATAAGCGCAGAACAGGAGGGAGTAGATAATGCCACTGCGTACGAACGGCGTCATTTGGCTGCGAATGCCCTCTTTTCTTTTAACCTTTTCCATAATCCTTGCCGTCTTGATTTCACTTTTGTTGCCAAAATATTTCGGATTGGCGGCAAGTTTGCCCTCTGACATTGCTCAGCAGAATTCAATCCTCCCGATTCTTGAGAAGTCATTTAGCGAAATTGCCCAACGCGTGGAACCAGGCGTGGTTAGCATAACTGCAGTACGCCCTCCGGATTTGAGGGGGAACCTTCGCGAGAATTCAGAATCACTTGACAAGTACTCCCAAGGTTTCTTACATCCTGAGTATTCTTCTAACACTACGAATAAGTTCTCAGGCAATTTTACTGTTCAATCTGAAACTGCAAACGGTTCTGGCACCATAATTCGACGAGATGGACGCAACTTCTATATCCTAACAAATTATCACGTTGTTGCGAATTCGTATGCCGTTTCTGTAAGGCTTGCTGATGATACTGATTTGAAGGGCATAGTTGTTGGTGTAGACCCAGCAACAGATTTGGCAGTCGTACGGGTATCTTCGCCAAGGTTGAGCGATGAGAATGTTTTACCGCTAGGTGATTCTGATAAGGTTAAGGTTGGTTCCTGGGTTCTGGCTGTCGGCAGTCCGTTTGGTTTCGAGCATACGCTTACTTTTGGCATAATAAGTGCTCTTCAGCGCCAACTTGAAGACGAGGATACTCAGTATCTCAATCTAATACAGACTGATGCGGCCATCAACAAAGGCAATAGTGGCGGGCCGCTTCTTGATATGGAAGGCAGAGTAATTGGCATAAATACCGCGATTGCATCCCCGACGGGCGGTTTTATTGGTTTGGGGTTTGCAATTCCAATCAACGATGCGAAGGAGATACTGGATGAGCTTATCACCAATGGTCGAGTTGTGCGGGGCTGGCTTGGTATTGGTATACAGCAGCTCACCCCGGTGCTTGCGGAGTATTACAATGTTAAAAGTGGAGTTCTTGTGGCTTATGTGGATGAGAAAGGTCCTGCTTCTTTTGCTGGCCTTAAGAGTGAGGATATTATTATCTCCTATGGTGGAGTTCCAATCAATAATGTAGCAGACCTCAAGCGTTTGGTGGCTCATACTGAACCTAGAAACCGGGTAACCCTTGCAATAGTGAGGGACGGGAAGGAAATAAATATATCAGTCCGAGTGAGGGAATCGCCGAAAACGCCAAAGGCACGTCCAACCGCACCTGAAACCTTTGAGAAGTTGACTCCTGGATTCCAGACTAGGGCGATGACTCCGGCGATGGCAAAACGAATTGGTTTGGACGTTGTTATGGGAGTGATTGTTACGCAGGTAGAGCCGGGGTCTGCGGCGCAGGCAGCAGGTCTTGAGGTTGGCGACGTAATATTAGCGCTCAATGGCAAGTCTGTTGGAGGATTCCGCCAGTTTGCCGAGATGTGGGCGGATATTCAAGTTGGGGATATAGTCGTTATGCGCGTTTTGCGTGATGGGTTGCCACGGATAATCGGATTCCGTTGGGAGTAACAATCAGAAGCTTAATTCAGCTTCTTTATATCAGCCGGTTGTCTGGCACGAATTACCGGGATTCTTATTTCAGTATACGCAGGAATTTCAATGGTGCTGATGCCGGTCACGCTTACAAAATCGTTCCTTTTAACGGAAGGCGTCCCGGCTGTGTAAACCTTCAGTCCTGTAAGGCCCGAACCATCATCTAGATTAGATCCATCGTCGATGTATATGAAATTTCGGCCGACGCTTGTAACTTTGCCCCACGTTTTTACCAATAGCCCTGTGTTCGGTAGTCCAATTCCGCCCGTTATGCCTCGATATCCCAGCTCCTGCCCTCCAACATCTTTATTTGAAATACCTAGTGGAGCTACTGTTATTCCATTACCTACTATTGTGACGCGTGGGTTGATAATAGCTAATTCGCCGTTTGGAAAATCCTCAGGCTTTGCTGTATAAAGCTCGCCAGCAACTTCCACAAGGTCGCCTATTGACGTTGGTGTGGTTACCGATTGACCATAATAGACCATTATTCCTGCCGATCGGTCGGGTTCCTCGATATAGAATCTGTCCCCAAACTGTGCCGTTCCTGCCGTTACGGGCTTTGCAGATAGTTTGACAAACTCACCAATTTCGGCGTTCCAAAGCTCTCCGATGGTTGAATAAGTTTCAAACGCCTCACTGAGCGCCCGATATGCGTTAATTCTTCCCCAACCTGTATACCTATCCCAGCCTGTTGTGCCGATATCGTCGCAGGTTTGCTCAATTTGGTCGCGCACTTGTTGGTTTGTCCAGTCCGGGTGCGCTGACCATATGAGCGCGGCTAAGCCAGAAACGAATGGCGTTGAGGCTGAAGTTCCACTCAGTATCTCGTAGCCATCGAACAACCATGACCAATACCACCACGGTACACTGCTAATTATGAAGCTCCCTGGCGCCATGACATCGAGTGAATCTCCATAGTTGCTTCCACCTTCGCCCCAGTCAGCAGCTGTGCAACGCATATCATATTCATTGGTTGCACCCACTGAGATTGTCGCTGGATAGTATGAGGGATAATGCGGGTCAGTTCGGTCATCAAGGCCGTCATTGCCACTTGCAGCGGTAAGTACACATCCGGCGGCCCACGCTTCATTCACTGCAGCTTCCAAAGCTGGCACGTGCAAATATGTGCCAATGCTCATATTGATAACTTTGGCGCCGTGCTCGACAGCCCAGATTATGCCTTCGGCTGCGTCTGCTTCTTCTCCATAACCGTCGGCGTTCAACACCTTAATTGGCATAAGAAGGGCATTCCAATTAACTCCGGCTATTCCCGTGTAGTCATCTCCCCACGCGGCGGCAATTCCTGATACAAAAGTACCATGCATATGGTCGTCTTCTGTATTTGACGAACCATCAATCGCATTGTAGCCAGCGACAATCTTACCTGCTAAGTCAGGGTGGCTGGAGTCTATGCCTGTGTCTATTATTGCAATTATTATGCTATCTGAGCCAGTGTTTATATCCCATGCCTCAGGGGCATGTATATCGCATCGCCCATAGCTGTTATAAAGACCCCATTGCAGGAAGAAAAGCTCGTCGTTTGGAAACAAATCGGCGTGTATTATATGGTTCGGGCTAGCGAAGTTTACATGAGGGTTACGTGAAAACTCGGCTTGCGCTTCTTCGATTGTTTTCCCTTTTGGCAGACGGAGGCGGTATACATTAATCCGCGGGATAACTTCTTTGACGGAAGCACCGTGTTCTTTAATTATCTTATCTGCTGGCGCACCTTTTCGAAATTGCACAAGTATTTCGCCAGGTACGTATTTCTCATGTCTTGGAAGCGAATGCTTCCATGGTAGTGCAAAGCAAAGGGTGGGCAGAATCAAGAAGTAAATGGCTAATATTGAAGCGTATCTAATGCTTTTCATTTATATCGCACTACTTTCCAAGCGATTTTCTAATTCGCTTGAATGTCGGTGTACGAGGGGTTGTTAGTGATTACTGGCTTTCATTTTTGAAGACTTTGCATTTCTACTCTATCACCGACAGCTCGAATTGTCAACTAACTGCTCACAAACTGGCAATTTTACTAGCTTGCTTGACACTTTTGCCCATGGTTGTTAGAATAATAGCGATCTCCTATCTCGGTTATATAAAATGCACTTGGTATAAAAGCGATAGCAGGCAATGCAATTTACCTGCTATCGCCCTGGAGAGAGGTGATCGTATAGCGTAGGGTATTAGACACGCAAGCAATTCGGACGCTATACTATTTTTTTGCTACCCCATTGCAATCATATTCCAAACCTATGGGCATAGCTAGCCTGCAGGGAATGCATTTATTGAAGCATTGGCATTGCATACTATACCAGGATGGTGACGGTTATGGACCTGGCAGCTATAGAATCAAGACTAATGTCAGGCGAGGAATTGAAGATCAAGTATAAATATCCTCGGCAATTGGGTCCTGGGGAAAAGGGTTCGGCTTATGGGGTACGCAGCGACAAATTGGTTGATGTTTCTACGGAACTACGGCGATTTTATGTGATTTTTCGCGGCCAGACGCCAATCTGGATTGAAGAGAATGAAGTAATAGAAATCACCCCTGATGATGGTGTATATCAGGAGTTCGAGGAATAGGGTCTAGCTACTACAAAGTGTTTTTTTTGTGATTTTACGGCAATTCAGCATACTCTTGTGCGGCAATTACAAAGGCTTTGAATAGACGTTTACATGGCTTATAGATGTATTCATCTGATGCTTTCTCTGGATGCCATTGGACCGCTATTATCCAGGGATGGTTCAATCCCTCAAGTCCTTCGATAAGTCCATCTGGTGCGAACGCAACGGGCACAAGCCTTGGCGATTTTTCCTTTGCGGACACTCCTTGATGATGGCGGCTGTTTACTTTCTTGATATCTGGCCCGAGAATTTCATATAAGCGACTATCCTCGCGAATTTGTATGTCGTGTGAGCTACTTGAACCCGATTTATGCTCTGGCTCATCTTCTTTAGTATATGATTTATGCCTTAGGCCAGTGCGAACATCTTTCACTAAACTGCCACCAAGTGCGACATTCAAAACCTGAAAGCCGCGGCATATCCCAAGAATAGGCATGCCCTTTAAGTAGGCCGCACGAATAAGCGGAAGTTCAAGCGCATCGCGCTCGGGGTCGCAGTCCATTTTATATTTTGCAATCAATTCCTCCGTTGAGAGTTTTTCATCCCCTGGCTCGGTCCGCGAATTATAATTATCGGGGTGAACGTCCCGACCGCCACTCAGGAGGAGACCGTCAATTTGGAGCAGAGATTCATGGAGCTCTTGGGGGTCGAGATATGGAGAGGGACAGAGAAATATCGGCGCTCCTCCCGCATCTCGAATAGCATCAGCGTAGGGTTGGTAATCCTTAAGCTGGTCGTCTGGCGGTGAATTTTTGGCTGTCCCAGTTGTAATTCCGATTACAGGTTTTTTCATGTCTTCCTTATTCTCCGGGTGATAGAATAGCAGGCAATATTTACGAATGTCAACGTCTTGAACCGTTTGCTTAATTTAATTAACGGTATACAAATGCTGCTACACAGGCGTTCGAAAAATCGGGTGATTTGCAAAAGCAGGATATAATGGGATTGGTTGGCGAAGAAAAATTTTGTTATGGAATTGATGACGCTAGAGACCGAACGCCTAGTTCTGAGGCTAATTAGAGAAAATGACGCGCCTGCTTTGCATCGGATTATGAACGATCCGGAGGTTACCCATAATCTGCTATTCCCCTATCCTTTGCCAAAGGAGCAGTTGGCGATTTGGATAAAAAGCAGTATCGAGGGCTTTAGCAGTCGTGAGAAATACCCAATGGTTATCGTGTTAAGGGAATCTAATGAGGTGATTGGCGTTTGCGCCTTCTACCGAGTCAACTGGGAACATATGAATGCCGAACTTGTCTATTGGCTTGGCAAGCAACACTGGGGCAAAGGTTATATGACGGAGGCCGTCCGCAGAATGCTTGTGTTCGGTTTTGAAGAGCTAGGATTTGAGCGAATTTATGCAGGATGTTTTACAAGAAATCTTGCCTCTCGTCGTGTTCTGGAGAAGGTGGGATTCTTATACGAAGGACTTGCTAGACATGAATTCAAAAAGGGCGACGAGTTTCTTGATGTTTTTCATTTTGGCTTGACGCGTAGCGAATTTTTCAAAGAAAAATATAAAACTCGTGTTTAGCTTACCAATCTAACTGGTTATAAATAAAACAGCTGGACCATCCACGGTGATTTATGTTCCGCTTGAAAGCGGAATGTGTATTTTGCCGTGGATGGTCCAGCTGTTTTATTATTTGGTTTCGCCGATTTGAGCCAATATAGTCTTCCAACGAGTTGGGTGCGTGTCATCTGTGTATAGAGGCTGGAATCCAAGTCGAAGATAGGTCTTTATCGCCGGGATTCGAAAGTCATCAGTCAACAGTTCTACTTCCTTAAAGCCGTGGTCCCGAAAGAAATGGAGCACAGCTAGCGACAATAAGTATCCCAAACCTTTCGACCGGTGCTCAGGCAGCACACAGACCATGTGAAGCGAACCTTTTTCCCACTCTGTTTCAGAAGGTCGCCATGCACATGCTGAGCCCACTGGCTTGCCGTTGTATGTAACGAAGAACAATCCTTCTGGCATAAATTGCGGGCACCCTGTGAGCTTTTCACGGCAGCTTTGTTCATTCCATTCGCCAATTCCTGTGTTCATTATTTCTGCCCATGCGGCTTCATCTCCAGGCTTGAATGTTCGTAATTCGTAACCCTTGGGGATTTCGATTGGCGGCAGATTGCTTAAATCCCGAATAATCATTTTTAACTGGCTGCGGCTCATTGGCTGCTTCCTAAATTTTAGTATCCCTTTATCATTTATGGCACAATTAAAAAATTCCTTTTATCCAGGAGAGTGAAACAGCACTAGAAACTTTAGTTTTTAGTGCTGTAAAGAATGATTAACGTTGCATGCTAACTATGCTGCCAATCTAGCCGCTATCGAATGGGATTTTGGACTTTGTTTACGTTTGACAATCTAAGGAGAATTCCCATAGAATATCGCAAGGAGGCGAGTGAGTAATGCGATATTCCGCGCCGCGGGGGACGCAGGACATTCTCCCGCGCGAAAGTTTTCGCTGGCAATACATCGAGGCTAAATTCCGAGAAGTCTGCAGCTTATATGGATATAATGAGCTACGCACTCCTACGTTCGAGGAAACGGAGCTTTTTACACGAAGCATAGGCGAGCATACAGACATTGTCAGTAAGGAGATGTATACCTTCCTTGACCGGGCTGGTCGAAGCATGACGCTAAGGCCGGAAGGCACGGCGCCAGTTGTGCGAGCGTATATTCAGCATAAACTTTTTGGCGAGATGCCGGTCTCGAAATTCTACTACATCGCCAGCATTTTTCGCTATGAGCGACCCCAAGCTGGAAGGTTTCGTGAGCACCACCAGGTTGGCGTGGAAGCCCTGGGCTCGCTTGACCCGGCAATTGATGCGGAGGTCATTGCATTGCTCATGCATTATTTGAGTTCGCTTGGCCTCCAAGATTTAGAGCTGAGAATTAACTCAATTGGTTGTCCGGGGTGCCGGCCTGAATACAGGGAGATTTTACAAAAGGCAGTTCAGCCTTTCCTTGTGGAATTGTGCGAAAGCTGTCAAATCAGATTCCATGCAAATCCCCTGAGGATGCTTGATTGCAAGGTGCCTCGTTGCCGAGAGCTAACCGTAAGCGTTCCAAATATCGTTGAGCATTTGTGCAAGGAATGCGATGAACACCTCAAAACCGTTCTGCACTACTTGGATATCCTTGGCATCAGCTATGTTTTGGATCCTAGATTAGTTCGAGGATTTGACTATTACACTAAAACTGCATTCGAAGTAGTGAGCACCTACCTTGGAGCGCAAAATGCTGTTGGAGGTGGCGGGCGATATGACGGTCTTGTTGCCGAAATGGGCGGCCCTCCAACTCCTGCTGTTGGTTTCGGCTCGGGAATCGAGCGAACACTTATGGTCATGGAAGCGCAAGGAATCGAAATACCAGTAGCCGATCATCCGGCGGTATTTGTGGCTACCGTTGGCGATGCCCCTCGTGAGGCGGGCATAAAACTCCTTGCAGACCTTCGGAAAGCTGGTATTTCGGCGGAGACTGATTACTCCGGCAAAAGTCTAAAGGCTCAAATGAAAGCCGCTGACCGTGCACACGTTTATTTGGTAATCATCATTGGTGAGGACGAATTGAATCGCGGCAAAGTGAAAATTCGGGATATGGAAACAAAAGAAGAAACTGATGTATTGCTAGGCGATGCAGTAGAGCAAACACGGAAGATGATTGAAAGCAAGCGAAAATCTGGTGGCAAATAGAAAAGATTATATAATTTTTGATTTAATTCAGGAGGAAAAATGGAGTGGCAGCGTACGCATAAATGTGGCGAGTTAACAGCCGCAAATATTGGCGAGGAAGTTCGCCTAAATGGCTGGGTACAAAGAAGGCGCGACCACGGTGGCATCATTTTCATTGATTTGCGAGACCGATGGGGCATTGTGCAGGTGGTTTTCGACCCCCAGACTGCCCCTCAGGCCCATGCCGAAGCAGAAACAGTGCGCAGTGAATATGTATTAAGCGTTCACGGCACAGTGAGGCGCCGCCCTGAGGGAACAGAGAACCCAAAGCTTTCAACAGGGGAAATCGAAGTAGCCGCAGACAACGTATTTATACTCAATCCAGCCAAGACGCCACCATTCCAGATTCTAGACGATGTTGAGGTTGATGAACTTGTCCGTCTGAAATACCGGTATCTCGACCTCAGGCGGCCTATAATGCAAAAAAAGCTAATACTTCGCCATAAAGTCGTTAAGCTAATTCGCGATTTCCTAAGCGAGCGCGATTTCATCGAAGTCGAGACACCAATTCTAATCAAAAGCACGCCAGAAGGGGCGCGCGACTATCTTGTGCCAAGCCGACTCTACCCAGGTCATTTCTATGCGCTACCCCAGTCCCCCCAACAGCTCAAGCAGCTTCTGATGGTGGCTGGCATAGAGCGCTATTTCCAAATCGCAAAATGCTTCCGTGATGAAGACCCACGGGCAGACCGACAGCCGGAGTTCACCCAGCTTGACTTAGAGATGTCCTTTGTTAAGCAAGAGGATATCCTCGAAGTCATCGAGGCACTCATGATTGAAATTGTTGAGAAGCTTAGCGATAAAAAAATCATTAAGCCATTTCCAAGGCTTTCATATGCGGAAACAATGGAGAAATACGGTTGCGACAAGCCGGACCTCCGCTTTGGGCTTGAGCTTGTCGACCTTTCCGACTTGTTGAAAGAAAGCCAATATCAGGTTTTTCGGGGTGCTCTTGACAAGGGTGGGCAGGTAAAGGCAGTTTTAGGCCCAGGGCTCGCACATTATAGTCGCAAGGAAATTGATGACCTAACCAATCTCGCAAAGGGATTTGGTGCAAAGGGCCTCCTTACAATCCAGGTAACTCCAGATGGCATTAAATCGCCTAGCGCAAAATATCTAAGCGAGAATGAAATGGCTGGCATCGTGAGCCGCGCTGGCGCAAAGACTGGCGATCTCATAATGATTGTTGCCGACCAGCAGCCGGCGGTTGTGGCTAAGGCGCTTGCTGGCCTAAGGCTTGAAATGGGAAAGCGTTTGGGTCTCCAGGATCCAAACTTGCTATATTTCGTGTGGGTGCTCGATTTTCCACTTTTGGAATGGAATGATGAGGAAAAGCGGTGGGATTCTTCGCACCATCCGTTTACCTCTCCAAATGAGGAGGACATTCCGCTGTTGGACACCGACCCAGGGAAGGTGCGCTCATATGCTTATGACCTTGTATGCAACGGTGCAGAGTTAGCCAGCGGAAGCGTGAGAATTCATCGGCGAGATGTTCAAGAGAAAGTATTTAATTTGTTGAATATATCGCACGAAGAGCAAATTGCGCGGTTTGGGCATATGCTTGAGGCATTTGAGTATGGTGCGCCTCCTCATGCGGGAATAGCCCCTGGGATTGACCGCCTAGTTATGCTATTGCTCGATGAGGAAAATATTCGCGAAGTGATTGCTTTCCCGAAAACGGCGACGGCATACGACCCAATGACCGGCGCGCCATCTCCTGTAACCGAAGAGCAGCTTAAGGAACTCCATATTAAGCTACGAGAAGGTGCCGTTAGCAAAATTAGAATGACATAAGATATCTTTTTGTTCTGCAAGAGTCCTGTTTCTTTTTGCGCATGTGAGGGGTATGAACTCATGTTGAGTGAAAGCACCAAATGAGCGCAGAGAGTAAACAGCGAGTTGTAAAGTTTGCAGGATTGGATATTGAACGGGGCGATCTGACTCGGGCTAAGCATCGCCTACGTTCTTTACTTCATGATTCTCCTTGTGATTCCGACGCACTTCGACTTTTGGGAAGCATCTACTTCCGGCAGCGGGATTATAGGAATGCCGTTGCTTACTGGTCAAGGTGTGGCTATTGGGGCTATGATGCGTTATTAGCAGCCAACAAGGTTTTTAGGATTATTGTGCGCGCGTTGGAGCATGAGAAGATTGAGGTGGCCCGCCATCATTTGGTTGCTTTTGCAGGAAGTTCGCCGCCTGGTGAGGTTGGTGAAAGGCTGACACTTCTTCGCGACGCTTACTTCAAACTTGGACGCAAGCGTTCTAAGCTCCTAGGGATGGCTTATGTGCCATTTTCAGGCATATTATTTTTGGGGATGCTTTCTTTAGTGGGCCTTGTGCTTGGTGCTGGATGGTCTTGGTTTCGCTTGATGATTTGCCTCTCGCTAGTAGCTACCATCATAACACTAGTAATTTGCTGTACTAAATACCTTCGAGCCTCAGCCGAATACCGCTGGTCGCTTATTCAATGTAAGCATTTGAAAACCGCGTGTGGCAATTCCTGACCTTTACGAGTGTTGATGTTGAATATTAGATTTTGATAGGATAAGGTAATCTTGTCTTGTCTTCCAACAAATGCATGACATTTTCGACGCTGAGCTAATTAGGAGTACTTTCCGTTTGGCGGCACCGCTGATTTTGGCGGCGCTTGGAGGCGTTATTTCGGAGCGTTCCGGAGTTGTAAACATTGCCCTCGAAGGAATGATGCTCGCGGGCGCTTTCTTCGGAATGCTAGGCTCATACATAACCGGCAATCCTTGGGTCGGAGTAATGATTGGAATGCTTGCCGGTGGTCTTCTTGGATTAGTTCATGCCGTTCTTACCCAACGGATGAGACTGAACCATATTGTTAGCGGGGTAGCGCTGAATATCCTTGCGCTGGGAATGACTACTTATCTGCTAAGGCGGATCTTCCAACATGCCGGTAGCTCGCCGCCAGTTAATGGGCTTCCTCAGTTTGGTGGCCAAAACCCGCTGTTTTACTTTTCCATAGTCCTTGTTGTTGGGGTGGGTTTTCTGCTATTTCGCACCCCAGCGGGCTTATGGATTAGGGCTTCGGGCGAGAATCCCGAAGCAGCTGCAGCTGTTGGAATACGCGTATGCGTTGTTCGATATTTAGCAGTTACCATAAGTGGACTTATAGGCGGTCTTTCGGGTACTTATCTCTCTTTGGGGCAGCTGAATATGTTTGCCGAGGGAATGTCAGGAGGGCGAGGTTTTATTGCGCTTGCGGCAGTAATATTTGGAAAATGGAATCCATATGGAGCAGCAGGTGCGGCGATTTTCTTCGGGTTCTTTGATGCGCTCCAAATGCGACTTCAAGGAAAGATGGTTGGTACGATTGCGATTCCATCGGAATTCATGCTCATGCTTCCTTATATTCTAACTATTATTGCCCTTACTGGATTGGTGGGGAGGGCCACTGCCCCGGCGGCATTGGGTCGGACGGAGTAAATCTCCCGCTTAAATATAGATTTCCATGAGTAAGAGTTACTTGCGAAGCTGTGCGTCTGTGATTTGCCCAAGGGATATTCAAGATTTGTTACACTGAGCGGCAAGAATAAGGTAAACTTTGGCGACATCTAGTTAATTATTTTCTGCCCTTTGCGGTATTTTGAGATCAACTTCCAGTAGTTAGGATCTTCATCACCAAGCCGCCAAATTGAGATTCCCGCAATGCGATACTTCCGTGCAAGCTCGAGCTTGTGGGCAAAACTGCTTGGGTCTTCATACCAAACTTGGTGTTTTCCATCTTCGCTTTGATACTCAAACCAATGCGATTTTGCTTCGTTATCCCACCGAAGCAATGGCTTCTTGTCGGCTATTAACTCAGCAATGCCCTTGCTTGTGTATGCTTTTGCACGTCCGTTTTCAGGCCAATCATATCCATACCAGCCTACTCCCAGAATGATTTTGTGCCGCGGGATGGTGCTGACGGCGTAATTTAGGCACTTTTCTACCCAAGGTTTCGAAGCAACCGGGCCCGGCTTGCCGCTGCTCCAGTGTTCATCGTAGCACATAAGCATTACTAAATCACAACACTTGCCGAGGAATTCATAATCAAAAGCACCTGACCAATAGCTGGTTGGATTGTCTTTCGTTTTTGCTGGCACATCGATGGTAACCGCAAGTCCTTTCTCATGGAAGCGGTCGCAGAGCTCTTGCATGAATAGGTTAAAAGCTTGACGGTCAGCTGCATCGATGTTTTCGATGTCTATATTGATTCCTGGGCATTTCCAATCAAGCGTAATCTCGAGTAGTTGGTCCACAACTTTCTTGCGTTTAGCGGGATCATTCAATACTGCACTGGCAATTTCTCTGCTGAAATTGCTGTTGGCAACAAGCGGTAGAATTGCAATGCCGTGCTGTTTTCCAAATGCTAGGAGCCATTTGTCTTTACTGCAAGCTATGTTGCCTTGCGTGTCCTTAATGGCGATTCGTGTAGGGCAGAGATGGGTTATGTGTTTGTAGTTCTGCCGAACGCTAGTATAGTGCTCTTTGTATTGCGGCCCTCTGTGCCAGAAGTAGCCAATGACTAGGTTCCTGCTTTTGGGTTGCCTTACCGCTCCTACCGCGAGGATAAAAACTGCGAAAAAGCTTGCAATCGCTATTAGATAAGCATTTGGTTTTTGCATAGTTTGATAATTTTGGCAACGAAAAGTAAGGAATTGGGAAGGGTATTCTTTTCCCTCCCAATTCCTTTTTATTTATCCTTTAACACCAGAGATTACTACGCCTTGGATGAAGTGCTTCTGAGCAGCGAAGAAGAGTACTAGGAGGGGCAGCATAACGACAGTTGCCGCCGCCATTAGCAAGTTCCAATCGGTCGCATGTTCTCCTTGGAATGCCCAAAGAGCAAGCGCTAGAGTACGCTTGGTTGGGTCACCAAGATAAATCAAAGGGCCAAGGAAATCGTTCCAATGAGCCATAAATGAGAAGATTGCAACTGTTGCAAGCGCAGGCTTTGCCTGAGGCAAGATTACCTTTGTGAAAACGCCGAAAGTTCCTGCGCCGTCGATTTTTGCAGCTTCATCCATCTCGATTGGTATCGTCATGTAGTATTGTCGGAGTAGAAAGATGGCAAATACTCCGCCGCCAAAGAATGCGGGCACCGTCAGTGGGTAGAAGGTATCATACCAGCCAAGGCTGGTAAAAATCTTAAATACCGGTATTAGGGTTACTTGAGGGGGCAGCATTATCGTTGAAAGCAAAACTACGAATAAGAAGTCTCTTCCAGGGAAGCGCATTCGAGCAAATCCATAGGCAACAAGGGAGGCTGACATCAACTGCCCTGCCATTGCAGTAAAAGTAATTATGCATGTATTTTTCAAACATCCGAAGAAATTCATATACTTAAGCGCCTCAGGATAGTTCGACCATTTGATAGGATTTGGAATCCATTGTGGTGGTATGTCGAACACGTGGCTGCTATCTTTGAGCGCGCTGGATACCAGCCAATAGAAAGGAATCATGATAAGAAACGACCCGACAATAAGCAAAAAATAGGTAATCGTATTTGCTATGAGCTTTTGGGTGCTTTTTGCAATTATTTTGTCGCTTTTCTTTTTTGATTTTTGCATTTGGATTTTTGATTGCATGCTCATAGTAGTTTCTCCGTTTCTATCGTCGGCCCCTTACATCCGCCTCGTAGTACACCCAGCGAGCTGAGGATTTGAAAACTAAGAGGGTGCAGAAGAGTATCAGCACAAACAGAATCCAAGCCATCGCTGCGGCATAGCCCATTTGGAAATACTGAAATGCTTTTTGGTATAGGTAAAGCAGGTAGAACAACGTGGCGTATGCCGGGCCACCAGCTGTCATAATGAACGATGATGTAAATACTTGGAAGCTTCCAATAACTCCCATAACTAAATTGAAAAATATTGTGGGCGATATCATTGGAATAGTAATCTTGCGGAATTTTTGCCACCAATTAGCGCCGTCAATCTCGGCTGCCTCGTAAAGTTGGGTGGGGATGCTTTGGAGTCCCGCTAGGTATATTATCATTCCTCCGCCAATGCCCCACAAACTCATGATGATAAACGATGGAAGGGCTAAGGCTGGGTCAGCAATCCATCCAGGTGGTTCTTTCCCAGGTCCTACGCTTATTAAGCCGAGTTTCAGTAGGAAGCTGTTAAGGATGCCATACTGTGGGTTGAATATCCACCGCCAGAGCATCGCTGTTGCTACTCCAGGTAGGATTGCTGGAATGTAGAAAATTGTTCTAAACCATGTCATGCCTTTGACATTTTGGTTGAGGAGTATCGCCACAAGGAGCGAACCCATCAGGCCAAGTGGTAGGGCGAATGCTGCGTAGGTTACCGTTACCTTTAGAGCTTTTACGAACCGAAAATCGTGGAATAATGCCTGTTCAAAGTTCGCAAGCCCGACGTATTTCGGCGGGTTTATGATATCCCAGTCGCACATGCTGATGTAAATCGAGAAAATCATGGGGCCTAAAGTGAAGGCTGTGAATCCAATAAGCCAGGGAAGTATACACAAGAACCCTTCCGCGGCTTCTTTTCTCGCCATTAGCGTCATTTTGCGCGTAGCAAAAATAAATACCAGGCGGCCGATTAGGAGGAGTGTTAAAATCGCCCACAGCATGAGTAGCTTGAAGACAAGCTCGCCGGCAAGCGTTTCCATTCCTCGTATTTCTTGCCACAAAAGCGGCGGCGCGACTGCAAAGTCGAATATATAAACGACCCACCAAAGTAAACGTTTGATGGTATTCCATGCGTCTATTTTGCTTTGTTGTTCAGCACGTTTTTTCTCCATTTGTTGCTCCCCTTAGAAGTATTCCTCTTTGTAGATAGCGCTGGCTATTTTTGAGAATCTGTTTTTGCCAGCTATTCATTAGCAACAGGAATTAGTCGTTCTCATACTTTAGCAAATCGTTAATATGCGGTGTGATATTTAGACATGCCTCTTTGGCAGTTTTCTTTCCTAAGATTGCCCATGTAATCTCATTTGCAATAAGGTCGTTCATTTCGCGAGAGCAGGGAACGCTTGGAAGCGGGTGTCCATAACTGATAGCTTCAATAAACACTCTCTTGTTCTTCGGCTTGTCTTTTAGATATAAGTACGCGCCGGATTCTGCAACGGAACGGCGGCTTGGGATGATATGCTTTGTTTGTGCGAAGTGTCGTTGCATAGTCGGCGAAACCATGAACTTGACAAGTTCCCAAGCTTCCTTTTTATGTTTGGAGCGCTTGAGAATCCCGAAGGCACCTCCGCCAATAAAGGACGCCCGTACCTTGCCTTTTGGAAGTGGTGCTACGTCCCAGTCAAAAGTCTTGATTTCCTTTTGGAAAACCAATGGTGAAGCCCAGCTTCCGCTAACGAACATGCCTATTTTGCCGTTAGTGAAGAGCTTTTGCGCGCCGACATCGGCAGTGTCTGATGGCAGTGGCGCGACACGATGTTTCTGCCGCAAATCTGCCATCCACTGGATTGCTTCATATGCCTCGGGTTGGTCTAGGGTACATCTTGTCTTTTCTTTGTTTAATATATCGCCGCCATTTTGCCATACATATGCCTGCCATGTTGAGTCGGGGTTGCAGCCCCATTGATCGAGGCGACCATCACCATTTAGGTCTTTTGTTAACTTGCGTGCGGCTTCAAGATAGGTATTCCAGTCCCAGGTTTCATCTGGGAAGGGCACGCCATACTTTCGGAACATATCTTTGTTGTAGTACATTGCGTAAATGTCGATGTCGCCTGGAAGAGCATAGATATGTCCTTTGTATGTTCCCCATCCCTTCAAGGCGGGCTGGTAGAAATCACTGAGGTCAAATGTGGGGTCATTGGCTATGTATTCATCCAATGGCTCAAGAAGACCTTTTGCCGCACAAGGCACAAACCAGTTCGAGCTAATTCGGCTTACATCTGGTGGTCGGCCGCCTGCGGTGGAGATAAGGAGTTTGTCGAAAACCCTTATCCAAGGGATAATTTCGAGTTTGACACGTATTTTGGGATGTTCTTTGTAGAATTCTTTTAGCGCCATGTTGTAGAAGGCAACATCTTCTTGGGTGCCCCACATGGTTAGCCTAAGTTCGACTATGTCAGATTGCTGCTTCTGCGAGCACCCGGCACAAAGAAGACCCAAAACTATGCCGATAGTAATAAGCGTGCAAAAAATACGTCTAGCCATCATAGTTTCATCAGTTCCAACATTACTATTCGACGAGGTCAAAGCCCTCACCTTCTTAGTTATGCCTCCTCCCGCTGTATTTTAGTAAATCGTTTACATAGGGCGTTACTTTGAGGCATGCTTCTCGGGCGCTCTTTTTTCCTAACACCGCTAAAACAATTTCGTTATTGATGATGTCATTCATTTCACGAGAGCATTCTACATTTGGAATAACACGCCCATATTTGATTGCATCGATAAATGCCTGTTTGTTTTTTGGTTTATCTTTGAGATATAAATAGGCACCTGATTCGGCTACTGAACGCCTACTTGGGATTATATGTTGGGTGCGTGCGAAGTGAGCTTGTATTTCAGGCCCCGTCATGAATTTGACAAGTTCCCATGCTTCTTTCTTATGCTTGGAGAGCTTAAGGATACCAAAGGAGGCACCGCCCATAAAAGCAGCCCGCCTTTTCCCCTTTGGAATTGGAGCAACGTCGTAGTCGAATGTCTTAATTTCCTTGTGGAACACAAGTGCCGCTGCCCAGCTTCCTGTGATATACATGCCTACCATGCCGTTTGTGAACATCTTTTGAGGACCTATGTCAGCCATGTCGGTTACTCCTGGTGCGACGCGGTATTTGCATCGTAGGTCAGAGGCAAATTGAATCGCTTCGTATGCTTCTGGTTGGTCAAGGAGACACTTTTTCCCGTCTTTGCTGATGATTTCGCCGCCATTCTGCCATACGTAGTCTTGCCACCAGGGATCGGGTATGCAGCCCCACTGGTCTATCCGCCCATCGCCATTGAGGTCTTTGGTTAGCTTCCGTGCGACTTCTAAGTATTTGTTCCAGTCCCAAGTTTCGTCTGGATATGGGATGTCATATTTATCGAACATTGTTTTGTTGTAGAACATTGCGTAAATGTCTACATCCCCTGGAAGGCCATAAACTTTGCCATCGTACATGCCCCATCCTTCGAGCGCTGGTCCGTAGAAATCCTTGAGGTCGAACTCGGGATCGTTTGCGATATAAGGGTCTAAACACTCAAGCAAACCTTTTGCAGCACATGGAGTGAAGTAGGTGGAGTCAATGCGGCTGACGTCTGGAGGCCTACCCCCGGCGGTGGAGATAAGAAGCTTATCGAAAACCCGGCTCCAGGGAATTAACTCGATTTGCACGCGAATGTTTGGGTGTTTCTTATAGAAGCTTTCAAGGGCTTTATGATAATAGCTTAGCTCCTCTTGCTTGCCCCACATACTCATGCGAAGCTCAACGATTTTTGGGTTTTCCTTTGGTTTTGAACAGCCCGAGAGAAGCAAGACCGCAATTATAGGAAAAATGGTTACAGTGGAAATACGCACTGTCATAATCTCAACGTGCATCCGATTGCCTGCGGATTAGTTTGAATTCTTTTGTCTGAACTGGCTCCTCATATCTCAAGAAGTCGTTAATTTTTTTAGCGAGTTCTGGACAAACTTTTCTTGGGTCTTTTTTTCCGGAGATTACCCAGTAAAGTTCATTGTCGATTATGTAATTCATCTCCCTGCTCGATGGTAGGGAGGGTAGGGTGTGTCCGTAGGCGATTGCATCCAAGAAAACTTTTCTATGTTTTGGAGGACCTGGGAGATGTAAGAATGCATTAGATTCGGCAACAGAGATGCGACTGGGAACGACCTGCTCCTTTATGGCTCGTTCGCGGAGAGCTTCTTTCCTTACCATGAATTTTACTAATTCCCAAGCCTCTTTTTTGTGTTTCGAACCCCGAAGTATTGCATAGGATGCTCCGCCAAAGAACGTTGCCCTGCGTTTGCCTTTAGGGACTGGTGCAACGTCGTATTCAAAATTCTTGATTTCCTTTTCAAAATAGAGAGGCACCGCCCAACTTCCGCTGAAATACATTCCGACACGGCCGTTAGTGAACAAATTTTTTGTGCCGATGTCGGCAATATCGGTTGGCATTGGCGCCACATGATATTTATCTCGTAGGTCTGCCATAAACTGCAGTGCTTCTATCGCTTCAGGACTGTCCAAAAGGCATTTTTTTCCTCGCTTGTCTATGATATCCCCACCGTTTTGCCACACGTATGTCTGCCACATATTTTGGGTTGTACCCCATTGGTCAATACGGCCGTCGCCGTCCAAATCTTTGGTTAGCTTCTTTGCCGCCCAGACGTACTTCTTCCAGTCCCACGTTTCATCTGGATATGGTACGCCGTATTTATCGAACATAGTTTTGTTGTAATACATCGCATATATGTCTATGCCGGCTGGGATTGCATATAACTTGCCGTTGTATTGGCCCCAGCCATTGATGGCAGCGGGGTAGAAATCTTCTAGGTCGAACTCTTTGTCATTCGCCACATATGGCCCAAGGTCTTCGAGCAGACCTTTAGCAGCGCAAGGCACGAACCATACGGAACTGATAATTGAGGCATCGGGCGGATTGCCGCCAGCTGTTGAAATCAAGAGTTTGTCAAACGTTCGTTCCCATGGGGTAAATTCAAGTCGCACGCGGATATTGGGATGTTTTTTATAGAATATTTTGAGCTTCTCGTTCCATGCTTTTTCGTCAGCTGCTGTGCCCCATACCACCATGCGAAGCATTACCGTATTGGGCTTTGTCTGCTTCTTACCACTGCAGCCGCCAACGATGCATAGCATTAGGAGAAGCAGCATGAAGATAATTTTTTGTTTGTTTTGAATTGCAAAATGCCAAAGATATTTTTGTGTTTTGCAAACTTTTTGGCTCATAGTTGGCTAGTAGCTTACTAGAAAAATGACTGAACCTTCTTTCGGTGTGCGCTTTTGGGGAGCATGAATGCCGTTGCAAATTCAAACCCGACTTCAGCGCCGCGGACGCGTGCAAGGGATTTATAGTAATCAACATATGGGAACTTTGCTACCTCTCCTCTGAAAAGCGCATATTTCGTAACCATATCTTCCCAAAGCTTTAAATCTTCCTTTGTAATCTCAAGGTAGAGCTCTGGTACAAAGTCCTCGCGGTCTTCCCAATTTTCCGCGTAATAGAGTGTTCCTGCCCAGTGCGGTGGGTCTTTCCGTTTGAAGCCTTCAATGCCCGCGTAAAATTGGGCGTCTGGCACATTTAGAGCAGTATTTATGTGGTCTTTATGGATGCTTTTCATCCAATGGGTGAGGATAATGCTAGGCTTGCAAGCTCGAATGACGTCGCAAATAGCGAACTTCACCTCGTCATTGACTGGTAGTTCGCCATCGAGGTAGGGCAGGAAATATACTTTTGCACCAATAGTCTTTGCGGCATATTCGGCCTCGGTTTTTTTGAGTTCGGCATATCGTTCAGGGGGCATTTCCTTATGCCCTTTCTCGCCAAGTGTCATGTGGAGCATTGCGACTTTTTTGCCGTGAATTACATGGTGGCACAAAGCCATTCCACACGAAATTTCTGCGTCACCAGCATGAGCCCCTATGGCAAGTATGTCAACTTTGTCTGCCATTATTCCAATTCCTTTCTCATCACTGCGTGGCGCCGAGTTTCCTTAAAGCCACCGTGGACGTAGACTTTTGCAGCATCGTCGGTTGTAGACATAAACCATGCCATATGTATGCCTTTTGCTTTCATGCCATGAAGACATTTTAGCAAAAGCACTGCCCCGATGCCGCGTCCTCTTTCGGCTTCGTCAACGCCAAAAGGTCCAAAACGTTCGTGTTCATGTTGACAAAAACCGATGCACTTGCCATTTTGCATCGCTACGTAAATTTCACCGCGGTCAAATTCGCCCATTGTCTTGCGCACCATCGACTCTCGCAGGTAACGCTGCCAGTCGCCAGGAAAGCATTTTCTTAAATGTTCCAGTAGAGGAAGAATATACTCGGGCTTGAAGCTGTCGAATACGACGCCCTCAGCCGTCAGCTTAGCCTCTCTTTCTTTTATCCAATCAGGGGTCTTTAGATTGACGAGGGGCGATTCCATACTGATAACAGTAACTGGTATCGTAAAGCCCATTGCCTTAAAAAATTCGACAGCTCCTGCATACGCGGCAAGGTCCACGCCTGGGACGAAATAATTCGGAACAAAAGTTCCAACGATTGCAACTTTTGCTCCACGTGCCTTAAAAAAGGATTGGACGTGTTCCCAAAGCTTTGTTCCAATGCCTTGTCGCTGGAAATTGCGGTCTACAGCAATTAGGGAGATATAGCCGCGGTCAAAATCTGGCTTCTGGTCTTCCATCAGGTATTTCCGATGCATTCCCAACATGAAGCCTACAACCCGGTCGCCAAGTTTCGCTACTGGCGCTCCTTCTGGCTCAAAGTTTGCATCTAGAAGCGCTTTTCGTTGGAATATCTCGCTTGTTATGGGGTCAGCTGTCATCTCCTGGTTAAGAAGGGCAACCACCCCATCAAGGTCTTTCGGCTGAAATGGTTTTATAACTATCTCGTTTGCCATGCCGAGGAGCTCCTTAAAAAGCATTTTTATAATGGAACATTCGGCATGCGAAAGGGCAAATCCTTCGCTGGCTTCTACTCTAATTGTGAACACTAAATTGAAGTCACAGCTTGAGAACCTTGATGTCACCTGTGCCGGTGACAAATGCAATGGATTTGCTATCTGGAGACCAAGATATGTACCTTAGGTGGTCTTCGAAGTTTCCAGTCGGTTTAGCTGCTCCTTTGCTATAAATTTTGAAACTCCAGTTTTGTGTATTTCCGACGTAGAGATTATATTGCGGTTCCATTCCCGACTTCTCGACAAGTTTGCCAAGGAATGCAAATTGCTTTCCGTCAGGACTCCAAGAAAGCTCTTCTGCGCGGCAACTTACCATTTTAGTTAGAGAGCCGCTTTTCAAATCGATACGGTAAAGGCCTTCGCCTTTAGGCGCCCGATTCTTTATCCACAGCCAGGCATATCCTGCCCTTGGAGGTACTAAAATTTTAGCGGCGCCTATATCTTTAAGGAGTGTGCGGTAATTGCCTGTTGTGGGGTCAGTGATGCGAACCCAGTTTGCTTCGGGAGCCTGTTGTTCGCCAAAAAATGACGAGAGGAGCTTGCTATCAGATATCCAGGTTGCGCTTAAGCCTGCTGTAAGACCTAAGTTCTTTGCGCTTTTGATATCGAAAACAAATGGTTTTCGTTCTTGCGGAGTCGTTGGCAGCATTACTATATAGCGGCCATTTGGTGACCAGCTTTGTGGAAAGAATACGCCACCACCTGGATTTTGCTTCAGTACGACATTAGTTTTGCCTTCTGCTAGCGTCATTATTGCCAGACCATTCTGATAGAATGCTAGCTTCTTTCCATCAGGCGACCACACAGGCCAGTCGGCATCCTTTGCTATAAGACGATGGCTCCATCTCCCTTTGGTTAATGTAGCAACGTAAATGCTTTTTGCAGGCGGCTCTGATGAATCAGGGCGGGGTGTAATTGCAACGTATGCAATCGAACGCCCATCTGGTGACCAGACTGGATTTGTATAAGTCGTTCCTGTTTCGGAATTTGCCGGGATCAGGACATATTCCGTAGCGCAGAAAACGCTAATTGAAGATAAAAGCAAGATAGAAAAGATAAGTAGCGGCAACCTGTACTTCATTTATATAGATACCTCCTGACTTTTATACGCACTCCCATTAAGTTTTGTTGCAGAAAGATGAAGAATCCTTTTTGGGGAAGGGCGCATTTAAAAATTTGTGCGATGTTAGAATCGTTTGCCGAATGGGAATTATAAATCAAACGTTTTTGGGTTTTGCCGGTATGCCGGATGAAGACGACAGGACGACCAAATTCCCCATAGCATTGAGTCTCACGGTTGTCTGCGTTCGCCTAGCCCCGGGTAAATACTAGGCCAATTCCCAAATTAATAGGAGGAGCTAAGCAAATGGAGGACAAGATCCTCAAATGCAAGAATTGTGGCCAAGACTTTGTTTTCACGTCAGGCGAGCAGGAGTTTTACGCACGAAAAGGTTTTCAGAATGAACCTGCACGTTGTGGTCCCTGTCGTCAGGCAAGGAAGCGGGAGCGCGACGCACTGAGCAATGCTCATTTCCGCCCCCAAAGGGAGCGCACGCAATTCCGGCCACGCTATTAGAAACCGTTTATTAGGAATCTAGCTTGCGCCAATATTGAAAAACTGTGTCGCATTGGCGGTTGTTATTTTAGCAATTTGAGAAGGCGGGGTCCCCTTAACTTCAGCCAAACAAGTTGCTATTAAAGGCAGGTAGGATGGTTCGTTTCGTTTCCCACGATGGGGGTGAGGAGCAAGATATGGGGCGTCAGTTTCAATTAGCATTTGTTCCAACGGTATCTCCGCAACTATCTTGCGTAACTTTTCGGCATTGAGAAACGTAACGGGTCCTGCTATCCCGACGAAACATCCGCGCTCAAGTGAGGCTTTGGCGAATTCGGGTTCGCTAGGGAGACAATGCATCACAACACCTTGTTTTGGCATGTTTTCTTCGTCGAGTATTCGAATGACATCTTGCCATGCCTCGCGGCTGTGGATAATAAGCGGTAGCCCAAGTGTCTGCGCCAGTTTAATATGCCTGCGATATGCGTCCTGCTGGATATCGCGAGGTGATAGGTTGCGATAATAATCAAGGCCAGTTTCGCCAATAGCAACTACTTTTTGGCTTTCGGAGGCAAGCTGGGCAAGTTTTGCTTCAACCTCTGGCTCGAAGGTTTTTGCATCATGAGGGTGAATGCCAACCGCTGCAAATACATGGCTGTATTTTTCAGCTAGCTCAACCGCGCGGATGCTTGATGGGAGGTCGTATCCTACGCAAATTATTCTAGTGACGCCCGAAGATTCTGCACGATGGAGGACTAAGTCTAGGTCAGCGGCAAAGTCATGGTGGTTTAGATGACAGTGGGTATCTACCAAATTTTGCATTCGTTTATGCCATCTCCTGAAGGTGCTTTGTTAAGAATTCATCTAAGATAGCGTTGAATTGATCGTGGCGAGTAAGAAAGCAAAAATGTCCTCCTCCTTCGATAACCTCAAGTGAAGCATTGGGTATCTCTTCGTATAACTGTTGGGTTGCTTTGAGAAATATACCTTGGTCCTTAGCTCCAGCAACCACAAGGGTTGGAACTGTAATTTCTCGTAAGTTAGCGCTCAGGTCTGTACTATGAATGATACGAAGTCGCTGGGTGATGGTTGTGCGTGAGGTCTTTACCGCCTGGCGAGCTATGGCTCTAATCGCTGACACTTCGTCCACCATCGAAAGCATTTTCGGTCCTTTAACTCCCAGAAGTTTGGCGATTTGGACTCTTAATCCTGCTCCCAAGGACTTGTGGAACGGGTGACCAGCCGATGAAATCCATCCAAGCAGCCGGTCCTCATGTAATGGTGGTAGAGATGCAAATGCTGATATAAGTATTAGGGCACTTGTTTCCTCGGGATAAGTGAGTGCAAACTTTAAGGCAATCAGTCCGCCAAAAGAATGACCGCATATTACAGCATTGTCAATTTTCAAACCCTTGAGCAAACCTTTAAGGTCTTGGACGAGTAAATCAAGAGTGTAATCTGTCGCGCGCTTTAAGCCTCGGCGAACATCATAGCTGATGACTCGATAGCTGTCTTGCAATCCTCTAAATTGGAAGACGAATGCTTCTTTATACTCAGTAATGCCGGGAATAAAAACTACAGGAATTCCATTACCAGCTTCATAATAGTCTATGCTAAGCGTATCTACCTTAATGGTAGGCAATCAGCGCCACCCCTTGTTTATTATAAATCACAATTATGTTCGGCTTTTTCCCGACTAAGATACATGAAAAGAAATACGGGTGTCAATTTGTAATACCCTTCCAGGAATAGCAAACGAAACCTTAATGTATTTTAGGGGACCATGCGCTCTAGATAAACATGCTGAATTGTTATTCTATGTGCAAAGCTTTAAAACGTAAAAGCTAATACCTAACAGCCCTCTGGTCTAATCCAATTTTCAAGAAAATTAGAAAACTCTAAGGTTTATTAAAGCTGCGTCTAAGAAAACGTGGAGAAAATAATTATGTCAGCATTGGGGCTGAGGTTTTTAGTCTGATTCAAGACCATGAAAGGAGAGTTGCGAAATGACATGGAGAGAAGCTTTGGTTGTGCCTATTAGTGCGGTGTCCCTCTTGGGCTTTTCAGTATTGGCTTTTTCTGGAAAAATCGACAAGGGTGAAAGCGAGGAGCAGGTTACTCTCGAGCAATGTCCGCCAGCTGTTCAGGATACAATTAAAGCACAGGCTTCGGGCGGAGTAATCAAGGAGATTGAGAAGGAAACTAAGAACGGAAAAACTATATACGAAGCTGAGATACTAAAAGATGGCAAGACCATCGAGGTAAAAGTCGCTGAGGACGGTACGCTCATTAAGTCCAGAGTTGAGGATGACGACGAGGAAAACGAGGGTGAAAACGAAGGCTAGGTGTTGAACCAGCATGCCTCAGCCCTTTAATTATGCAATAGTTGTGGCAGACTTCAATTAATACTCTGTAGTTGAAGACGACCCCAGCGTAGCCCGTTTCCTAAAACAAGCGATGATGGAGGCGGGGTACAACGTCGAAGTCGTCAGCGACGGAAGGGAGGCTATCTCTATGGCGCGCACCTTCCCGTTTGACCTTGTGCAGCTAACGAACTTGGTGCCTGCAAGCTCAGCGCCTCCGCTTTTGGTTTCCTTAACTTTGCAAAAAGGCAAGTCGTCTGTCAATTAGCTTTTGGCTGCTTTTAAAAAGAACAATAATTGAAAGCTGCTTACAGTTCTTAGCGTTTTATCTGATGCTGTTTCAATTTGACATTGTGCGGACACAATGATAGAGTATTGATGGAGGAGTAAGTTGGCGAAAACGGCATCGGTTGATTCGAAGGAAATCGAACAGAAAATAAGCCAGGTAATCGATGAAATTGAGACGGTCATTATTGGCAAGAGGGATGTTATTCGTCTTGTTATATGTGCTGTCTTGTGCAATGGGCACATCCTAATCGAAGATGTGCCTGGGGTTGGGAAGACAACCCTGGGCAAGACCCTAGCAATTGTCCTTGGTTGCACTTTCAAAAGAATTCAATTCACGCCCGACCTACTCCCAGCAGATATCACTGGGACGTCAATATTCAATCAGAAAACCAGCGAGTTTGAATTTAGGCGTGGGCCAATTTTTGCGCAGTTTGTCCTGGCTGACGAGATTAACCGGGCAACGCCAAAGGCGCAGTCTAGCCTTCTTGAATGCATGGAAGAACGCCAGGTAACCGTTGATGGCGTTACATATCCACTGCCTCAGCCATTTTTCGTAATTGCAACCGAGAACAATGTTGAATATCACGGCACATATCCGCTACCGGAGGCACAGCTTGACAGGTTTATGATGCGGCTTTCCATAGGCTATCCTGGTGCGGAAGAGGAATCAGCTATCATTGAGCGCCAGGAGGTCGAGCATCCGATTACCAAGGTTCGCACAATTCTTTCTTCATCTGAAGTCGTCGAGCTTCAGTTGGCAACAAGGCATATTTTCATTGAGCCATCGGTTAGGGATTATATTGTCGAGATAGTCAGGGTTACTAGGGAACATCCAAACCTTGCTTTGGGCTCAAGTCCTCGCGGGTCGTTGCATCTCTCGCATGCAGCAAAGGCATTTGCGGCAATTTCAGGCAGGGAGTACGTATTGCCAGATGACGTAAAAGCGGTTGCAATACCCGTACTGGCACACCGTTTAATACCAAAGCCCGAGGCACGTATCCGCAAGGTCTCAACAGCTGACATCGTTTCTGAAATCATATCAACAGTGCCAGTTCCTGCAGTTTAATTTTCAGCATCAGTTTCTAGCATGTTCCTCCTTCCATTTGACGTTGCATCCCCAAGAATGAGATAATTCTATTGGTAGCATTTCATTCTAGTTTGTCGGTAGATTAAATGGAAGCTAGTTATACGAGGAAGCTGAGGGTTGGTACCAGGGGAAGCGCTCTTGCAATTCGCCAGACTACTTGGGTTGTAGACCAGCTCAGACTTTTTAATCCGGAAGTTGAAGCTGAAATTATAACTATAAAGACCAAGGGCGACCTAGTGCCAAACGTTCCGCTTGCTCAGATTGGCGACAAAGGGATTTTTGTGAAGGATATTGAACAAGCGCTTCTCGATGACGCCATTGATTTGGCAGTGCACAGCATGAAGGATCTTCCGTCGGAACTGCCCGAAGGTCTTTGCATTGGTGCTGTCCCAGAGCGGCTTGACCCCAGTGACGTTTTAATCAGCAATGGGCTGGGGCTGATGGATTTGCCAAAAAATGCGCGAATTGGGACGGACAGTCTGAGGCGTCGAGCCCAACTAAGCTACTTACGGAGAGATTTTCAATTTCCTGGTCTCCGTGGAAACCTAGATACAAGGTTGCGCAAGCTCGATGAAGGGGAGTTCGATGGAGTTATCGTTGCATATGCCGGAATGGCGCGTATGGGCTGGACTGAGAGGATTGTAGAAAAGATTCCTTTAGATAAATGCCTCCCGGCAGCGGGACAAGGAGCGATAGCAGTCGAGGTTCGCGAGGATGACATCGAAGCGCTTGGGTTCCTTTTAGCGCTGAACCATTATGAAAGCCGAGTGGCTGTGACTGCCGAACGAAGTATGATTGGTGCTCTCGGAGGCACATGCCGAGTTCCAATGGGCGCCTGCGGTGTTGTTGAGAATGGAAAGCTTAGGCTCATGGGGGTTGTTGCAAGTCCCGATGGCGACTGCCTAATTCGTAGGGAAGTCTTTGGCGATCCCGAGCAGGCAGAGGAAGTTGGTCGAGAGCTGGCAGAAATCCTTCTTGCTAGCGGGGCAGATGAATTGATAAAGAGAATGGAGTATTGGTGATGTCTTATGCCGATTGATGTTGAGTATCTTGTGTTGGGGAGCGGCATTGCCGGACTAACTTTCGCTTTGCGTGTTAGTAAGTTCGGAAAGGTAGCCCTCGTCACCAAAAAAAGCGACACAGAGTCGAATACAAATTACGCCCAGGGTGGGATTGCATGCGTAATGAGCGAGGATGACTCGTTCGACCTTCACATACTCGATACGCAAATTGCAGGTGCTGGCCTCTGCCGGAAAGAAGCAGTCGAAACCATCGTTAGGGAAGGCCCAAGCCGTGTTCGAGAATTGGTTGAACTAGGGGTCAAGTTCAGCACGGAGAAAACACCCACGGGAGAGGAGCGTTTTGCTCTTGGGCGAGAAGGCGGTCATTCAAAGCGAAGAATCCTTCATGCCGCCGACCTAACGGGGCGTGAAATTGAGCGTGCTCTAGTTGTTCAAGTTAAAAAGCAGGAGAATATTCGCATTTTTGAGCATGAGTTTGCAATTGACCTAATTATCGAAAAGAATGGTAATAAAACTTGTCTAGGTGCCTATGTCTTTGATCCAGAGACTGAGGAGGTTACAGTTTTCAGAGCAAAAGCCACCATGCTAGCTACTGGCGGCCTTGGTAGGGTGTACTTGCATACCACCAATCCGGAGATCGCTACGGGCGATGGTGTGGCAATGGCTTATCGAGCTGGCGCGAAAATTGCGAATATGGAGTTTATTCAATTTCACCCAACTTCGCTTTACCATCCCGATGCCCGGTCGTTCTTAATCTCAGAAGCTGTGCGCGGTGAAGGAGGCGTGCTTAGACTCCGAGACGGCAGCACATTCATGGAAAAGTACCATCATATGGGTTGCCTTGCGCCCAGAGATATTGTTGCTCGGGCAATTGATGCGGAACTTAAGAAAAGTGGCGATGAGTGCGTCTACCTCGATGTAACCCACCTTGATCCTGAGAAGCTGAAAAGGCGTTTCCCTAACATTTACGAAAAATGCCTTTCAGTCGGTTTAGATATTACGAAAGAGTGGATTCCTATAGTTCCTGCGGCTCATTATAGTTGTGGTGGTGTGCTGACAGATATTTACGGCCGAGCCTCGATTGATAGGCTGTATGCTGCTGGCGAAGTAGCTTGCACCGGCGTTCATGGAGCAAACCGTCTTGCGAGCAATTCTCTGCTAGAAGCATTGGTATTTGCCCATCGTGCTGCGGATGATGCAATTGGCATTCCGTATAATAGCGTCATGGACTTGGACCGAGAAGTTGCCGATTTCCCAAGAGATGTTCACTCTCAGTATGTCAGCGAAAAATTAATTGCAGAACTTACTGAACATCTCCGGAATGTAATGTGGAGAGATGTCGGCATAGTTCGCACGAATGATAGGCTTCTAAAGGCACAAGCTGAGGTGCGAGAAATTGCAGATAAAGTTAACGAGCTGTATTCGACTGGTCGTCTTACTACATCCTTGCTCGAACTTCGAAACCTAGCGACTGTCGCCGAATTGATCATTAAATCAGCCCTTATGCGTAAAGAAAGTCGTGGCTTGCATTACAATTTAGATTATCCCACACTGGATGATGTTAATTGGAAAAAGGAAACAATTCTCGTTTGCGACCAATAAGCAAAGGAAAGGTCTATTTGGTTGGGGCGGGACCTGGTGACCCCGGACTTCTTACCATCAGGGGATTAGAATGTATTAAACAAGCGGACGTAATTGTTTATGACCGCTTGGTTCATCCCTCAATCCTTTCGCATGTGCGCTCTGGTGCTGAGTTGATTTATGTGGGTAAGACATCAGGTGCGCATACAATGAATCAAGAAGACATAAACCGTTTATTGAGCAGCAAGGCACTGGAGGGCAAAACAGTAGTTCGTTTAAAGGGTGGCGATCCGTTTGTGTTCGGCCGCGGCGGCGAGGAGGCAGAGCACCTTGCAAACCTAGGGATTGAGTTCGAGGTCATTCCAGGTGTAACATCTGCTATTGCAGTACCAGCTTATGCCGGTATCCCAGTTACTCACCGGGAATTCGCTTCGTCTTTTGCTGTCGTTACCGGCCATGAAAAAGCCCAAAAGGGCGGGCATGAAGAAGGTCAAATGCCTTTAACTTCCTCCATTTCTCAGTTAGCTTGTTTTCCTGGTACCCTTGTTTTTCTTATGGGTATGGAAAACTTGCGAGAAATTGTTGCCGAACTTGTCAAAGGTGGACTGGCGCCGTCCACACCCGTTGCCATTATTCGATGGGGCACGTTGCCAAGCCAGGAAACACTTATGGGGACTTTGGAGTGTATTTGCGCGGAGGTAGAGCGAGCAAACTTTAAACCCCCCGCTGTAATTGTCGTTGGGGAAGTTGTGAGGCTTAGGGAAAAGCTTAGGTGGTTTGACAATCGGCCATTATTTGGCAAGAACGTTTTGGTTACTCGAAGCCGCGACCAGGCTAGCGTGTTATCTGACCTATTGCGAAAATGTGGAGCTAACCCCATAGAATTTCCGCTCATAAGAATTGTTTCGCCGACGGATTTTAGCAGGTTGGATATGGCACTCGACCATATCGAAGAATATGATTGGCTTATATTCACAAGCACAAATGGCTTCAAGGCCGTCATAAATCGTCTAGAAGTACTTGGGCACGACATCAGGTGGCTGAAGGGCCCAAAGATTTGCGCAATAGGCTCAGCCACTGCCGAAGCCATCAAGGCATTTGGAATTCGCATAGATTTCGTGCCTTCACAATTCATAGCAGAAGCAATTGTGCGAGAATTTCCTGAGGAAGTTAGTGGGAAGCGAATTCTTCTTCCGAGGTCAGAAGAAGCACGTGAAACTCTTCCAGAAAAATTGGGTGAGCAAGGGGCGGTGGTAGATGTAGTGAGTGTTTATCGGACTGAGCTTGATGAAACCGGGGAGATAAGTAGAATTCGTGAAATGCTCTCCAAGGGCGAAATCGATATTATAACTTTCACTAGCTCGTCAACGGTGAAAAATTTCGTAAAGTTGATCGGAGCAAGCGTTCCCGAAAACACTACGGTAGCTTGCATTGGCCCAATTACGGCGCAGACTGCAAAAGAATTGGGCATCGAGCCCGATGTCGTTGCAGAGAGCTATACAATAGAAGGTTTGGTTAGATCGCTAATAGGTAGTCAATAAAGAATGATTGGAGTTACTAGGTTATACTGCGGCACGGTTACCTCTGGCGATTCTTTGAGATATGAGAGAGGACATATCTCAACCTTAGATAAGAGACCTATCGTCGTTTGGAATTGCACACGCCGCTGCAATCTTCAATGCATCCATTGTTACTCTGACTCACAGAACATTAGTTACTCAAACGAACTCACGACTGAAGAAGCACGAGCGCTGATAGAGGACCTAGCGGATTTTCATGTGCCAGTTTTGCTGTTTTCGGGCGGAGAGCCTTTGATGCGGAAGGATATATTTGATCTTGCTGCATTAGCGAGGGAAAAAGGCATTCGGCCTGTGCTCTCAACAAATGGTGTTCTCATAACCAAGCACATAGCAAAAAGAATCGAACAAGCCGGATTCGGGTATGTTGGTATAAGTCTGGATGGGATTGGCGAACGAAATGATGTGTTTCGTGGGAAAAAAGGTGCATTCGAGTTGGCGATGCAAGGCTTTGATAACTGCGTTGAAGCTGGGCAGAAGGTGGGCCTTCGTCTTACACTCACGCGACATAACTTCAAAGACTTGAATGCAATTTTTGACTTCATTGAGGAGCACAAAATAAATCGAGCTTGTTTTTATCATTTGGTATATACAGGTAGAGGGCGGGGTCTTCGAGACGAGGACCTGTCGCACGTAGAGACGCGAAGGGCGGTTGATATTATAATTGACCGCGCCGCCGATTTCCACCGGCGAGGGCTAGAAAAGGATATCCTTACCGTGGACAACCATGCAGATGGACCATACCTTTATATGCGCATGCTCCGAGAAGGTTCCAGCCGGGCAGGGGAAGTTCTGCAGCTCCTAAAGTCAAATGGCGGCAACCAGTCTGGCATTGGTATCGGTTGCATAGATAATGAGGGCAATGTGCATGCTGACCAGTTTTGGGGTCATTACTCTTTCGGCAATGTTAAGCAGCGGAAGCTTAGTGAGATATGGTTGGACACCTCCGACCCATTAATGGCTGGTCTTAAAAACAGGAAGACGTTGCTTAAGGGCAGGTGCGCGGCATGCAAGTGGCTTGACATCTGCAATGGGAATTTTCGCGTACGCGCTGAGGCTGTTTTTGGTGATGTTTGGGCTCCCGACCCAGCGTGCTATCTAACGGATGAGGAGATTGGAGTAAAAGGATAATGGATGGCAATCTGTTATCCCAGCAACCCACATCCAATATACAAGCCAAACAACATTCGCGTTGTCCCACCGTTGTTGTAGCGATGTCGGGCGGTGTAGACAGCTCAGTAGCTGCGGCAATTCTTGTCGAGGAGGGTTATAACGTAATTGGCGTTACAATGCAAATATGGCCGCAGCAAAACGAAACCGAGCAAAAGTTTAGTCGAACATGCTGTTCGCTGAGCGCAATTGATGATGCCCGCCGAGTTGCTTTTCAATTAGGTATTCCGCATTACTTAATGAATTTCCGTGAAGTGTTTGCACGCACAGTTGTTCATGATTTTATTGAGGAATATCGGCGAGGACGAACTCCAAATCCATGCATTCGTTGCAATCGTTTTATTAAGTTCGAAGCCCTTTTGGACAAGGCTAGGAGCCTTGGCGCTGAGTATATTGCAACTGGCCATTATGCTCGCATAATTTTCGATGAGTCACGGGGGCGGTGGCTGTTAAAACGTGGAGTTGATAGTTCTAAAGACCAGTCTTATGCTCTGTATAGCATGACCCAAGACCAGCTTGCCCATACGCTAATGCCGCTTGGCAATATGACTAAGGACGAGACTCGACGAATGGCATCAAAGCTTGGTTTGGCGGTCGCAACAAAGCCTGAAAGCCAAGAGATATGCTTTGTGGAAGACAGGAAGTACCCTGAGTTTCTCAAATCGGTTGCGCCTGAGATTGCAAGGCCAGGGCCGATTCTAGACACGAAAGGGCAAGTTATTGGAGAGCATAAAGGGATTGCCTTTTACACTATTGGCCAGCGCAAAGGACTTGGAATTGCCCTGGGCAAACCAATGTATGTTGTCAGAATAAATCCAGAGCGCAATGCCATTGTAATTGGGCGAAATGAAGATTTATATTCCCGCACGCTAGTGGCAAAAGACTTAAATTTTATTTCTATCGAAAACCTGCAGGAGCAGATTGTTGTCACGGCGAAGATAAGATATAATATGAAAGATTCGCCAGCCATACTTGCTCCCCTACCAAACGGGGAGGCGCTTGTAACCTTTGATAAACCGCAGAGAGCAATAACTCCGGGCCAAGCTGTGGTGTGCTACAGGGGCGAGGAAGTTGTCGGTGGTGGCACAATAGATAGGGTAGTAGAAAGCAACGAAGCAACAAAATATTGCAACTTTAACTAAAATATGTCACTATTAGGCATTCGGGGGTGCGATTGGTGGAAGGGCTACTTATAGCGGCGGTGGTGCTTACGTCAATAGCTCTGTTCTTGCTTGCAGTAGCTTTCATAATTCTCGCCACCATGGCTGGCAGGATTGGCAAGCTCAGTGAGGAAATAACCAAGTTTGTAAGAGATGCCCGGGAAGAGTTCATCCCTGTTGCCGCTGAGGCTCGGTCAGCATTGGCGAATATTGATAAACTCACAAACAGAGCAGCTGACATCGCTGAGCGTGTAAGTCGTGTTGCAGAAAAAGCCGAATGCTTGCTAGACGGCGCATATGTCGCCGAAGTTGCAGGCAGAGTGGTGAAATCTTCAGCTTCAAGTCTATTAAGTGTTTATGAAGGAATTAAGCAGGGAATTAAAACATTGCGCAAATCTAAGGAAGGAGTCGAAGGAGGTATTGGAAGTGAGTAACGAAGAGGAAAAAAGTGTTCTAATCAGCGTTCTTGCAGGCATAGGTATAGGAGCAATCGTTGGGGCGGCAGTCGGGCTTTTGTTCGCACCCAAAGCTGGCTCGGAGACGCGCGAGGATATAAAGAAAGCTGCGGACGACCTGAAAGCAAAAGCGCAAGATGTAGTTCAAGAGCTATCTACATCAGCTGAGGAGCTTGTCTCGAAGAGCAAGGACCTTATTGAGGCTACCCGTGAAAAGGTTCAACAGGCAATTGAGGCAGGCAAGCGAGCAATGGCTGAGAAGAGGAATGAATTAGAAAGAAAAGGCGAGGAGTCAGCCGAAGCCTAATAAAAAGCGTGTAAACTGGGCTAAATATGGGAAAAACTTATTTGGCCATCTGATTCCAAAGAAAGGCGGCGAAACATGAATCTGAGGCTGGAGACACGTTCTGTTGATTCGAAGGTTTCAATAATAGATTTGCAGGGCGAGATTGATGTTTTTACCGCTCCCCAGCTGAAACAACGGATACTTGAAATGCTTGATCAAGGGGTAATTCATCTCATAGTAAACCTTTCGGGCGTCGAGTATCTGGACAGTGCAGCATTGGGAGTGTTAATTGGTGGATTGAAGCGACTTCGAGAGCGGGATGGAAGCCTAAGTATCATATGCCCGAATATGCGGATAAAACGCATCTTTGAGATTACAGGTCTAGACAAGATTTTTGACATATATGCGACTGAGGGTGAAGCGGTAAAATCGCTCAAAGCGAAGGAGGTCAGCTAAGTGTCTCTTAACGGCCAGTCCGACGTCGTCGAGCTAAGAATACCATGCAAGCCGGAATTCGTCAGCGTTGCAAGGTTGGCGATTCTTGGGATTGCTAGTAGAATGCAGCTTTCATATGACGAAGTGGAGGATGTGCGGCTTGCGGTTGGCGAGGCTTGTACGACAGCCGTCGAACGGGCTAAGAACGCTGCCAAAACCGATACTTATATCAACATACGAAGCGAAATCTCAAATTCCAAACTAACCATCGAAGTTGAAGATGAGGTTCCTACTGCTGAAATTCGCCCTTCGGAAGAGGCAGCTTCGCCTGAGAATATAGATGAGCAAAGCCTGGGGGCTTTGCTGATGGAGCTGCTTGTTGACGAAATCCAAATCGAACAAACCCCTAAGGGCGGCACACTCGTTCGCATGGTAAAATATGCAGGATAAATAATATGGCTCCACGAAAGAAAAGCGAAGCCGCTATTCAAACGGACGACGATGCCGAGGCCCTTTTTGAAGAATATGCCCGCACAAGGGATCCTAAAATCCGCGATCGGCTGGTTTTGATGCACCAAAACCTGGTTCGGTTTCTGGCCGGGAAGTTTGTTAACCGAGGAGAGCCGATTGAGGACTTAGTCCAAGTGGGCACTATTGGGCTCATCAACGCTATTGACCGCTTTGACCCCAAGCGGGGCACGAAGTTCTCAACCTACGCCACTCCTACAATAGTCGGCGAAATTAGGCGTTACTTCCGCGACAAAGCTTGGAGTCTGAAAGTTCCGCGACGGCTCCAGGAGTTGAATCTGGCGGCGAACAAGGCGGCTGAAGAGCTATCACAAAAGTTGGGAAGACCGCCAACTATCCAGGAGATTGCGGAAGCAGTGAATGCTACTGAGCAAGAGACTCTTGAGGCAATCGAACTAGGAAACGCCTATGACGCAATCTCGCTTGATAGCAAGCTTGAGCATGAAAGCGATTCTTCGCCTCTTAGCTTGTCCGAGTTTGTAGGAGATATAGACGGTTCGCTTGACAACATCGAGAGATACGGAGACCTCAACCAGGCAATTGATTGTTTAGACCAGCGTGAGAAGTCCATTATTTACCTGAGATTCTTCAAAGATATGTCACAAACTGAGGTTGCCAAAAGGCTGAATATTTCACAGATGCACGTATCCCGTCTTCAGCAAAAAGCCCTAAAGCGGCTCAGGGAGCTTCTCGCCGATTAATATCCGTTTAATAGCGAGGATACAACCGCCACCTTTTGGGACTTCAATTCTTCCTTCTGAAGGACAACTCGGTTTGTTGACAATATATTTTCAAAGTAACTACTATTGGTGAAAGTTTACACTTGAATGGTGTATAACCATGAAAGCGTCGCCTTGGTACTATGTTTCGATAGTTCTTCTTATACTAGTTGTTATTGCTGCGTTGGTTCTCGCTGGTGCATTTTTGTTGGCTGTTCGCGGCGTTCTGCCGCCATTTATCATTGCATTTGTAATTGCCTGGTTGCTAGACCCTCTTCTTGGAAGGCTTCAGAAACATAAGGTGCCTAGAATTGCGGCAGTAGCTGGAGTCTATATCCTATTCCTTGCTCTTTTCGTTTTGGGGATACTTTTCATTGTGCCTATTATTGTTAAACAAGCCCAGGACTTAGCAAGAGACATCCCGCATCAATACGCTCGCTTTCAAGATTTTCTTACTGCATTTATGCAAAAACATCAGATTCTACTAGAAAGATTGCAGCTGCCAACAACTCTGCAAGAAGCTTTTAGCAGGTATAGCAGTCGGATTGCACCGATAACAAAGTCTGCAATTCAAGCTTTGAGTCATTGGTTGCTAGAAAACCTCTCGAAAGCAATATGGCTTATCTTAATACCGCTATCGGCATTTTATTTCTTAAACGATATGGAGCGTATACGGAGCAAGTCTGTGCTTATTGTGCCGAAACAATATCGGGTGCGAGTAATCGAAGTTGCTTCACGAGTCGGGCAGGTATTCAGTAGTTATGTTCGTGGATTAATAATCGTTTGTCTACTATACAGCATTGGTACAACCGTTATTCTAGCGGCTATAGGTCTTAAATATGGGATTATCCTTGGTCTTCTCGCAGGCGTACTATACGCTGTGCCATACGTAGGCGCCATCACCATAACATTGCTTGTATTTCTTGTGGGTTTGGCGACGTACCAGCAAGGAGCATTTGCGCATGCTGTTTTTGCAGGCGTTTTAATGGTGGCTTTAAATCAAACCTTCGATTTGGTAATCACACCGAGGATACTGGGGAAGTCAGTTGGACTACACCCTGTTCTTAGTCTAATGGCACTGGTAGCAGGTGGCCAACTATTTGGCATTGTGGGTATGATTCTTGCAGTTCCATTTGCGGCAAGCATTCAGGAAGTTGTTTTTGAATTCTTCCCGGAACTCAAAGACAAGGAAAGTAAGAAGCGCAAAGGCCATAAGAATAGCAAAAAGCAAGGCTAGTATTTCAACGAGCCTCTTTCTCCCCCTAGATTAGTAAAATTCCATTAAATGGGTAATACATTTGGGGAAGAATCATGTTAATCCAGCTTATTGCATACAGCACGACAGCAGGTCTCGCTACTCTTGCGGGGGCGATTGCGGTATTGGCAAGAGGGCCTCTGAGACGCAAAACCGTGGCTAGAATGATGGGTTTTGGCTCAGGGGTTCTTACTGGCGCCGCTTTTCTTCATCTCATCCCAAGTTCGGTGGAGCGGTCGCCAATTATCGCTGGAGCGGCAATGGTAATCAGCTTCTTAATTTTTATAGCAATTGAGCATGTGGTAGTCATCCGCGCGCACCCGCATGCAGCACATCATCCGATTGGTCGAGTGGAAGCTATTGGCATTGTGGGTTTTATAGCGTTGACTGTGCATAGCCTTGTGGATGGTGTGGCTATTGCTGCGGGTTTCCGTGTTTCCCACGAGTTGGGGTTGGCAGCGGCGGTTGCGGTAATTGCTCACGAAGTTCCGGAAGGTATAACCTCAGTATCCGTCTTCACGGCTGCAAATTACGCACGCAAGTTGACTCTTATCCTGTCTTCAATTGTTGCCTTGGCAACGCCAGGAGCTGCACTTGTGTCGTGGTTTTGGACGAGGGGGATTTCCCAAGAAGCGCTAGCATTTCTATTAGCATTTGCCGCAGGTTCGTTTATTTACGTCCCAGCCGCAGATATTCTACCTCGACTGCATGAAGAGCGAGATATTCCTTCGTTTCTTTATCTCCTGCTAGGTGTTACAATACCTGTGGTGCTTTTATTCTTAGAATAACAGATGTTTATTCGACAATGTATCCCTTTGCGATTTTCTCATACTCGGCTAACTGCTTTTTGCACCAGCTTTCGTCTCGCCCCAGCTCGGCAGCCATAATCTTAGCCACCGTTGGTGCCATCTCAACGCTGGTTCGTGCACCATGAAGCAATGCACGTGTCCTCCGAGAAAGTACATCTTCAACCGTTCGAGCCATTTCGTTTCTAACAGCCCAGACGATTTCTCCTATAAGATAAGGCATTTTAGGATGAATACGCTTCCCATACTCAGGTTTTTCATTAAGCAACGATTGAAGCGCTGGAGCGTCTGCCCCATAAATGCTTAGATTTCCGAAGCGTTCAGCATTCTTATGGAAGCCGTGAATTGGAAGACTGGCGGTAACACATTCTCTAGCTTCTAGGTTTCCCAGCAGGATGGCTTGGTCTACGACATCCTGCGCCATCTTTCTATAGGTTGTCCACTTGCCGCCCGCGATTGTGATTAGGCCTGATTGAGAGATATGTACAACATGGTCGCGTGATAGTGCAGCCGTACTTTCGACATCCGCTGAAGCCACTAGCGGCCGAATCCCTACAAAGACGCTTAGAACATCGCTTTCGTTTGGGTCCTTGCTTAAGTAGCGCGCAGCATGGCATAGCAGAAAGTCAATTTCTTCTTTAAAAGGCTTTGGCTCAACGGGAACATCATCAATCGGAGTGTCTGTAGTACCAATAACTACGGTATTGTGCCATGGAATGGCAAACATGACACGGCCGTCGTCGGTATGCGGTACCATAATTGCTGAGTCTCCAGGAAGGAATGATCTATCAAGAACAATATGCACGCCTTGACTTGGACTAATGATTGGTTTTGCTTCCGGATTGTCGAGCCGGCGAATTGTATCGGCAAAAGGGCCTGTGGCGTTAACAACTACCTTCCCACGAATCTCGAGGATTTCGCCGGTCTCAAGGTCCACAACCTTGATACCATCTACAACGCCATCTGATTTTAGAAGTCCTGTTACTTCTGCATAATTAACTAGGATTGCTCCCTGCTCGGCGGCTGTTTGTGCCATGTTTATGATAAGACGGGCATCGTCAAACTGTCCGTCGTAATAAATCACGCCTCCGCGAAGGCTTTTCGTTTCGATGGTAGGAATTCTAGCCAGAGTTTCGTCATGTGAGAGAAGGCGGGAACGCCCGAATCCCTGCCTGCCAGCCATAATATCGTAAACCTTAAGACCAAACCCATAGAATCCCCCTTCCCACCAATCATAACGTGGAACTACGAAAGGCAAGTCATGGACAAGGTGGGGGGCATTTTGTCTAAGGAGTCCTCGCTCACGAAGTGCTTCAAGAACCAAGGAGATGTTTCCTTGCTGAAGATACCGCACCCCGCCGTGGGCAAGCTTGGTGCTTCGACTTGACGTTCCTTTGCCAAAGTCGTACTTCTCTACGAGCACAGTGCGATAGCCTCGGGATGCTGCATCAATAGCAATCCCAATTCCAGTGGCTCCTCCTCCGATTACCACTATATCCCAACAATCAGGAAAGTTCTTGATTTGCTTAAGCATTTGACCGCGGTCTAACATATTCGCTTTCTCCCTTCTGAAATTATACAGACATCACAATCTGTGGTCTATATAAGAAGGAGGTTTTGTCTTGTCGAATGCTTAAAGAAAAAACAGAATGCTTGCTTTTCGATAGGAAGTTTGGAAGGCCTGTTGCAAACCGAGGAATTATGTTTGTATTATGCACTGCGATACTTGAAATTTCCAAAATTGCATGTTATACTAGTTTTCCATGACCTTAGGTCATGAAATTCGCACCCTTTTGGACCTCAGTCCGGGTGCCATTTTTATGTGGTCGGACCGAGGGTTGAAGAAAGGGGAGGCTTAAAACCGAAAGGAGAAAGGCAATTGAGTTCACTAACAATGAAAGAGCTCCTCGAGGCAGGAGTTCACTTTGGCCATCAGACCCGCAAATGGAACCCTAAGATGAAGCGGTATATCTATGGTGGCCGGAATGGAATCTACATCATCGATCTCCACCAAACTCTAAAGCTCTTCGAGGAAGCCAAGCAATTCATCCAAGAGGCCGTTGCGGCTGGCGAGATTGTGCTCTTCGTTGGCACAAAGAAGCAGGCACAAGAGGCAGTTGAAGAGTCGGCAAAGCGTGCTGGAATGTACTGGGTCAACCAGCGATGGTTGGGTGGTATGCTCACCAACTTCAAGACGATTCAGACAAGGATAGAGCGTCTAAATGAGTTAAAGAGGATGGCGGAGGATGGCACCCTCGACAAGCTTCCTAAGAAGGAGGCGAAAAAGCTAAGGGACGAATTGGCAAAGCTAGAGAAGTTTCTTGGCGGGATAAAGGAAATGCCAAAACTTCCTGGCGTTGTCTACATCGTCGACCTAAAAAAGGAGCGGATTGCACTTCAAGAAGCACGAAAGCTAGAGATTCCTGTGGTTGCAATTGTAGATACAAACTGCGACCCCGATGAAGTTACTTATCCAATACCTGGCAACGATGATGCTATTCGTGCAATCAAGCTAATCACCAGTAAGATAGCTGATGCCATCCTCGAAGTGCGACAAGTTGAGACCGAAGGCGAAGTGACAGAGGTCGAAGCGGCAGAGGAAGCCGAAGAAGTCGAGGAGCTGGAAGGTGAGGAGAAACCCGAAGCGTTAGCCGACGAGGATCTCGTGATGGCTTTCGAGATGGGAGAAGAAGCACTCGAAGAGGAAGAGATTGGTGATGCGGAAAGCATCGCACGAAAATACGGCATTGAGATAAAAGAAGAGGAAGAGTAGGTAGAATCTTATGACAATCTCGGCAGATAAAGTTAAGGAACTAAGAGAAAGAACCGGCGCTGGCATGATGGAGTGCAAGAGAGCGCTCGAAGAAGCTGGTGGCGATATGGAGCGAGCTGCAAACATCCTGCGCGAGAAAGGAGCGGCTACCCTTTCAAAGCGTGAAGCAAAAGCTACCACAGAAGGCACAATTGCTTGTTACGTTCACACTGGTGGAAAAATTGGTGTCTTAGTGGAGCTCGACTGCGAAACTGATTTCGTGGCCAAAACCGAAGAGTTTCAACAGCTCGCTCATGACATCGCAATGCAGATTGCTTGGAGTCAGCCAGAATACATCTCAAGGGAGGATATCCCACAAGAGCGTTTGGAACAGGAGCGTGAAATTCATAGGCAGTGGGCTTTGAACCAAGGCAAGCCTGAAGCGGCATTGCCGAAAATTATAGAAGGCCGAATGGAGAAGTTCTACGCTACTGTCGTACTTATGGACCAGCCGTTCATTAAGGATGAGACCAAAACAATCGCCGATCTAATTCATGAGAAAGTAGCAAAACTCAAGGAAAAGATCGTTGTTCGCAGGTTCGTCCGCTACCGGGTTGGCGAGCTGGGCTAGGAGATTCCATCCCTTTCCTCCAAGAGGGTCTGCAGGATAGGGAATAAGGTTTGCAAGGGGATTGGCAAGCCGTTGGCAGTTTGTTGGGGCACCATTGACATAAAGTCAATCCCATAGCTGGAGGAGCGTCAAAATCCTTTTCGGACTTCTTTTGGGGGAGGGGTGGCTTAAAAATATGGGTTCAAATAAACTCAGGTGGAAAAGAGTCCTGCTTAAGCTCAGCGGCGAGGCATTTGCTGGTGATAAGGGCCAAAGGGGCATCAACCCGCTAGTTGTAAAAAACCTGGCCGAGGAGATAAAGGCAGCTCACGAATTGGGAATTGAGATTGCTGTCGTTGTAGGTGGCGGCAATATTATACGCGGCGGCAAAGCTTCGGAGAACGGAGTTGACCGCGCAACAGCCGACTATATGGGTATGCTTGCCACCGTGATAAACGCTTTGGCATTGCAAGAAGCATTAGAAAAGATTGGCATCATGACGCGCGTTCAGACAGCAATCGAAATGCGCTCTGTCGCCGAGCCGTTTATTCGGCGAAGGGCAGTGCGTCACCTGGAGAAAGGTCGTGTCGTTATCTTTGCGGCAGGCACGGGAAATCCATTTTTTACAACAGATACAGCAGCTGCCTTGAGGGCTCTCGAAATACATGCCGACGTAGTTTTGAAGGCAACCGACGTTGATGGCGTTTATGACCGAGATCCTAATGTCTGTCCAGACGCGAAAAAATACGAATCAATAGATTTTATGGAAGCCATCAATCGGGGACTTGGCATTATGGACCTTACAGCTTTCACGTTGTGTAAGGAGAATAATCTTCCAATAGTTGTATTTGACATTACAAAACCGGGAAGCATTAAAAAGGCAGCTATGGGTGAACCGATTGGAACGTATGTCGGGAGGGTAAAGTCATGATTCAAGATGTGGAGAAGGAAGCCGAAAAGAAGATGATTGGGGCAGTCGAAGCTGCCCAACGTGAATTTGCTACTATTCGCACGGGGAGAGCTAATCCAGCTCTTCTCGAGAGGGTAACAGTGGATTACTATGGAACACCAATGCCGGTCAACCAGCTAGCCACAATTTCCGTGCCGGAGCCGAGGCTTCTCGTGATCTCACCTTGGGATAGAAACGCTCTTCCGCTTATAGAAAAGGCAATTATCAAGTCGGACCTAGGGTTGACGCCGGTTAGCGATGGGCACGTAATAAGACTTAATATCCCTATTTTGACCGAGGAGCGTCGCAAGGAAATGATAAGACTTCTGCACAAAAAGGCTGAGGAAGCGCGTGTGGCCGTGCGAAATGTTAGAAGGGAGGCTAACGAGGAGCTCAAAAAGTTGGAAAAAAGCGGCCAAGCATCTGAGGACGATGTTCGGCGTGCCCAAGAATACATTCAAAAGCTTACTGATAAGTATATCGAACAGATAGACCGCATTACCGAAGCAAAAGAAGCCGAGTTAATGGAAGTTTAGAGTTCCTTCACTTTTCATCACTCACTTACTTCGTCAGGGGTTAACGCATTTGACTGAAACCGAACGAGTTATGCAGCAGATGGGCATTACTCTAGATCCCCACCGTATGCCCCAACATATTGCAATCATTATGGATGGGAATGGCCGCTGGGCGACTCAACGCGGCTTGCCTCGTACCATGGGCCATAAAGAAGGCTATAAGACGGTAAATGAGATTGTTCGCGCCTGCGGTGAGCTCAAGATAAAAGCCCTGACCTTATATACTTTCTCAACCGAGAATTGGAACCGGCCCAAGGAGGAGACAGAAGTTATAATGCAGCTCATCGAAATGGCTGCAAGGGCGGAGCTTCAAACCTTATTGGAAAACAACGTCCGCTTGAAGGTTTCAGGACGATTTTCAGGTTTGCCGGAATCCCTTCAGGAAGCACTCAGAACAGACATAGAAGCAACAAAAAATAACACGGGATTGATACTCAATCTTGCAATCAACTATGGCGGCCGACAGGAGATACTTGACGCAGTTAAAGAGGCATGTCGGCAAGTACGCGATGGCAGAATCGCACCGGAGGATATCACAGAGGACTACTTTTCAAACTTGCTATACACCGCCGGTTTGCCAGACCCCGACCTTTTGATTCGAACAGCCAATGAGCTTCGCGTCAGTAATTATCTGTTATGGCAGATTGCCTACGCAGAGATATGGGTAACTCCAACTCTCTGGCCTGACTTCCGACGGGAAGACCTCATTCGAGCGATTGCAGATTATCAAAAAAGGATTCGTAAGTTTGGAGGAGTGGTATAGAACCATTGTGAAAAACCTTGCTCTCCTTGGTTCAACAGGCTCAATTGGAAGGCAGGTGCTGGACGTAGTTTCGCGGCTCCCCGACCGGCTTAAAGTTGTTTCTATAGCTGCGAACAGAAATGTTGAACTTCTTGCCGACCAAGTGCGAAAGTTCGAACCTTCTGTTGTTTCGGTTGGCACCGAGGAACATGCTCGCCAATTGAGCGATTTGTTAGGAAATGCCAAGCCTCCAGCGATTTACAGCGGTGCGAAAGGTCTTGAGACAGTAGCAACCCACCCAGAGGCTGATATTGCTGTCATAGCGGTTGCCGGGGCGGTGGGACTTGCACCTACAATTGCTGCTATTCTAGCAGGGAAGCATATTGCGCTTGCAAGCAAGGAGGTGCTTGTTGCCGCAGGGAGCTTGGTCACAAAACTTGCTGAAGAGAAGGGCATCCAAATCCTGCCCATTGATAGCGAGCATTCAGCAATATTTCAATGCCTCCAAGGTCAAGATAGAAGCAAACTCAGAAAGCTAATTCTAACAGCGTCGGGCGGTGCTTTTGCTAAGTATCCCATCGAGCAATTGCAAACGGTCAGTATTCAGGAAGCATTAGCGCATCCCACATGGAGCATGGGACGCAAAATTACTATAGATTCTGCAACGCTTATGAACAAGGGGCTGGAAATAATCGAAGCCCGATGGCTTTTCGGTGTAGACCCCTCCCGAATTGAGGTTGTTATTCATCCGCAAAGTATAGTACACTCAATGGTGGAGTTCGAAGACGGTTCGGTGCTTGCGCAAATGGGTATTCCAGACATGCGGCTTCCAATTCAGTATGCTCTCCTATACCCAGAACGCATTGACACCGGTCTTCCCAGGCTCGACATTACGGCTCAGGGTTTACTCACATTCGAAAGACCCGACCCAGCGCGCTATCCTGCGCTTGAGCTTGCGTATAGGGCTGCCGAGCAGGGTGGCACAATGCCAGCCGTGATGAATGCGGCGAATGAAGTGGCAGTAGGATTATTCCTAGAGGGAAAGATTGGTTTCCTTGATATAGAACGAAAAGTCCGTCGTGTCATGGAAAAACACAAACCTATTTATGACCCTGACCTTGCCCAAATACTTGAAGCAGACTCATGGGCAAGGATTACAGCAGCAGAATAATGGAGGAGTATTCTCGTGCAAACAAGCATAGACTGGGTGGCTTTTGGCCAGACCAGCTTAGCATTAATAGTTATAATTGGCGCGCTCATCTTCTTTCACGAGTTAGGGCATTTTGCCGCGGCAAAATTGTTCAGAATTAGAGTGGAAGAGTTTGCGTTTGGCTTTGGCCCAAAGTTTATCCGTATTTTTAAGCGTGGCGAAACTGAATACACGATTCACCCCATACCGCTTGGCGGGTTTGTTAAGTTAGCCGGAATGGAACCTGGCAAGGAGGATATCCCCGGTGGGTTCAATAGCAAGCCAGTTGGCCAAAGGATGCTCGTTTATTTCTCGGGACCACTTATGAGTTTTGTCCTTGCATATCTCATCTTTTGCATGCTGGGCGTGGTGATTGGCCTGCCCACCGGAATAATTAACAAAGTAGACCTCGTCGCACCGGGAAGCGAGGCAGAACGAATAGGGCTGAAAACTGGGGATTTGATAGTCAGCATCAATGGCGAGAAAATAGACTCGGGCATGGAAATGCTAAAGATAATCCACGGCAGCCCGAATAAGCGTTTAACACTTGTTATCCAACGCGACGGTAAGCTGTTAACCAAAGTAGGGACCCCTCAACCTCAAATGCAGGAGGGTAGCAAGAAGATTGGCATTTTAGGATTCCTGCCGGCGCCGGTGCTCAAGCGGGTTAGTATTGGCGAGTCAGTTGTATATGGAACAAAAACGACAAAAGTATTCTTAACAAACATTCTCGCTTCAATATTCAGCCGTGAAATTGCAGATTCGGTTGGTGGGCCGATTTCTATTGCGGATGCCGCGAGAACTGGCGTTGAGCGGGGATTGAATGGCCTTCTCCAGCTAACGGCTGTGCTCAGCCTTAGTTTGGGCATAATTAACTTACTTCCAATCCCTGTCCTTGATGGAGGACATTTAATGCTGTTGCTCGTGGAAGCAATCAGGGGTAAGCGGATTTCCCAAGCTACCATGGAGCTTGCTATAAGGATCGGGATTACAACAATAGCCATTATTTTTCTTTTAATCATGTACCTGGATCTAAATCGGTTGGCTTCCAATAAGCTTTTCCGCTAGGTGATGGGATGCGCGAGCGGCGTTTGACAAGACAAGTTCGCGTTGGGAATCTGCTAATCGGCGGAGGCGCACCGATTTCTGTCCAGTCGATGACTAACACCCCCACTGCTGATGTCGCAGCAACAGTTTCTCAGATTCATGAACTTGAAAAAGCAGGCTGCGATTTAGTTCGCGTTGCTGTCCCTGACGAGCAAGCCGCAAAAGCCTTGCGGAAAATCAAACAGCGTATTAATATTCCTCTAGTCGCCGACATTCACTTTGACTACCGATTGGCTCTTGAAGCTATCGAACAAGGAGTGGATAAACTACGCCTGAATCCTGGAAACATCACTGATCCCGAGAAGATAAAAATTATAGTTGACCGTGCTCGAGAACGTAAAATTCCAATTCGCGTTGGGGTAAACGCTGGTTCACTTGATCGCAAACGTTATGGGCCTCCGACGCCAGAGGCTCTAGTGCAAAGTGCCTTGGATGAAATTGAGCTTTTAGAATCGCGAGGCTTTTCAGATATTGTTGTCTCGCTAAAATCGTTCGACGTGCCGACTACAATAAAAGCCTATGAGATAATTTCGGAAAAAGTAGACTACCCACTTCATCTTGGCGTTACCGAGGCAGGACTTTTTAGCCAGGGAGTAGTTCGTTCAGCAGTGGCTATTGGTGCGCTTCTTGTAGAGGGAATTGGGGATACTCTCAGAGTCTCACTTACTGCTGAGCCGGTCGAAGAGGTGAAGGTGGGAATAGAAATCCTCAAGGCGCTAAATCTGCGTGAGCATGGATTTACGTTAATTTCATGCCCAACATGCGCTAGATGTGGAATTGACCTTATAGACATGGTAATGGAAGTAGAGCGGCGGCTTAGCGAGATGAAGGACCTACCTCCGCTGAAGGTGGCAGTTATGGGGTGCGTGGTAAATGGCCCTGGCGAGGCGCGGGATGCAGATGTTGGACTTGCAGGTGCGCGCGATGGAGGCGTTATTTTCACCGAGGGCCGTGCGATAAGAAAAGTGTCCAGCGAGCATATGGTAGATGAACTAATAAAGGAAGTTCAAAATCTCGCAGAGCGTCGAAAACATAGCCAATAAGACAGTGGGCCAAGTATCAAATCCAGCCACAATTGTTTGTTATAGTAAATAACGACGGAACCTCAGCGCTTTGCCTGATAAAATAAATTATTATTTTTAAAGGTTAAAAGATTAGAGGCATAAAATGGAGATAAGGAAGGCCAAAATAGGCGACGTGCCAGAGATGCAAAGATTGATTAACTTTTTTGCTGAGCAAGGTGACCTTCTCCCTAGGTCACTCAATCAGCTCTATGAAAATATCCGAGACTTTTTTGTTCTTGAGGAAGACGGGCAGGTTATGGGTACTTGTGCACTTCATGTCAACTGGGAGGATTTAGCGGAGGTAAAGTCGCTTACTGTTGACAAGAAGGTTCAAGGAAAAGGATTTGGCAAAGAGCTTGTTCAAGCCTGCCTAAATGAAGCTAGGGAATTGGGTATATCTCGTGTATTTGCATTGACCTTCAGGCCCGAGTTTTTTATAAAGCTCGGCTTTCGCTTAATTGATAAATCCGAGTTGCCACATAAAGTTTGGAATGAATGTATCAATTGCGTGAAGTTCCCAAATTGCGGCGAGGTAGCGGTAATTTACGAACTTGGAGAAAGCTAGCAGATAAAAGCACAGTATGCCAAAAAGTAAAATGCCTTCTGCATAGAGATAAAGTGTGCGCGGAATCTACCCTCAGGTTTGGCTAGCAACTAAAGGAGTGCAGTGCTGAAATAACGTTCGGCTCTGTCGGGAAGCACTGTTGCAATATTTCCTTTTATCTTTTTAGCCAATTCTCTTGCCGCCCAGACATTAGCACCCGAAGAGATACCTACAAGAAGTCCAAAATCGCGGCTTAGCTCCCTGGTGGTTTCAATAGCGTCATCGTCGCTAACCTCTACAACTTCGTCTATCAAAGAAACGTCAAGTACACCTGGAATAAACCCATCGCCGATGCCTTGTATCTGATGAAGGCCAGGTTCATGGCCAAGGAGTGCCGACACGTTTTTCGGTTCGACAGCGACAATACGTACATCCGGCTTGTGTTCTCTTAGAAACTTACCGACGCCTTGGAGTGTTCCGCCGCTTCCGACGCCTGCAACGAAGCAAGCGATGTCACCGCTCATCTGCCTCCAAAGTTCACGCGCCGTTTCCTCGTAGTGCACACGAGGGTTGTCAGGATTTTCAAACTGCTGAGGTACATATATCCTCGGGTCTTCAGCTGCTAGCTGTTCAACCCGACGAACCGCGCCTGCAATGCCCTCATTGTCTGGTGTTAAGATTAGCTCTGCGCCAAGAGCTTTGATGAGCTTTTTGCGTTCTTCGCTCATACCCTCGGGCATAACAATCCGCACTTGATAGCCCTTAAGCCGGCCAACTAGCGCTATCCCTATGCCTGTGTTGCCGGAGGTTGGCTCCATAATAATCGAGTCAGACTTCAGCTTCCCATCGCGCTCGGCGCCTTCAATCATAGCAAGGGCGACGCGATCTTTTATGCTACCACCGGGATTGAGGAACTCCGCCTTTGCGTATACATTTTCGCCCTTAAGCTGAATAAGCGGAGTATTGCCAATTAAATCAAGTATGTTGTCGGTTTTCATGCTCGTTACCTGGCAAGCTCAGCTGTTACAATCATCTTACAACAGCAGAGCATTGCAGTCAAGGTAAAATAGAATTCTCAATTCCCAGTGTAGCATGGAAGTTTGAAAAAGAGGAAGGGTTGTAAAAGGCACATAATTTCAAGAAAGGAGCTTTGTCATAGGGGCTGAAATACTTAGTATTAAGCGTAGATAGCAGAATATCTAGAGTTGGTAGTTTTGCAGTAAGCCAGCCTTTTAGATAAGCGAAATAGGATATGACCATGACAAATCGAGAACGAATGCTTGCTATCGTTCAAGGACGGATGCCAGACCGCGTGCCGTTCGTCCAGTATGACGGAATTGCTGCTCCCAACGAAGAGGTATGGGCGCTGGTCGGTCGAGAGAACATGGGAATACTTAGGTGGAGCAGTGTTCATTCTGCCTTTGCGCCAAATTGTCGCTTTGAAACCGAAAAGATTTGCATTGACGGAGTTCCCGGAGTTCGCACGTTCCTTATAACCCCCAAGGGAATGCTTTTTCAAGAGAAACTCATCGAACCTGTTTATGGCACGGGAGCGACGAAAAGGCACTTTATCCAAAAGAAGGACGATTACCTAATCCTCATGGCTTACCTTAAGGACCTGAAAGTAACTGAAAACTTCGACCGATTTTATTTTGATGACAGAGAGCTTGGTGACGACGGACTGCCGCATGTTTCACTCGGTCGTACGCCATTCCAAAGATTGTGGATAGAATGGGTGTCGCTGGAAGACCTCTGCATTCATATTGCAGACTATCCAGACTTGATAGCCGAAGTAATTTCGCTAATTGGCAGGCATTTGCGTGCTATATTCGAAATCGTGCGTCGAGCTCCAATGCCCTATGTTGTGTTTGGCGATAACATTACTGCGCCTGTAATCGGCGAACAATACTTCCGCGAGTATTGTGTGCCTTATTACCGTGAACTATCTGAAATGCTTTCAGATAGGAATATTCCTGTTTACGTTCACATGGATGGCGATTTAAAGCCATTATGGGATGCAATTGGAGAGTCGGATATTTTAGGCATTGATTCTATGTCGCCACCGCCAGATAACGATACAAGTGTTGCTCAAGCTGTTGCAATGTGGCCCAAGATGCGTTTGGGTGTAAACTTCCCGTCATCGGTTCACCTGGCGTCGTCTGAAACGATTCGTGCGACAGCGGAAAGAATTCTCGAAGAGGGAGGGCGCACTGGAAGGCTTCAAATCCAAATATCGGAAAACGTTCCTCCGGGCGTTTGGCGGAAGAGCTATTCGGTAATCGTCGACGTAATTCGCAATTATGGCTACTTTGAGGAAAGATGATTCTTGAAAAAAATAATTAAAAAACTTAAAGCGGAGGGTGTGCGCTTTAGAATCCATGAGCATGAACCTGTTTTAACAATGCAAGATGTTTTAGATAAACTGCCTTTTTCGAAAGATAGACTCTTAAAAACCCTTGTATTCAAAGTTAAAGGTTCAGGTTGGATATTTGCGGTTGTAAGAGCGAAAGATATGGTGGATTATCGTGCCCTAAGCCAGATTCTTGGTATCCCAAGGTCGGATATCAAATTTCCCACAATAGACAATATCAAGACACAGCTTGGGTTGCAGGTTGGTGGTATTTGCCCCGTGCCCGTTCGCGATGATATTCTAGTTGTCTTTGATAAGCACATTCTCGGTATGGATACCGTTTATTGTGGAGCTGGTCAAAACGACTGCACTCTTGAAATAAAGGCTGATGACATAGTCCGTGTTTGCAATGCGAGAATCGGCTGCATAAGCAAACATACCTGAGTGCCAAAAGTTTGCGGTCACTTGGTTTATGGTTGACTAACATTACCCTCTGCACAAAAACCGCATGGTATTTTTTAAAAGAAATGCTCGTGGCAAAAATTAGCCGTTGACATCCTTATTACCTTGTGCTAACATAAGGTAAATAGTATCGCTCACTAGAGCGGTCGTTCCCCTGCATCCGGGATCCCATGGCCACCAACGATCGCTAGTAGTAGAGTGCAATTTTTCATGGGAGGGATGCAATGAAAGATTCACATCTTTCACCCCAAGTAGTTTTGTTCCTCGTAGTTTTGGGTTGCTTTTGCATTGTAGCAAGCACCTACGCTGGACCTGTGGCCTATATTGACGCCTCTGGGACTATCACTGTTCTCAATCACCCAAGGGCTGTAGATGTGGTCTCGGCACTGTCTCTCTTATCGTCACCGCCTCCGGGTACTCAAGCTGCATTGGGTATTACCTCTGCAATACCTCCAGGCACGAAGTTGCTTAGCCTCACCTTTGAGGGCGATAGGGCGGTTGTTGACTTTTCCAAACGATTAATGTCGCAGGGAGCTGGTGAGGCGCGACTTGCGGCAATTTTCGACCAGGTAAAGTGGACGTTGCGTTGCTACGGCATTGATGGCGACGTCTCAATCCTAGCTGAGGGTGTGCCTTTTGCGGAATACGCAGAGCCTGCGCCAGTAATTGAACCGAGAAGCGATGTTAAGCTTAATACTCTCTCGGGACGCAGTGTCACGTTGTCTCCAGGTCATGGATTGGTGTGGACTGGGTCAAGTTGGGGATTCCAGCGCAGTCCAACTTGCAGCGGCCAGCTTTCGCGTGAGGATGACCACAATATTGAAATCTGCCAGTATATTAAAACCTACCTTGAGCAAGACGGTATGACTGTCAAAGTGCCAAGGTGCTTGGACAAAAACTATGGGACATGTCCATTGGTGAGCTACCCTTGGTGGCAAATGGCTTCCGTATATTGGCTTTGGCACAAAGGGTATCCTTGCACTGTTTGGGGAAGCACCACCGACTGTACGCCAGGTTCAGGCGCTGACGAATGGAATGACGACATCCGTGCTCGCCCATTAGCATCGGACTACGACAACACGGACATATACATTTCAATCCATACCAATGCCTACCAGGGCGATTGCTATGGCACTTCTTGCCCTACCGGTTCCGATATGTATTATGATTGTAGCTCGGAACATGCGGCGTGGTGTACGGTGAGCCAGAACCTGGCAAATGCAATAAACAATGCGCTTATTGACGCCATTCGGAACAAAATGCCGGATAGCGATTGGAACAATCGTGGCGTGCATGATTCAAATGGCGCCTACGGTGAAATTCGAATTCCCGATAGAGCCGCTTGTCTGCTAGAACTCGGATTCCACGACACCTGCGATCATGACGTTCAGCATTTAAAGGATAACTTCTTCCGCTCAGTAGCGGCATGGGGAATCTACAAGGGTGTTTGCGATTATTTTGGCCAGACACCTACATGGGATTTCTATTCGGATGAGTTAGTAAGCCACAACATTCCGTCGTCTCTACTTCCGGGCGAGCGTGCCAATGTGCAAATCGTGTTCCGAAATAGAGGAGTGCTATGGAACCAGGCAAGGGGATTCAAGCTTGGAGCTGTGGGAGATTCTGATCCTTTCACGACCACCATTCGCTACGATGTTACAAGCGAAGTAGCGCCAGGTGATACATATACCTTCAACTTAACTCTCACTGCTCCCTCAACCACTGGCACCTATACGACGGATTGGCGAATGTTGCGAGAAGGTTATCAGTGGTTTGGTGCAACATGTCAGCAGCAAATCACCGTGTCTGGTACTCCTGATACAACTCCGCCCAGCGTCCCAACCAACCTATCAGCTTGGCCGCCAAGTCAGACACAGGTAAATCTAGCTTGGTCAGCCTCGACAGATAATAGGGCGGTTGCAGGATACAAGGTCTATCGGAATGGATCGCAAATCGCAACAACTGAAAGCACCTCATATTCCGACACCACTTGCTCGGCAAACACCACCTATACCTATCAGGTATCGGCTTTCGATACGTCGGGGAATGAATCTGCCAGGTGTACAGGGGTAGTAGTAACCACTCCTCCAAGCTATCAAGTGATTTTGGATGAGGAGTCTTGCACTTGGTATGGTTCGTGGACTAGCGCCACTGCGACTGCGCCAGCGGCGTATAATGGCGACTACAAATATACCACCTCGTCGGCTAGTAGTGAGACTGCTTGGGCAAAGTGGACGCCGAACCTTACCTATGCCGGTACGTATGAGGTTTATGTCTACTATAGGTCTGGTACCAACCGCACGACTAAAGCACCTTACACCGTCTATTTCAAGACTGGATCAACAACCATTCAGGTTAACCAGACAATTAATGGCGGCCAGTGGAACATAATAGCAACGAAGCCTTTCAATAGCGGTACCGGCGGTTATGTAAAGCTAAGCAACTACACTGGCGAAAGCGGTCTGGCAGTGATTGCCGATGCAGTCCGCTGGAATTACCTGACCTATCTGGATTCGCAGGCTCCAAGCACGCCCACTAACCTTCAGGGGACAGCAATTTCGGGCAACCAGGTGAATCTCACATGGACTGGTTCCACAGACAATATTGGCGTAGCTGGCTATAAAATCTACAGAAACAGCTCGCAAATTGGCACGAGCGCTACCACTAGCTACTCCGATACAACTTGCTCGTCCAACACGACGTACACGTATCAGGTGAGCGCGTACGATGAGGCCGGCAACGAGTCAGGTCTAAGCAACCAGGTGGTGGTGACCACACCAGCGAGGACTGAGTACATCATAGACGAGGAGGCGGCCACCTATCAAGGTTCGTGGGTAACTGCAACCTGTGATACTTCATACGCTTATAATGGTGACTATCGTTACTACAGCACAGCCACGAGTGAAACGGCATGGGCCAAGTGGACGCCGAATCTTGAAGCCGCTGGCTACTACAATGTCTACTGCATGTACCGCTCTGGTTCAAACCGCTCGACCAAAGCTCCATATACTGTGTATTGGAATGGCGGATCGCAGACAGTTCAAGTCAATCAAACTGTCAATGGCGGTACTTGGGTCACCTTGGTTACCAACAAGCCGTTTGCGGCTGGTACTTCAGGTTACGTGAAACTTGGCAACGGCACGGCAGAGAGCTCGAAGGTAGTGATCGCCGATGCTGTAAAGTTCAATAAACAATAAAGGCGCAAGTAAACCCCCGTTGGCGCGCTAGCAATGGCACCTGGAGCTCTATTGGTGAGCTCCAGGTGCGTTTTATTTTTGCGAAGTATAACTTAACGGTTGCACAACTGGTAATTATACTGGTACACTCCTTGCCATGAAGGTGATATAATACTTTCAAACATTAATTTGACCTTTATTTTAGCGGCTATCAGGCATTTTATAGTTAATGAAAGCAGCTAACTTTAAGAAATTTTATTGGTTGGTGGGCAAGAAAGCAAGTTTAAAGTTTTAAGGGAGGGGTTGCTAGAATGGGCGCTCATTTCCGTCACTTTTTAATCCTTTTTTCTGCTCTTGTCTTTCTCCTAAGCATAGAGCTTTGTGTGTATCCATCAGCTGTTGTGTTTTACCTCGATGATCTGGGTGGTTTGAAGGCGGTGATGCATCCGGACGTCTCGGACCCAGTTTCTGCGGTTGCCGCATTAGCACAGCCAATTGTGGATCCAGATACCGGAAAGCAGTTATCCTCAGCCATCCCACAAGGAACTAAGGTTCTTGACCTGCGAGTAGAAGGCGAAACTACTATTGTAGATTTTTCGAAAGAGGTAACAGCTGGGATTACGGAGGAAAAGCTTGGGATAATTTTTAAGCAAGTAAACCTCACTCTAAGGCAGTTTAGCCTCGATAAAGATGTCAAAATTATGGCCGAGGGGAAGCTGCTATCCGATTATCTGCCGCCAACACCTATAATTACGCCTCGTTCGAAAGAAGCGACTCCTTCCTCTGCACCTGGTATTCCTCCACTTGTCGGCGGTCTTGCAGGGAAAAGTATCACAATTTCTCCTGGACACGGCATCTATTGGAATGGTAGTGGCTGGTATACGCAGCGCCCCGTTTATTGTTCGCCGCTGAACGAGGAGGACTTCCACAACCTGGAAATGTGCCAGTACCTTGAGAAGTACCTTCTCAATGATGGAGCTACTGTTCGAATGGTCCGCTGTACTAATAAGAACTATGGTAACCATCCTACTACTGGCAAGCCTTGGTGGCAGATGGCGGCTTGTTATTGGCTTCAGCATATTGGATATCCTTGTAGCGTATATGGAAGCTACTCTGGTTGCACCTTGGGAAGCGGGTCGAGCGAATCCAGCGATGATATCCGCTCCAGACCGCTTGCCTCGGATTACGACAATAGCGATATTTATGTGTCGCTGCATACTAATGGTTATGCTGGGGATTGTTATTCAGGCTGTCCGACAGGCACAGAGACCTATTATGATGCGAGTACTGAGCATGCCCCTTGGGGTGCAGTCAGCCAGACTCTCGCTACCTACATCAACAACAACATAATGAGTGCCATCCAACAGAATGTTGATAGCCAGTGGACCTGTCACGGTGCTTGTGTAAAGAATTCGAACGGTGCATATGGAGAAATTCGCATCCCAGACCGGGCAGCGACTCTTACTGAATTAGCTTTTCATGATACGTGTAATTACGATGCTGTTTATTTGAGAGACAATTTCTTCCGGTCCGCGGCAATGTGGGGCATGTATAAGGGTATCTGCCAATACTTTGGGACAAACCCCACGTGGGATTTTTATTCCTGCGAACTTGTCAGCGAGGACATTCCAACGACCATGGAGGCCGGCCGTCAGTATACAGTGCATATTACTTTCCGAAATAAGGGAGTCTTGTGGACCGAAGCCCGCCAAATTAGATTAGGTGCAGTTGGAGACTCTGATCCATTTACCACCCAGACGAGACACATCATATCTGGCGAAGTTGGCCCAAATGAAACTTATACGTTCACATTTGTACTAACAGCCCCCAATTCTGGCAACACCTACCTCACCGATTGGCGAATGGTGCGCGATGGCTACACTTGGTTTGGTCCAACAGTTAGCAAACAAGTATTAGTAATTGGCGAGCCCGATACCCAGCCGCCCAGTGTCCCAGCCAATCTAGTTGCCGAAGCAGTAAGCACAAGCCAAATTGAGCTGACATGGTCTGCTTCAACCGATAATGTAGGTGTCACTGGTTATAAGGTTTTCAGGAATAGTTTGCAAATCACCACGACTACACAGACTTCATATACAGATACTGGACTTGCAGGCAACACAACATATACCTATACAGTTTCGGCTTATGACGCAATCGGAAATGAGTCTGCTCAAAGTGCTCCATCTGCTGCTATAACCCATGTAGTCGTATTCCAGGACGGCTTCCCTAATCTAAATGCATGGGGTCCGGACGTCGTTGCAGATGGTTCAACAAGAGGAGTAAGCTTGTACACCGATGAGCACCATGGTACATATTCTGGTTCAGGTGCGGCATTAACGCAACCAGGCTCGAATTCCAATCAGGGCTGTCTGAGCTACCGAGCATTACAAGATACTTTTTCCTGCGGTGCATTTGACTGTTGGTTCTATGACCTTGGAGGTACGGACAACAGCAATCAGGGTATTCACGTGCGAGGGTACAACGGAAACACAATAGTGTTTTCAGCATACTTAGGAACATATCCCAACTCACCGGGGAGTTCTACGAAGTATTCTGGAGGGGTTTTCGATGGCACCTCTTGGTCATGGGCACCGCAGCTAGCTTCGAGGTCGATTGCTTGGCGTAATCTTAAAATTGTTGTTGGACCAACCCAAATCAAATACTATATTGATGGAGTGAAAAAGGGTAGCCTGCCCAGGCCTGCAAATGCGGACACCTTTGGCTTTACGCGGGTCAACATTGGCCGTGAGTATAATGTGGTAACCGAAAGCCTTTTCGACGATGCTCAATTCACAGCCAGCCCTCCGTTGGCGCCCATTCCTGGGACGCCAGTCGCACTCTCAACATCGAGCATTCGGTGGAACTTTACCGATGTCTCGAATAATGAATCCGGTTTCAGATTGCATGACGCTAGCCACGCGGTTAAGGGCACTGCAGGCAGAAATGCCTCATATATAGACGAAACTGGCCTTGCGCCAAATACGCTATACACACGGCATTTCCATGCGAGAAATGGCTCAGTCGAGGGCCCTGGCACATCAACTGTATATACGTATACCTTGTCAATTCCACCTTCGACAAGCAACGTAATTTGCGACAAAGCAACGAATACATGGTACTCTACGCCAAGTTTTACCTTTACCGCGGTTGGAGGCTTTGGCGCTGGCAAAGTTCAGTATTACCGCTATGCTTGGAATAAAAACAGCACGCATACTTGGACGGGTGTTGAGCCACAATGGAATTATGGTGATTTGACGCTAACAGCGTCTGAACCAGGTAGCTGGTATCTGCATATCAAAGGTTATAACGGTGCGAACGTCGAGAATGGCACTCTTGATCTCGGCCCATTCAAATATGCTCCGACGGTATCTACGATTTCCGATGCAAAAGCGCTTCCAAATGATACACCGGTCTCACTTGCGAACAAGGTGGTGACAGGAAACTTCGGATCGTTCTTCTACATCCAAGAGAACGGGACGCCGAGAAGCGACCAATCGGCTGGCATCCGTGTGGATGGTTCAGGTCCAGCGGTCGGAACGCTGGTTACGGTATCGGGGGTAATTAGGCTTCAGGATGGTGAGCGCAGAATTGCCGAAGCGAATGTGATTCCGGGTTCTGCCGGAATAGTACCCGATGCGCCGTTTATGGTTAACCGTTGCGTTGGCGGCGGTTCGCTGAATACATGGACCCCAGGTCTGCCCGGTCGTTGGGATATCCACAACGTTGGCTTGCTAATCAAAACCTCCGGCATAATCTCGTTTGTGGGTTCAGGGTTTGTCTACATTAATGATGGCTCAGTACAAAACGACGGCACCGGCCACTCGGGTCTTAGAGTGGAAACAACAAACTTAACTGGTCCGTTCAACTATGGCGACTACATGATAATTCGCGGTATAAGCTCCACAATGGTGGACGGAGGCGTTTTGATACCTGTTGTTAGGCCAAGAAACGACGGAGACAAGACAATCTATTCACTACCCTAAATTGCTTCTAAGGCCCTTGACAGACTCTTCCCTGGGCGTTATGCTGGATGCGAGGTTCCAAACGACATGACGCCCAGGGAACGAGTCATCCGCTCAATTGAGTTCTGTGAAACTGATATTATCCCCTATCATGTCACCTTTACCGCTGGTGCCCGAAGAAAGCTAGCTGAATTTTACAGTGATTCCGAATTCGAGGCGCGATTAGGAAATCATTTGGCTATGATCTCGCATGACGGCTTATGGCCACGAGAGGAGGTCAAGCCAGGCTACTTCAAAGACAGGTGGGGAGTAATTTGGAACCGAACAATAGATAAAGATATTGGTTGTGTTGACAACCAAGTGCTCTCAGAACCTTCACTGCGTGGCTGGCAGCCTCCTGACCCAGTCTACCCACTTCTTGCTGAAACCTATCCAACTTTTATTGAAGCCAATGCGGACAAGTTTCGTGTTGCCAGCATAGGGTTTTCACTCTTTGAAAGGGCATGGACTCTTCGGGGGTTCGAACAGTTGCTTGTAGATATGATTGAATTACCCCAGTTTGTTCATGAGCTTCTCGATAAAATTACAGAGTTTAATTTGGCGCAGATTGACTTTGCTCTCAAGCACGACATTGACTGTGTTCGGTTTGGTGACGATTGGGGGAGCCAGAATGGACTTATCATGGGCCCAGCATTGTGGCGAGAGTTCATCAAACCACGGATTGCAAAAATGTACAAGCGAGTTCGAGATGCTGGCAAATACGTTATGATTCACTGTTGCGGCGATGTTAAAGCTATCCTTCCAGATTTAATTGAATGTGGTTTGAATATTTTTAACCCTTTTCAGCCGGAAGTGATGGATATATTTGAGACCAAGAAGCGATATTATGGGCAACTTTCGTTTTTCGGCGGCATAAGCGTCCAACGCCTCCTCCCGCTTGGGACGCCTGATGAGATTCGGCGTGAGACTCGGCGACTGCTTGACGTGCTCGGTAAAGGCGGGGGATACATCGCTTCACCGTCGCATGACATTCCTGTGGATGTTCCTGCAGAAAACATGGCAGCAATGATAGACGTACTCCGAGGGCAGTGATGACAAATAGAGAAAGATTTCGACGAGTAATGAACTTCGAGCCGGTTGATAGACTGCCGATTTTTGAATGGGCGCCTTGGTGGAACAAAACAATAGAGCGTTGGTATGAAGAAGGGCTTCCACGCGATTTGAAAGATGGTTTTGCAATTAGAAGCTACTTCGGTCAGGATGCACACCGACAATATTGGATTTCGCCTCGAAAACCTAGTTGCCCACATCCACCAGGTCATGGGCTAGGAATAATCGTCGACAGAAAAGATTATCTTGCGATTAAAGAACATCTCTATCCCGACCCAGCTCTCGACGTGGCGACAGTTGAAGCATGGGCAGAAGAGCAGGCACGCGGCGAAACGATTGTATGGATTTCACTTGATGGATTTTTTTGGTTTCCTCGGACACTTTTGGGTATTGAAAGGCATCTATTTGCCTTTTATGACCAACCCGAACTAATAAAAGAAATAAACGAGGACCTACTTGCTTTTCATTTGCGCACTATTGAGCAATTTTGCAAAATCTGCATTCCGGACTTCATGACCTTTGCTGAGGATATGTCATATAATCATGGGCCAATGCTTTCGAAGGCGCAGTTTGACGAGTTTCTTGCTCCATATTACCAACAAATTACTCCACAACTCCACAAGATGGGCATAATTCCATTCGTTGATACGGACGGCGATGTAACCAAACCTGTGGGTTGGTATGAGGAAGTAGGCATAGTGGGCTTCCTTCCTCTTGAGCGAATGGCTGGCGTTGATGTGAACGCTCTACGCAAAGACCACCCAAATCTCAGAATGATTGGCGCTTTTGATAAGACCGTGATGCACCTGGGTGAGGAACGCATAAGACAAGAATTTGAACGCCTGCTGCCGGTGATGCGCCAGGGTGGTTTTGTGCCATCGGTTGACCACCAAACGCCACCTGAAGTATCGCTCGAGGATTACAACCTCTGGATGCGACTCCTTCGCGAATATTGCGAAAAAGCTGCTCGATAAGCCCTCAAAAACTCACCCCTTAAAAAATAAGGTATTGACAAATTAATTGTTTCTGCCTATAATTAATAGCAGACAATAGCTTATAATATAAAGCCAGCATTATTTTCACGGTTCACTTATAAAAGTATTTTATAGAGTTAAGTGTGGAGAAAGGAGCAAAAACGTGCGGTCAAAACTTTGTCTAGTTTCATTTCTTTTCCTAATCGCTAGTATTGGTATGCCCTTAAATGCTACCGAGGGCGTTCCAAATCAAATAAGCTATCAGGGAAAGCTAGTAAGTCCGCTAGGTGTCCCTGTTCCTGATGGAACTTACCAAGTGCAATTTAAACTTTATACCTCCGAAGATGGTACTACTCCCGTTTGGACATCCGCTACTTCTAACGTCAATACAACCGGCGGCTTTTTTACCACAAGAATTGATGATGTGCCGATAGAGGTATTTTCGAATCCAGATGTGTGGCTAGAGGTAATTATTGAGGGAAAGGCACTCTTACCACGGGTTAAACTTAGCTCAGTGCCATACGCCATTCGTTCTGCCGAGATTGCTCTGCCTTTTTCTGGAGTTGCCAATAGTGATAAGCCTGCGTTTACGGTGACAAACACAGGAGCAGGCGGAGCTATCAAGGCAGTGGCGGCAGGCGATGCAATTGCAGGCGAATTTGTTGGAAGGGTGCAAATAAGCAAGAATACAGAGGGGTCGCCAGCGTTTGAAGTTGATGGCGTTGCTACCTTTGGCAAACTTGTTACATTTAACGAAGATGTTACTGTTGCGCCAGGCAAGAAAGTAGATGGTGTTGATATTTCAGAGCATGACCACTCTGGACCTGGTCAGGGAGGTCTTTTGCGTTGGGATAAGGTTGGCAATCAGCGTCGCCTTCGCGTTGAAAGATATTTCACAGTTGATGCCATAGGTGAGACCGTTGAGTGGACTCACATTACAAATGGTGTTATTGGTTTTCTATTTGAGACAGGTTATGGTTCAACCTGGGCAAATAGTCATAACCAAGTAACAATCCGTCGCATTCCAGTTATCGCTCTCGGTTTGGACTATGCACACCCGGATAACTCTCAGGCTAATTCTCCTTTTACGCCATATCATGGAAGATATGGATCAAGATGTTGGTCATGTCTTACGGAATTAGGCTTTAGGAATGGGAATGGTATAGAAATTGACCCTGACTCGCTTTCACCTTTGGATGATAAGCTAGTTCTCTATTTCAGCCGGTGGGTTGGCTGTGGCGGGGCTGATGGCACCCAGAATGATGCCCAGTTTGTTTGTAGTGAAAATAAGACTGCAGCCATTTACCTTGCCGACTCAGAAGGACATCCAATTTTTCGAAATGATAGCGGCGTTAATGAAAATATTAGCGAGGCATGTGATCTACGACCGCTTGGCCAGAGGGGGCTCGTAGGCAAAGTAATTCAATATGATGGTCCGAAAGAGCAAAATGCTATTCGGGGTGATTCTCTGCGGTTGTATTTCTATATTAAGGGACCTGTTACCGGCTCGCCAGTGCTTAGTGTATGGGTTTTTCCTTCGTGCAGGTACAACAAATACCCAGGATATCATTTTGCCAGATACCGCCGCTCAGATAGATTAGTGTATACCCATCAAGGTCCGCGTTTGGGTGATGGTCCTAGTTTTCAGGGTGATGCATGGAATTATATTGACCTGGATTCAATAGTTTTAACCCCAGGGACAAACTTGATAGTACTAGACGGAAGCTTAATGTCTAATAGTAGCAAGTTTTCCATAGGTGTTGATACTTCCGTTAGAACCACTCAGCGTAATAAAGCTTATTTACTATATCAAAGCTGTGCCAACTATTGGCGGGTGATACGTACAAAGTACACTTTCTATCGAGATTACGATAAGATAGACATGGAGCCATCTGTTCCTCCGGATTATGCAGTTTGTGGAAATGGGCCAGCCGCATTGGCGTCGTTTGAATACAACTTCGGAATGATCAAAAACTTTTTCCGTGAAATGCCATTTGAGTATTCGCCTTGTGGATCAAATAACGAGTTTCCACGTCTATCATATAAACACTATGCTCCCAACAGGGTAAACTACCTGGGAACAGAGTGGATACCCACAGTTCTACCTTATAATTTTCCGTTGCTTGTTTGGGATGAAAACGACCAAGCTCACATAGATTTCTATAGGCAGGAGGATCCAACGAAAGCTTTCAAAATAACGTTACAACGCAATGGTTCAACTAAACCCATTCAACTGATGGTAGGAAGATTCGGCGACCCGCCGTATTGGTATAGGGACAATGATATGCCTCAATATGATTTCAATGACTGGATTTTTCATGTATGCGGGTCAGTTCGAGCAGGCGAGCCAATGCCAATTATAACACTTGATGTCTCCAGCTTGATAGGCAGTTTCTAGTAGCTAGGTTGTAAACATTGCGGTGCTAAGGTATCTTTCTCCTGTGTCGGGAAGGATGACGACTATCATTTTGCCCTTGTTTTCCTTGCGATGGGCAACTTGTGTCGCAGCCCATGTTGCTGCGCCTGATGAAATGCCTGCCAGGATGCCTTCCTCGCGGGCTAGCCGCCTGCCTGTTTCCATCGCGTCCTCGTCTTTGACCTGAATTATCTCGTCAATCAAATCAGTCCTTAGGACGTCTGGCACAAAGCCAGCGCCTATGCCTTGAATTTTGTGAGGGCCAGGCTGACCGCCAGAGAGCACGGGCGAGCTTGCTGGCTCCACTGCAATTGCTTTGAATTCGGGCTTTAGCGGCTTGATGTATTCGCTCACCCCTGTAATTGTTCCGCCCGTCCCCACGCCCGCGACTAGAATGTCAACCTTACCATCTGTATCGTTCCAAATCTCAGGCCCTGTTGTTTCTCGATGTATCTTGGGGTTAGCAGGATTTTTAAACTGCATTGGAATGAAAGAGTTCGGAATCTCCTTGGCTAATTCTTCTGCTTTGCGGATTGCACCCTTCATTCCTTCACTTCCCGGCGTCAAGATTAGCTCGGCTCCAAATACCTTAAGCAGTTTTTGTCGCTCTATGCTCATTGTTTCAGGCATGGTAAGTATCAGCTTATATCCAAGGGTAGCCGCAGTGAATGCAAGCGCAATGCCTGTGTTGCCGCTTGTCGGTTCGATGATTACGGTATCTTTCGTGATTAAGCCCTTTTCAATGGCATCGCGAATCATGCTGACGCCAATTCTGTCTTTAACACTTCCTGCTGGGTTGAACGACTCAAGCTTTGCCACAACCTCGGCATAAGCCCCACGGGTAATCTTGTTCAACCTAACCAGAGGTGTTTTTCCTATAAGTTCTGTTATATCATTAGCAATTTTGACCATTTTGGTCTCCTTTTCTAAGGGAAGATTATATGCGTAGATTTCTTGTAAATTTGATACTTGCTATAGACGCCTTTCTTCTGTAACTACTCAGTCGTAAAGTAGCTTGAAGCTTACTCCATTACCCTCAATACCATTCCAGTGAGAAGTTTTGGATAGAAGAAAGTTGACTTTTGAGGCATGCGTTCTCCAGTGCTGGCGATTTCTTTAACTTCCTCTACTTTCGTTGGATTTATCAGGAAGAATGCTTGGTACTCGCCATTGTCTACAAGCCGCATTGCGTTAGGAATATCTCTTGTATACGAGACGTTTGTTCCTGCTGCAAATTGTTGATTTCCGATGCCAAGAATCTTTTCAAGTATAAGCGAGTGAAGTATGCTCACATCTAAGCGCTTGAGAGCATCCGAGCCAGATGACTGAATTAACTTTTCGGGGCGTACGTCGGGTTTTATTTGGATAGCATATGAGTTGGCATTTCCAAGGTATAAACCAAATGCAGTTTTATTTTTGCCGATGACGCTAACTGTCTGCTCAAGCTCTTCGGGTGGCGTTTTTGTTACCTCGAAAAGCTCGCTTAGTCGAGACAGGAACGATTCAGGGTTGAAGCCTTTGACATTGCGTACAAGCCTGTGTGTTGGCAGGATAACCAATCCTTTATCCTCCAGCGATACAAGCGTCATCATGATGAACTCATATGGAGCATCTGAGGCGCAGCCGCCGTAGAGCGTTCGCATTTCATTGCGATAAGCAAGCGCTGCTGAGTAACGGTGGTGTCCGTCAGCTATTAGGATTGATTTTTGTGCAAGCGTTTCCGATATTGCCTTGATTGCCTCATGGTCGGAGATGCAATATAAATCGCACTTCACCCCGTCTTTGTCGCGTGCCGAGGCGTCCGGCGGCCGTGCCAGAAATGGCTTAAGGATTTCTCCTATATGTCCATCGGGATGCAAACCAAATACAGAATCAAAATTTGCGCGTGTTGCCCGTATTAGGTTCAAGCGGTCCTCCAGAGGCTTTGTCATGATATTCTCATGTGGCAGGATAGTCTTGCTTTCAAAATCCTCAAGCCGAACTAAGCATGTTATTCCCAAACGTTGTCTTATCTTGCCATCGAGTTCGAATTCTTGTATGCACGCGTAAATGCACGGCTTTTCTTCTTGTATTAGCACTCCTGAATTTAACCAGGATCTTAGTAATTCTGCTGCATGAGAGTAATTATCGGCGCTTGAGTTTTTCCGCGGGAGGATTAATCGCACAATATTGTTTGGGTGTTGCTGCAGGTAAAACTCCTCTTCCTCCGGTGAGATAACATCATAGGGAGGGGTAACAACGGCACTGAGGTCGCCGACCTTTGCTTGATTATAGCGTATTCCGTTGAAAGGCTTAATAAGTGCCATTGAAATCTCCTTCTTGTTTTTCGAGTTATTACCTGCGCTTTTGCAATAACTCCTGTGCTAATTGTTTGAATGAGTTTTTTGCATCTAAAAGGTTAATTAGCAACCTTCTGTGGAAAACCTCGCACGGCCTTTTTCTCAGAGATAAACTATCATAACCGTGGCGCTTGAGTTGTGTCAAGAAAAGGAGAGGCCAAATTTTGCCCAACGGCGAAATATAAAGAGGACGCCGAACTTGCTTTGTGAAATAAATTCTAGTGGGTTGGAGAGCTATTTGCTCTGCGCTCTGGCAATTACTATTTTGCATAGGGGGTTATAAAGTTGAAAGTCAGATGGGGTGTGATTGGGGCTGGAGGCATTGCCCTTCGTAGGACGATACCAGAAGCACTTTCGATGTGTGATACTATGGAATTGGTTTCCGTCATGGATATCGATAAGGAACGGGCTAGGGCGGTGGCAGAAAAATTCAATGTGCCTCATTACTGCAATTCGGAGGAAGAACTGCTAGCACAAGACATAGACGCTGTTTACATCGCTACTCCGCTTGATGTTCATTGCAAGCAGGTTATCCAAGCTGCAGAGGCAGGAAAACATATCCTGTGTGAAAAGCCAATGGCCGCCACCTCCGAAGAGGTAGATATGATGGAGGCAGCCGTGAAAAAAGCTGGCGTGAAATTCATGCTTGGCTTTTGTATGAGAAACAACGTTTACAACCGGAAAGCACGCGAACTTGTACAATCTGGTGCTCTTGGCAGGATGGTAATGGGTCGTGCTCAGTTGACCTGCTGGTATCCGCCCATCCCAGGAGCCTGGCGGCAGGATATCTCGAAAAGCCACGGTGGGTCGCTCATAGATATGGGAACTCATTGCCTCGATTTGCTTGAGTGGATCATGAACGCGAAAATTGTGGAGGTAACAGGTTTCCAAGATTTGCTTGTTCACTCATATCCCACCAAAGTTGAGGATACTTCCACTATTGTTGTTCGATTTAGCAATGGTGCGCACGGTATAGTTGATAATTACTTTAACCTACCAGATGCGGCTGCCCAGAATACTCTCGAACTACATGGCACGAAGGGTTCGATTATTGGGCAGGGAACAATCGGGCAGGACCCGACCGGCAAGATGTTCAGCATCATCCAACCGGAGGAAACCGGATATGATGCCAACCAGGTGAGAAATATTGAAGCCGCAAGGGAAGAGTACCACTTGCAGGGAGTCAGCCTGTATGGGCAAATGATAAATGCCATGAATGAGAGCATAATTGAGGATAAGGAGCCGCCGGTTACTTTGGAAGATGGCAGGCATTCGGTAAAGCTCGTTGAAGCAATCTATAAGGCTGTTAAAGAGAAGCGTGTTATTTCGGTGGGTTGACCCAGTCAGGAGGGCTAAATGACCGGTGCTCGGCTGATGTATAATATGACCGTCAAAGAAATAGCTGAGGGTCTCAAGGAAACGCAGACTGTAATAATCCCCGTGGGAGTTGTTGAGCAACATGGTTATCATTTGCCAACAAGCGTGGACATTCACAACGCTGCAGAGATAGCTCGGCTGACTTCCGAGAAAACTGGTTGTTTTGTAACACCGCCCGTTCATTACAACTTTTCGGGTGGAACTCTTCCAGGGACAATTAACATCAGCCCGCAAGTGTTTTCCCTCCTTCTTATGGACATCCTTCAGAGTTTAGTAATGCAGGGTTTTAAAAACCTTATCATACTCCTTGGCCATGGTGGAACAGAAAGTTGCGCAGCAGCTAGGGATGCCGCCTTGCAGTTTCAGCGGCTTCGCCCAGAAATGTCCGGTGTAAACGTGCTTCTAGTGCCTTTCTGGGAGCTTTCGGAAACTTACTTGTATTACTTTGCCAAAGGTGACTACCATGCAGCCCTCATGGAGACGTCGCTAATGATGTATTGGAAACCCGAACTTGTGAAGATGGACCAAGCGTGTTATGACGATTCAGAAATACTTGAGGTTATGCGCAAAGACCCGGATGCCTACGCACAGAAGCTAAAGAATATTGATGCCCGGTTCGTAGTGCCGAGGGTAGTCCAAGATCCAAGAGTCAAAGTTGGCGTGATGGGAGACTTCACAGGTGCAAGCGCTGAACTTGGCAAAAAAGTTGCTGAGGAATGCGTTTCAGCGTTATCTGCAATCATTCGCGAGGTTGAGCAGATTCAAAAACCGTAGCCTTTGTCAAAGAACTTTGGCTTTAGATAAAGCATGCATTCTTGCCTATATACTCTTTGCAAGGAAATCAAAGGCTGACTAAAACTTCCATATGTCATTTGTGCTAATTTGCTGCTTTAATCCATCAAGATTTGACAACTAATATCAATAACGCTATACTACGGGGTGGTAACCATATTTAGTTTCTGAACCAACAGCTGGTTGCCGCATGCTAGTATCTGTGAGGGCAATATGGCAGACGAATTCCCTGATCTCTACACCATCGAGCAAGCCGCAAATTACCTTAAGGTGAGTCAATCATCTATTCGCTCGTATATTCGCCAGGGAAAGGTTAATGCCTACCGTGTTGCAGGAAAGCGAAAGGTTTTGATTCCTGGCGCGGAGCTGATGAAGTTACTTGTGCCTGTCCGCGAGGAGGCCGATAGGAGGCCAGCGGATGATTAAAGAGCTCGCAGAACTTTGGAAATACCGAGAGCTAGTGTTAAATCTTGTTATACGTGACATACGGGTCAGGTATAAGAACTCAGTTTTAGGATTTTTCTGGTCGCTTGCTAATCCACTCCTCCAGGTAGCGACAATTACCATAGTGTTCAAATTTATAATGAATGTAAAGATTCCAAACTATTCTGCGTATCTGCTCTGTGCCTTTCTGCCGTGGACTTTCTTTCAAATGTCGCTTCTCGATTCGAGCATGTCAGTTTTAATGCATGGTGACTTGGTAAAGAAGACATACTTTCCGCGAGAGGCGCTTCCTGTTTCAATTGTTTTGTCAAATCTAGTGCATTTTATTTTGGCACTTGGCCTTTTCTTCATTTACTTACTAGTGTTGGGGACTCCCATCTTGCTAACCTGGTTACTACTGCCGGTCATTGTGCTCATCCAGCTTATACTAACGCTTGGGATATCCCTGTTTATATCATGCCTGAATGTATTTTATGAAGATATCAAATACATGATGACCGTGCTTCTTACAGTGGTATTTTATGGTACTCCAATCATTTTTCTTGTTGAGCAGATTTACTATTCGGATAGAATACCAGCAGCATACCAGGGGCTTGTGCTGAAGTTTTTCTATCTAAATCCGCTCTCAATGTTAATGATTGCGTATCGAAAGCTTCTTCTACCTCCATTCAACGTTGGTGAAATAAGAGACCTAGGGATGAATTACACATACCTTGGACTTGCGGCGGTAACCTCGCTTTTAATTTTTGTTGCTGGCTATACCTTTTTCAACCGCAAGAAGTGGCTGTTTGCCGAGTTGCTATAAATATGGAAATTATACGTGTCGAAAACCTTACGAAAACATTTCGTCTATACCATGATAGATTTGGCACTCTTAAATCGCTAGTGCTCTCGTTCCGCAGACCAAAATATGAGGTCATTTATGCCCTCAAAGGGATTAGCTTTTCAGTTCAATCTGGTGAGACGCTTGCGGTAATTGGAGAAAATGGTTCAGGCAAGAGCACTCTTCTAGGGATTATAGGGTCTGTTTATAAGCCTACATCCGGCTTAGTTGAAGTAAAAGGACGAGTTTCTGCGCTGCTTGAGCTTGGGGCAGGTTTCCATCCCGATTTGACCGGGATTGAGAATATATATCTAAATGCATCCATCTTGGGTCTCCCCCGCAAGGAGGTCCGTCGTCGGATGGACGAGATAGTCAAGTTTGCTGAATTGGAGCGGTTCATTGATGCGCCACTTCGTACGTATTCTTCTGGCATGGTAATGCGCCTGGGGTTCTCAATAGCAGTGCAAGTGGACCCAGACATACTCCTAGTTGACGAGGTCTTGGCGGTTGGTGATGAGGCATTCCAGCAAAAATGCTACGAAAAAGTATGCGAGTTTCAAAACAAAGGCAAGACAATTATTTTTGTATCTCACGATATGAAAGCGGTGCGTGAAGTGGCGAGCCGCGCAATTTGGCTTGATGCTGGGGAGATTCGTTTGGATGACGGCGTGGAAAAAGTCATTGATTCCTATCTTGCGCATTGCAAGATGCCCCGTCCGGTGGTCGAAAAATGAAAATAGGGATTGATGCTCGCCTCATCCAGGGTGGATTCTGCGGCGACCGGACGTATTGGCGCGGTTTAATTGGAGGCATTGCCAGAATTAATGCGGTCCATCACGATGAATATCTCCTTTATACATTTTCAAAGCTTCCGCCACCCAATCCGTCAGAAACTGGTGGTTTCGCAGTTCGTCAGCTAAATGCATTGACTGGCCGGGATTGGTGCTTGTGGTCATTCCCGCGTATGCTAGGAAAAGATGGGGTACAAGTTGCACATGTTCAGTACTCAATGCCTCCATATGCTCCGTGTCCAATAATTACCTCTGTTCATGATGTATCATTCCGGCGGTGTCCACAATTCTTTTCATTCAAAGACCGGTTTCTCCTTGACCTAGGCATGAGAATTGGAGCGCATCGAGCAGCAAAAATACTTGTGCTTTCGAATTTCACGAGGAGTGAGATGATAGAATTGTATCGCGTGCCGCCGGAGAAAATCGAGGTTGTCTATCCAGGGGTAGAAGAACAATTCCAGCCACTCGATAAAGCTTGTTCGAAGAAGGTTATTCAAGAGAGGTATTCTATAAGCCAGCCGTTTATTATTACCGTTGGGGTGGTTCCTGCAAGGAAGAATATCCATTCCCTTATTCGTGCTTTTGGGATTCTAAAAGGAATCTTGCCAATAAAGCACAAACTTGTCATATTGGGAAATCACCGTGGTCAGGACCGCCAGCTACTAAGGTTGGCTGATTCCATTGGAATCTCGGGAGACGTGGTCCTGACAGGTGTCGTGACCAATGAGGATTTGCCACATTTCTACAATGCGGCCGATCTCAGCGTCTATCCTTCGGTATATGAAGGATTTGGTCTCCCCGCGTTGGAGGCAATGGCGTGCGGGGTGCCCGTTATTACAAGCAATCTCTCGGCTCTGCCGGAAGTCATTGGCGATGCAGGATTAGCTGTTGACCCAACACCGGAAGCACTGGCGGATGCGATGGCAGAGGTGCTATCAAACATGTCGCTAAGGTCCGAATTATCTGCTCGGGGTTTAAAGCGCGCAAAGGCATTCAATTGGGATTCAACTGCACGACGTGTAGTGGAGATATATCGGGAAGTAGCAAGTAATAATTAGAGGCGTGGCTTCAAAGCATGAAAAGATTAAAAAAAGCAAGCCGAATTGAAAGGATAAATATGCGGAATGGGTTGCTTTTTACGCTTCCCGCATTGCTTGGGCTTGTTGGGTTCACACTATATCCTATGGCCGCATCCCTGTATTATTCCTTCTGCCGATACACAGGACTCAAGCCGCCTGTGTGGATAGGGATTGGAAATTACGAATTTATGCTTCATGACCGCCTCTTGCGCGAGGCACTTTGGAACACTGTTTACTATACAGTGTTTGCTGTGCCACTTGGGATAATCACCGCATTTGCACTAGCTGTTCTCTTGAATGCGAAAGTGCGGGGGCTCGCGTTCTTCCGCACTATTTTCTACCTCCCGTCGATAGTCCCTGTGGTTGCAAGCTCGGTACTCTGGCTATGGATTCTAAATCCAGAGAATGGCCTAGTAAACGCAATAATAGAAGGGTTTGGCAAGATTCTCGCAGCAGTTGGCCTCCCACAAATTAACGGTCCAGGATGGCTTGCCGATCCGCATTGGTCAAAACCTGCTCTGATTTTAATGAGCGTCTGGGGAGTGGGCGCATGGGTTGTAATCTATCTTGCGGGGCTTCAAGACGTGCCTCATGAGCTTTATGAGGCGGCAAGTCTCGATGGGGCAACCAGCTGGCAGAAAACGCGTCACGTAACAATACCTTTTATGAGTCCATACATTTTCTTTACTGCTGTTATGGGTGTCATAGGTAGCCTGCAATATTTCACCCAGGCATGGGTTATGACTCGCGGAACGGGCGGTCCTGTAAACTCGACGATGATGTTTTCTATGTATTTGTTCCAAAATGCATTTCAGTTTTTCAAAATGGGGTACGCTTGTGCAATGGCTTGGCTGCTTTTTGTGCTTATTATGGTAGCTACCTTGCTAATTTTTAAAACATCGGCACGATATGTTTACTACGGAGGACGCTAGGCTATGGCGAAGGAAAGCAAAGTATTGCGAATTGCAACCTATTGTGCGCTGATTATCTTCAGCGTGGCTTTCTTTCTGCCATTTTACTGGTTGATAACAACGTCTCTTAAGACTGAGGACCAAATTTTCCGAATACCGCCGGTGTGGATTCCGCATCCACTTAAGTGGTCGAACTATACCGAGGGTTTAACTTTTGTGCCGTTTTTTACCTATTTGAGGAATACGCTAATTATTTCGGTATCCAACGTTATTGGCGCATTGCTCTCTTGTTCACTTGTAGCATATGGGCTTGCAATAATACCCTGGCGAGGAAGAGATTTCGTTTTTTTCCTTCTACTCAGCACTATGATGCTTCCCTATCAGGTAGTGATGGTTCCATTGTTTACCATTTTTACCAAGCTTGGCTGGATAGATACATTTCTCCCACTAATAGTGCCGTCGTTTCTTGGTAACGCATTTCTAATTTTCCTCCTCCGGCAATTCTTTATGTCTATTCCTAAAGACCTGACCGACGCCGCCAGAATCGATGGCTGTTCGGAACTTCAGATATACCGAGGAGTGATAGTGCCCCTTTCGAAACCGGCGCTGGCGACAGTAGCACTGTTTAGCTTTATGGGTGCGTGGAATGACTATCTCGGCCCCCTCATCTACCTCTTTGATCAGTCGAAATATACACTTTCACTTGGATTGGCGATGTTTTCAAGCCAGTACGGTTCCTATTGGGGGATGCTCATGGCTGTGTCAACAGTAGTAACTATTCCCATTGTCATACTCTTCTTTTTCACACAGCGAACCTTCATTCAAGGAATAACAATGACGGGCATAAAAGGCTGAAAGGTAACATAGATGGGTGCACGAAGGATTGTGCTGAAAACCATTTCACTAATTGTATTTGCCAATATTGTTCTTGCTCAAATCCCAATAAATGCGGAGGAAGCCAAATCATCATCGCCGTTGCTAACCATCCCTAAGATTACTCGACCGATAACGATTGACGGCCGGCTAAGTGATGGTGAGTGGGGATTGGCAACGAAAGTACCTTACACCCTCTTACTGCGTACTTGGCGCATGCCAACTCAAAATACACAAATTTATGTCTGTTATTCTGAGCACATGCTTTATGTAGCCTTCGATTGCCACGAGAAGAAAATGCCTAGAGTCGTTGGCAAGCTTGAAGAGCGGGATAGCGACATCTTTCGTGCCGATTGTGTTGAGGTTTTCGTCCAATCCGAGCGTGAAACGCAATCCTATTATCACTTCGCCGTGGGTATTTTAGGGACGATGTATGACGCAAAAAAGCCTAAGCCAACGCAAACTGATAGCTCTTGGAACGCTGATTGGAAGGCGGCGGTTTCTCTGCGAAGGGATGGCTGGTCTGCTGAAATAGGAATACCCTTTTCCGTTTTTGGTTCTGCGCCAGAGCCTGGTACGTGCTGGAAAGTCAACTTTAGTCGTGAGAGTAGGTCGAGCGGCGAGTTTAGTTCTTGGTCGCCGGTGAAAGCAGGCTTCCACGAGCCGGAGAACTTTGGAATGCTTGTTTTCGGTACCGATGTTCCCGTCATGAACATCAAGCAATTTCTAGCTTCACCTAACGGTGTTGTTGAACGCAGTGGGGAGGTGGCGAATACTACTAGTAAGTCGCTCCAAGTGCGCATGGAAACTTATTTAATGGAAGCTCTTCCAAAAACAATACGAGAGATTACGCTTTCAATAGAACCTCATTCCTCTCAAAAGTTCCACCTTGTTGATGAGTTTAGAGAAGAAGGTAGGCTTACGGCTGTTCTCGAAGCTTCGGTCGGTGGCAAGCCATTCTATAGGATTTTACGGCCTTATGATGTTCCTCTTATTAGAACAAGGCTTGCGGAGATTTCTGCAAGATTGAGAACCCTAGAGTTGTATTTAAGAGGAATGCCAAAAGACATGGCGGATAGTCTAACAGCCAGCTTTGAAGCGCTCAAAGCACGACGCGATGCCGTATCCAAGTCTGTGCAATACATCCCAGAGGCGACTTCCGGCCAGCTTGCAGGGATGTCAAAGTCTCTTGACGAACTTGAGCGTTGTTTATCTATCACAGAATTCCACGCCAAAATCAAGAAACTAAAAATTGCCGTCGAACCAGACCGTGAGTTTGCCATATGGCCTGCTGACCCTTGGACACAGTTGAAACCCTACGATATTCCGAAAGATATCCAACCATCTCCTGAGGTTCGTGCCATAGCATACCGCGGCGAGAAGGTGTACATGGCTTTCAATATTACAAATTTAAGCGACTCAACACTTGATTTCCGAATAGTCATTGACCAATCTACAGGAAATATTCCAGCGGACCATGTGCAAATTCGAACATGCGCGTTTGTTAAAGAAGATGCCGAGGCCGAAACCCTTGTCGGCGATGCGCTCCCGCTTATAGACGAAGCAGGCAGATTGACAATTCCTTCGGAGCAGACTAGCCAAGTGTTCCTTGTGGTCAAAACCGATGGTTTGGAGGCAGGAGATTACACAGGTTTTCTAAGCGTCAAGCCGTTGACGGGAGGACCTGAACAAAAGGTGAAGGTAAGCTTTACAATCTATCCGTTGGATCTACCTCGCGAGCCGAAGCCATGGATTTGCACGTGGGGTGACATATTGAAAATATCTTGGGCGCAGGCAAATCCTCAGGCGTATCTCAGGGATGCTGTTGAGCATGGTGTGAATGTCTTCCTTATCAGTCCAAATCTCGTGATGCCAACTTTTGACAAAGAAGGCAACCTTGCAAAGCCAATAGACTATACAAGGCATGACGAGTTGGTTGCCGCATATAAACCATATGGAATGATTGCCGGCATATATAGCATTGGATTATTCTACGACAATGTGGCTAAGAAGGCTGGCTTCGAATATATGGGTCCCGAATACAGAAGGGGTTTCATTAACTGGTTTCGGGATTGGGTTGGCCATTTGAAATCTCTTGGCTTAGATTACAATGATTTTGCATTCGAGCTCGTTGATGAGCCGTCATCACAGGCGAAGCTCAAAATACATGCAGATATTGGCCGCTTGGTCCGTGAGGCCGACCCAAAGGCAAGGATATTGGTTACGGCAAACTTTACCGAGGTTGAGCGCCTGAAGCAAATAAAAGATGTGGTTGATATTTGGGTGCCCCGCGGTCCTGTGATAGAGGATGAAGACGCTCGCAATTTTATGAGGAACACCAGCAAGGAAATATGGCTTTATGTATGTAGTGGCGACTCTAAACGTCTAGATCCAGTAGGTTATTACCGTTCGCTTGCCTGGCAATCATTCCGCCATGGCCTTACAGGCTGGGGATACTTTGCTCATATGTGGTGGGGGGAAATACCTTGGGAGTCAGCAAATACAAAAAATGAGCGTCTAGCTACATTCTCAACTGTTTACCCTGGTCTACACGGCCCTGTTCCTTCACGTCGTTGGGAGGCTTTTTGGAAAGGACACGAAGACTTCCGAGCTCTTCACCTTCTCGGCCGGCTTGTATCGGAAGCAGAGAAGTATGGTAAGGATACTTCTAGTGCGAAGTTGGTGTTGGAGGAAGCTAGGAACGCATTTTCCAACTTGCAGTCAATTGCAGACAAGCACGTTTCTACCGCCACGTTGTCAAAATATCTTGATGACTTGCGCCGTAAAGTTGCGGAGGTAAGTTTGAATCTTGCAAGAAAGTAGAAACTCACATGAGGAGAGGGGCTTGAACGCACGCGAACGCTTTTTAAAGATATGTAACTTTGAACAAGTAGACCATCCGCCGCGATGGGATTGTCTCGGTTTTTGGAATTCTACGGTCCAGCGGTGGTGGCAAGAGGGTTTGCCAAAGGGAATGCGGCCAGAGCAGTATTTTGAGATGGATGCTTGGGAATTTATCCCAGTGGATGCTGGCTTTACTCATAACCCCTACAGACCCCCGTTTGAGCATCAGGTGCTGGAAGAAGACGAATTTACCATTACTTACCGAGACGGACAGGGGATAGTAAAGCGCGACCGGAAAGATAACGCAGAGCTCTCAATGTCACAGTTTATCGAGTTCCCAGTCTCCGAGAGAAAGGATTGGGAGAATCTAAAGTGGCGTCTCAACCCTTGTGACCCAGAACGTTATCCGAATTGGGATGAGCTCAGAAAGAAGATTGCGAATAGGTCAAATCCTGTTGGTATGGCAATATGTGGAGGATATGGTTTCCCGCGAAACCTCTTTGGCGAAGAAAAGCTTGCCTATGTTTATTATGATGATCCTGCACTGGTACATGACATAATGGAGCATTGGGCAAATTTCTACATCGGTATATTCGACCGTACCCTTCCGAATGTCGAGTTAGACTTTGTTTACATTTGGGAAGATATGGCTTTTAAAAATGGTCCACTCATCGGCCCAAATATATTCAGAGAGTTTATGCTTCCGTATTATAAAGAAGTTATCGCTTCCATACGCTCAAAAGGGGTAACCAATATAATTGTTGATTCGGATGGTGACAATCGGCCGCTTCTCGACTTGTTCATCGAGGCTGGAGTGAATGTCTTCTTTCCTTTGGAAATTGCAGCGGGCATGGAGCCGATTCCAATCCGCGAGAAATATGGGCGCAAGCTAGTTTTGTGGGGTGGCATAGACAAGCGAGTTCTAGCCAAAGGAAAGGCGGAGATTGAGCATGAGTTATTGCGAAAAGTCCCACGATTGATAGATGACGGCGGTTATATCCCGGCGATTGACCATTCTGTGCCCCCAGATGTTCCGTTTGAAAACTACAAATTCTATATTGAATTACTTCGAAAGATAACGGAGCGGTAGGTTCGATTGGAAGTTGTTTTCCTGCATTGGCGGGAACTTTCCCACAGGAGAATTAACGACAGGTAAAATATATGTCCTCTAGCTTTCCTAGGCTGCACGTCGTTGGTTGATTGCTCCAGCTTCCAGATAGCGGGTTATTTGTAGTCGTCGGGCCTCGCGCCACATGCGAGCTAGAACGAAAATTCCAATTCCCCCAACAACAAGCTCGCCAATAAAGAACTCAATGCCTACTTGGTTTAGAGAAGCCATTGCAAATGGCAATCCATCCCATAGGCCATGCAGAACCGAAACAAAAAGATAAGTCCCTATAACTTGCCAATCAATAATGAATTTTCGCTCGGTACTCTCCCGAAACAGCACCCCAGCGAGAATAGCTGTCCATGTTCCGTGCCCGAGTGGCGTTAGTACTCCTCGGATGAGAGTAACAGCGGTCATAACTGATAGATTGCCTTGACTGTGTAGGAAAGCCACAAATGCATATCCTGCGCTTTCGAGTGAAGCAAAGCCCATTCCTGCTGCTGCACCAAGAATCAATCCGTCCATTTCTGAATCATGGCGCCGATGGCGAGCAATAGCCAGTACTCCAAGTATTTTTGCAAATTCTTCAATTAGACCAACTTTAAATGACGAATAGAAATTAAGTTGCCGAATAAATAAAGGTTCCAATAGGGCAGCAGCAAAAATGCCAAGAATTCCACCATAAAAGAAAGTAAGACCCAGCGTTAGTATTGTTATCTGGCTTAACACGCGATGATTATAGAAAAAGGTAACATATGTAACAGGCATAATGAAGGTTCCAAGAAGCACAACGGCTGGCAAAAGCTTAAAATTTTTGGTTAGCGCAAGTATTGTAATGCCAACTCCGTATAGCGCCAGCCCTATGAGCATTACTTTCCACCATGGGCTTGTACGCCAGTGTTGATACTCAGGTAGATAGACAAGTCGTCCTTGTTCTTCTTCCATTTTCTCTCGAGTCCTTCAATTATTGCGTTTTTTTAGCTACATGATTGTTTTGATGCACATGAGCCGAATGCTGCAGACATCCTTTTGGAATTTTACCTTCAAATTGGGAATACTAAGTCAAGTCCCGATATAAAAAGCAAGATGAAATTGATACCTGCAAGGGAGAATCGGGTAGTGTCTGGGCAAGATTTTAAAGACCTTTTGGATGAGATTAAACGGTTAGATGACAAAATTAGCTTGCTAATACGAGAGATCAACCGCCTAACTAATTTGATAGAGAAGCTTAATTTACAGCAATACATTCAGTATCTTTTAAACCCTCGAAGGATGGCGATGCTTAGTTTTGTTAATGGAGTTCTCGGAGGCCTTGGCGGAGCCATAGGAGCGACATTGATATTAGCGTTAATTTTATGGATTCTCAGCCGCCTTGAAGTAGTTCCTTATATCGGCAAGTTTGTAGCGGATATTGTCCGAATAGTCCGCAAGCATCCATAGAAATAGGTTTCTAATTAAGTTGTTTTAGCCGCTGACTTCTTTGGTTGCTGAGGCGAGGTCGAGAGTCATGAGGTAGCGTATTCCAGGGATTTGTGAAATTAAGACAGCGGCGAGAATCCCGACCAGGGTCCATGCATAGGTTCTACTAAAGATTACAGTTTGCATATGGAAGGCTTCGCTAGTATATAATTTTACAAAGTAATCTGCCAATTGGCGACCAATTGGCAAGCCAATGATTGTTCCTGCAACCCAAGTGCTTAAATTTTCAATTGTTACCATAGCCGCAATTTTCCAGCTCCCTACGCCCAGTGCCCTCATTGAAGCAAATTCCCTAGTACGTTCCAGGATGTTCATAGTCGTGGCGTTGAATATAATAATTGACGCAAGGGCAATTGCAAATGTGAGCATTACATCTGTAAATATGTTTAGAGTTTTCATCATTTCGTTAATCTCATACCTCATGTCCTTGAGGTTAGCAACAGAGGCTGCGTCTGGCAGGTCATAAAGCCGTCGTTGGATTGCAGAAACATATCGGTCGTCTGCCTTTATGAGTATTGCATTTATTGCATGCGGAGGAAGCTCAAGTTCTTTCCCAAAAATATGGCGCGTTTCGAAAATTGACATTATCGCGATGTTGCCAATCGGTTGGAACGATCGATTGACAACGGGAACTAGTGTTTTAAAAGTTATCTCTTGCAAACCCCGGCTCCGAGAAAATACCTCATCACGAAATCTTGATACCTGCGCCCCGCCGTCTTCTGAAATTGGCAGCTGGGGGGTGGTCTTCTTTGGAAGTGTAATGGTTACGTATTGGCCAGGTGTTAAATTCAATTTCATTGCAAGCAAGTCCCCTATGAGTATGCCTTTCTTTGGCACAGATATTCGCTTGTTTCCTTCAAAAGATATGGGATTCAGCAGGCGGGTATTTGGATCAACCCCAAAGATGAGTCCGAACTTCTGATTGCCATTGTGTATGAATTTAACCGGCACTTGCAAAAATGGTTCTGCTCGCTCAACACCTTTCCATGTTCGAACTAAACCCAGCGGAGACTCAGTTTGTATGGTGACAAAACCGACTAGCAAGTTGTACTTTAGCAAGCGGTCAAAGTAGAAGCTTACCAGTGCTTTGGAAGAATCTATTAATCCCAAAGTCACAAGGATAAGTGTAATTGATGAAGCAACACCCAGAATCGTTGATATTGTGCGCTTTGGTCTTCTTAGGAGATTGCGTAATGGCAGGCGCCAGGTATAGGAAAGCTGCTTGAGTGCTGGTAGGAGGTTTTCGATAATGGGTACTCTGCCAGCCATTGGAATTTCGGGGCGAATGGCTTCAGCGGGTGTCATTCGCGATGCCGTGAGGGCTGGAACTAGCCCAGCAAGAAAAGTTACTATGATAGATATCAAAAATCCAACCATCATTACTTCGAAGCGCGGCTGGGTATCAACATATGGTACACTAAGCTGTGACACATCAAGGTTTGTAATATATTCGCCCATACGGTAGCCTAATAAACTACCGAATAATGAACCAAGAATGCCAATTAATAATGAAAAAGCAACGTAATGCCTAAGCACAGCTTTTCTTGAGTATCCTGTTGCTCGCATAAATCCAATTTGCGGCCTTTGCGCGTAAACCATCCGGCTGAGCAAATTGTATATGCTAAGGCTTGCCATCCCAAGGAAGAGCACCGGAAAGAATATGGCTAGGTTACGGAGAGCACGAAGGTCGAGGTTAAGCATTTCGTAGCTTGGTTGATTTTCCTTAGGAAGCGGTTCCTCGGCCCCATAAGGTTGGAGAACCTGCTCAACTTGCCGCATGATTCTGGACCTATTAGCACCGGGGAAAATTTTGACAGCCACTTGGTTTATAGTTCCAGAGCTCCCAAACAGACGGTCTACAATCTCCTTTCGTATAAACATTACTCCAAATTGTTCGGGCATTGGTATTGGATTGTCCCTGCTTCGAACGACGACGATATATTCAGGGCTCATAGCAATTCCAGATATGCGGAACTTTACTTTATCGCCATCCACAATTGGATAAATTACGTCGCCAGGCTTGTACCCATGATATTTTGCAAACCCTGCTTCGAGCAGTAGTTCCCTCTTATTGCCAGGCGCGGGCATGTGTCCTCTGATAATTTTGAGAGTATTGACCGAGGGTTGACCTTTGTCTGGAATTGACACGATTCGCCCGATTACACGCTTTGCAGATAGCTTTTGTTCAATTCCCAATTCTTCGATAAAACGTCCCTCTACGCGCATCACACCTGGAATGCGTTTAATTTGGTTAGTAATTTCTTGGGGTGCAGATTGAACATCAACAGTGAAGTCAGCCAGGTTTAGCTTTTCATAGGAGAGATTATACGAGCGACCTAGGTTGTAGTATGAAAGGTATGTTGCATCGTAGAGGGCAACTCCTGAAGCGACCATAACCATAATTCCCAGAAAAAGCCATGGAGAGAAGCGTATGTCGCGAATTAGTTTTAAGGTGAGTTTGCTAATTACCATTTCAGTTCTTCTGGGTCCAAGGGATGTTCATTCACTTTGGTTTTGACTATCTCGCCACTTCTAAGAAATACCGCACGGTCGGCTATTTCAGCTACTGCTGAATTGTGTGTAACAATCACTACAGTAATTCCCCTGGATTGGTTAATCTTGCGCATCAATGCTAGTATGTGTTTGCCTGTTTCGTAGTCAAGATTTCCTGTGGGTTCGTCCGCTAGGAGAAGAGGAGGGTTTTTTACAAGCGCCCTTGCAATTGCAACCCTCTGCTGTTCGCCGCCCGATAGCTCGCTAGGAAAATGATCGGCACGGTCAGCAAGACCAACTTCGCTTAGTACTTCCATTACGTCGGCTGGGTTTTCTACTAGTTCGGCTACAAACTCAACGTTCTCTCTTGCAGTCAAAGTTGGTATAAGATTGAAAAATTGAAAAACAAAACCAACGCATTTGCGTCTGTATTCGGTAATTTCATCTTCGGTCATTTTGGTTAGGTCCCGGCCTTCAAACAGTACGCGGCCTTCGGTAGGTCTGTCAATTCCGCCAATTAAGTTCAGCACAGTGGTTTTTCCAGACCCACTTGGCCCTAGTATGACAATAAACTCCCCGCGTTCGATTTTCAGCCACGTTGGCTTGAGCGCTTGGACGATTACTTTACCCATTGTGTAGGTCTTTGCAGCACCGTCCAGTTCTACCAGGGGACCGTCACTTTGTTGCACTTGTTTGCCTCCGTACTCGAACAAGCCAACCAGGTTTAAGTTGCTCCGGCCGTGATACAATGACAAGCTCGCCAGGCCTAAGGCCCCTCGAGATTGCAGTATATTCATAGTTTGACAAGCCAGGGGTCACTGTTCTTGGATATGCCCGACCGCCCTCTATGACGAAGACTTGGTATTCCTTCCCGACTTGCAGAAGTGCGTCGTTTGGAACAAGTAGTTGATTACGCCCAATTAGAACGCTGCCGCTTATGTCCACTTCCATCCCAGGTTTAAGCAGAAATTCTGAGTAATTGACAATTATTTTTGCACGCACAATCTTTGCTCTTACTCGGCCAACTGCTTTTGGCTCGGCTATTGGTGAAATGCGAACGACGGTTCCTCGAGCAACCTTTCCTGGGAAAGCATCGGTGCTTATGACTACCCGCTGTCCAAGTGCAATGGAAGCCATGTCCTCTTCGTCTACTTCCGCGGTGACCCATATTTTGCGAATGTCAGCTATGGTATAGATTGGTATTTGAGGTCCTGCTATTTCGCCCTTCTCAAGATGCTTTCGGGCAACAATTCCGTCAAACGGACAGCGAATAACAGCGTAGCCTAGTTGAGCCTGAGCTGCTTGAAGAGCTGCTTTGGCACGCTCGGCATTCGAGCGGGCGATTGCGGCTTCGCTTTTGCGAATGGCAACTGTTTCTGCAGACGCTTTTGCTTCCAAAAGCCCTGCTCGGGCGGCAGACACCTGCGCTCTGGCTGCGCGAACTTCATCTGGCCTTGAACCCTGCTTAAGCAATTCAAGCTGAGCCTCAGCAGCTGCAAGTCTGGCATTTGCTACCTTAGCGGCAGTTTGCGCGGCATCGAGTTGTTGAGGAGCAATTGCACCTCGCTTTACCAGCTTTTCTGCTCGCTCAAGATCTGCCTTTGCCCTTTCGGCTTCGGCACGGGCTTGGTTGACATTGTTCTGCGCTTGCTCGATTTCTTGCGGACGCGGTCCTTTTGCTATGTCGGCGAGTTGAGCCTCAGCTGCATGTAGAGCTGCTTTTGCTCTTGCAATGGAAGCTGAGGATTGTTGCAACTGCAGGCGGACTGCTTTTTCAGAGCGTGAGAGATCTTCCAGCGATGCTGAAAGTGCCGAGCGAGCTTCTTTAACTTGAGCTTCTAGTTCCGACCTATCAAGAACAGCAAGCACTTGCCCACGCCTGACAAGTTGGTCTTCTTGAACATAAAGCTCGGATACGCGTGCAATGATTTTAGGAGCGATGTCGGACATTTCCGACTCTACCACTCCCGTGGTAGAAAGCTCGGCCATTAAATCACCTCGCCGAACCCTGACAGCATCAACTAATGTGGGTCGAGGAAGTGCGAGATAGATTATCGCGCCGAGAATGATTAGTATGATTACAATGCTTAAAGGTCGGATTGTTTTCTTTTTATTCATTTTTGCGACTTGTTTTCATTTGAGCTAACAAGAGATTGGCAATCAGATAATTTGATATATGGTTTTGTTTGATGCAACCATAGAAAGTTGCTTGCCTATCCTGTTTTCCTCAGTAAATACAGGAAAAACGGCGCTCCGAACAACGCAGTAATCGCGCCCACTGGTATTTCTGTTGGCGCCATAATTGACCGAGCTGCTGCATCTGCTATTATCATAAACACAGCCCCAACCAGCGCTGAACAAGGTATGAGTACACGGTGGTCGGCTCCAACAAGCCTTCTGGTGATGTGTGGTATCATCAGCCCTACAAACCCAATTGTTCCACTAACTGATACTGCAGCTGCTGTAACAAGGGCAACAATCGCAATCAATATGCGCTTGAGTGATTCAACCTCCACTCCTAAATATCTGGCTGATTCTTCGCCAATCGCGAAGAGGTTTAAATCTCGAGCGAATGCATAGAGACCAAAGAAGCCAAGAAGGGCAAATGGCGTCAGCACAATTACCCTTGCCCATGGATCTGACCCTGCAAGGCTACCCATTGTCCAGAATATTATGCGTTCAAGGCCCTGATTAGGTGCGGCGACCAAAATTAATGTCAACATAGCCCACATGAATGAACCTACCACAATGCCGGCCAATATAAACGAAAGGATGGAAACCCTACCGCTTTTGCGTGCAAGCATGTAGACTGTTATGACCGCCGAAAGAGCGAAGAAAAATGCTAGCAGGGGCACTCCAAAGCCAAGGAACAATCCCGAAAGACCAGATAACATGGCGATTCCCGCGCCAACTGCTGCTCCGGCTGATACCCCAATTATATAGGGGTCGGCAAGTGGGTTCAGCAGGAGCCCTTGAAGCACTGCTCCTGCCATGGCAAGCGACATTCCTACTAGTGCTCCAAGAATCATCCGAGGAATGTGAATCTGCCAGATAATCTGGTCAGTTTCCCTTGGGACGTCGAAATAGGTTTCTCCCATTAGATGGTTGGCGACTACTTTTGCCACCTGTCCTGGTGGTACATAGATTGCTCCAAGGCTAGAACTTAGGATAGCTGCTGCCGTCAGCAACACAAGCAGGATTACTGTTAAACCTGCTAGCCTGAGAGGAAGATTTAGGCGAATATTTTCCTTGTCAGATGTGGACATCGGCATGGCGAATATTATCATCTGTTTGTTTTGGTATGTATTATCTTAGCAATGGCTAGGATGCCTTGTGCAAGCCTTGGCCCAGGTCGAAAAAGAAGGTCTGGGTCAATTTCGTATACGCGTTGCTTTCGTACCGCACTTGTGGTTTTCCATACCCCGCGCGAAAATATCTCTTTGTCACCTTTTGTGGTTCCTATAATTATCTCAGGGTCTCGGCTCACCGCTACCTCGATGGAGAATTGATTGAAGCCAGGCTTGGCATCGTGTGCAATATTGACACCGCCTGCAGTGGCAATCATCTCGTCAACAAAAGTCTTTGGCCCCGCCACCCAAAGTGGGTCGGCTTGCACAGCGACAAGCACTCTAGGTTTTGATTTTATATTTGCAGTTTGTCTTGCAACCAATCGCTTTGCGCTACTTATTTTGTTTATGACTTTTTCTGCTTCTCGCTCACGATTGGTAATTATACCAACAAGCCGAATGTCCCTTACTACTTCGCCAATAGTTTTTGGGTCAAGTGCAAAAACCTTTATGTTGTGGCGTTCGATTGAGCGAATTGCTTCATCATTAAGAAATCCGTGTGCTAATACAAGGTCGGGTTTGAGGGCTATAACTTTCTCAACGCTTGTAATTCGGTCGCCAACTTTGGGCTTTTTTCGGGCAGCGGGCGGGTAATTGCAGTATTTAGTTACGCCAACTACACGATTGCCTATGCCAAGAGCGAATAGTATCTCAGTGTTGTTAGGAGCAAGGGAAACTATGCGCTTTGGTTCTCTTGTGATGGTGATTGTCTTTCCTCTGGAGTCTTTTACCCTAAGTGGGTAGTGTGTTGAATAGGCAAGTCCAGAGGCAAAGTAGAAAAGTGCAAAAATTATCGCAAGTCTGCGCATAATCATGATGCTACGGCGAGAAGGTTGCCGACCTCCTCTGGGGTGAGAAATCGCCATTCGCCAGGACGGAGACCGCGAATTTCGAGCCCTCCTATTTTTGTGCGAGTTAGCTTAATCACAGGATAGCCTATTGCGTCGAACATTCGACGTACTTGTCGTTTTCTTCCTTCATATATGACTATATCAACGCTGCTAGTGTACCTAGCAGTATTTAATGCCACTTTTTTTATCAAAGCAGGTTGAGTGATTCCATCGTCGAGTCTAACGCCATGTCTAAGCTGACGAATAGCATCCTGTGTTATTAGTCCTTTGACCTCTGCATGATATGTCTTTGGCACTTTGAACTTTGGATGGGTGATTTTGTAAGCAAAGTCGCCGTCATTTGTTAGGATTATAAGGCCTTCGGTCTCAACATCGAGTCTGCCAACTGGGTATAACGGCACGCCAACGCCCTTTACCAAGTCGGTGATGACCTTGGCTGCATGTGGATCTCGCCGAGTGCAAGTGTATCCCCGGGGCTTATTTAGAAGGACATAGACTTTTTGAGGATGCAGGTCTACGAGCTTTTCGTCAACGGTAATTTTATCTTTATCTGGATCGGCTTTTGCGCCAAGTTGGGTAATTACTTTGCCGTTGACTGCTACCCGCCCGGCCAGTATCAAATTTTCAGCTTCGCGCCGCGAGGCGACGCCTGCGGCGGCGAGCAATTTTTGCAACCGCTGTTCCATACGCTATAATTCCTAATGAGAAGATTAGTGTACTTGTTATAAGTGTCTTTATCCATAGCCACGCTGTTGCCCATAGGGTTCGTTCAACCTCCGTGGCGGCACACAAGTCCACAGAGCCAAGCTTCTTGCCATTGACCCAAGCAGTTATTGTGCCTATTTTTTCGCCTTTTTTGACTGGTGCAGAAACTTTCTTTGGTGCATCCAAGTCAACCTTTGACTCTACCTTGTCTGACTTTTTTACCACCATGGTAAGTGGGGCGCTAGCAACTAGGTCAACCTTCTCCTGTTTTCCACCTGATACGGCAACAGTAGTAACAACTTCATTTTCTTTGGCAAAGGCGAGCTGTCGGAAGTATTTGAACCCATAGTTTAGCAACACTGCTGTGTCTGTCCAGGTATCTTTGCTTTTTAGCACGACGGCGATTAGCCGCCAATCGTTTCTTGTGGCTGACCCTACAAAGCAGTGGCCAGCTTCTTTTGTATAGCCAGTCTTAATTCCGTCAGCCCCTTCAAACTTTGATAGAAACTTTGCTGTGTTCCTAAGGGTAACGTCTAAGGAGTTTATTGACCTTTCGATTCTAGCTTGTTTCTTTTGGACAATAGCATTAAATTCTGGGTAACGGATTGCATGCCTTGCGATTAGCGCAATGTCATACGCAGTAGAATAATGGCTTGGATCATGGAGGCCGTGAGGGTTGGCAAAGTGTGTGTTTATTGCTCCAATCTCTTTGGCTTTCTTGTTCATCATGGCAACGAATTTACTCTCCGAACCTGCGATATGTTCGGCTGCACAAACTGCCCCGTCGTTTGCCGATCTCATGAGAATTGCACGTAGCAGGTCGCGGAGGGTGAGCTTCTCGCCAGGCTTAAGATGGAGAGACCCGTAGGGTGTATTACATGCATGCTTTGAAGCGGTTACAACGTCGTCCAGGTTGCCGTGCTCGAGTATTAGTATGGCTGTCATTATTTTTGTCAGGCTTGCAGGCGGCCGGCGAACGCGGCAACGCTTTTCATAGAGTACTTTGCCAGACACTGCGTCTACAAGCAGGGCTGATTCAGCCGTTACTTTGGGAGGCATTGGCGCTCCCAGTGCAGCCGCCTGGAGCGAAGTTATTATTAGCAAACATAGTATTGCAGTCTTATGATTCTTCATTTGACTTCTCTATGTTAGACTCGGGCAACTCGACTTCCTCAAGCTCTGGTAGCTCCGATAAATCGTTCAATCCAAAGTGGTTCAGGAATTCTTCTGTAGTAGCGTAGAGAATGGGTCGTCCGACCGTTTCCTTTCGCCCAACTTGCTTTATAAGTCCGCGTTCTAAGAGCGTGTGAAGCACGCCATCGGAATTTACGCCGCGAATTGCTTCAATTTCAGGTGCTGTAATTGGCTGTCGGTAAGCAATAATTGCAACGGTTTCGAGAGCTGCCCTGGAAAGCCTGACGCGTTCGGGTTTTAACAGCTTTGCAATGTAGTCGGCGTACTCTGGGCGGGTGCACATCTGATACCCGCCAGCAATGCGGACAATCTGCAACCCCCGTCCATTGTAATCTAACCTTAATTCGTGAATAGCCCTCTCGACCTCTCCTTCGTCGATTTCAAGAGATTGGGCTACTTGCCTAACAATTAGAGGTTGAGGCGAGACAAAAAGCATGCATTCTAGTATATTTTTTAACTTTCCGTTTGGAATTATGCTTTCATGATCCATCATTTTATGATGCTTGTTCATCGAGTGCGCGAATGGTAATGTCCCCAAGCACTTGCTTTTGGTGAATTTTTACCTTTCCTAATCTAAGCAATTCCAGCAACGCCAGAAATGTGATAATAATCTCCACTCGCGTCGGTCTGGAAACAAATAGTTCACGAAAGTTTATGCCTTCCGGGTTGCTTCGAACTCTCCTTAGGACTTCACTCATCTTCATCCGAAGTGTAATTTTCTGCCGTTCGAGACTGGTGACCTCCTCAGAACCCTCGCCTATTTCGGCGAGCATCTGCTTTAGTGCAAGAATGAGGTCCATTGCCTCGAGGTTAAGCGGAATCAGCGGAGCATCATAGCTTTCAAGTTCATCCGTGAGCCTCCAAAAAACCTTCTGACGATTATCTTCAAAGGTTCGAAGAGTCTCCGCTGCTTTCTTATATCTTTCGTATTCCAGAAGGCGTTCGACCAGCTCGGCGCGTGGGTCAATTTCATCTTCGCCTTCTTGCTCTTTGACTGGGCTGGGAAGTAGCATTCGGGACTTAATTTCGAGTAATGTGGCTGCCATTACAAAAAACTCGCCTGCGATATTTAGGTCAAGCGACTCCATCAACCAAAGATAACGCAAATACTGTTCAGTCACTTCCACGATTGGAATATCATAAATGTTGAGTTTGTGTTCTCTAATGAGGTGAAGGAGTAAATCAAGTGGCCCTTCAAATATCGGCAACTTGATTGTACAACCGGTTTGGGTTGTTGACTCAACTGGCATTGAACTTCTCCGTCGTTTGTCAAAGCTGTTTTTGTGGCAGCCAATGCTTGCCAAAGCTTCTATTTTTTCATTATATTATAGCTTATCAGAGTTTGGCTGTTAAATGCCATTGATTCCCGCACTTTTTCCATTGTTTCTTGCGCGACGGCTCTGGCGCGTCCGGCGCCATCTACGAGTATTTGGTCAATTAATTCCGGATGTTGCTCCAATTCTCGTCTTCGTTTTCTGATTGGTTCGAGCCTTTGGTTGATTGCCTTTGCTAGCTCTTGTTTGTCTTGCACGCAGCCAATTTCCCCAGTTTTGCATTTGCGTTCGACTTGTGGTGCTTCCTCCTTAGCATAGATGAGGCGAAGCTGAAAAACAGGACAGGTCTCTGGATGGCCGATGTCTGTTCTGTATATCTTAAGAGGGTCCGTATACATAGTTCTTATCTTTTCCTCAACAACTTCTGGAGGGTCGGAAATCAGGATGGTGTTCTCATGTGATTTGCTCATTTTCCTCCCATCCAGGCCAATGACTACGGGTGTCTCGGTTAATATGGCATGCGGTTCTTTAAAAATAAGCCCATAAAGTGAGTTGAATCTTCGAGCAATCTCCCTCGTAACCTCAAGATGAGGCAGTTGGTCGCGCCCAACCGGAACACCTTCCGCATTGTAAATCAAGATGTCTGCCGCTTGGAGAACGGGATAGCCGAGAAGCCCATATGATGGACTTTCAGGTCGTAGCTCTTGACGTTTTTCTTTATACGTAGGCACACGCTCAAGCCATGATACTGGTGTTATCATAGATAAAAGAAGATGAAGTTCCGCATGGTCTTTTACATCAGATTGCCTGAAAATGGTGGTTTTTTCGGGATTAAGGCCTGAGGCAATATAATCTATTACTAGTTCCTTTGTGTACTTAGCAATTAATTCTGGTTTGGCATAAAGGGTTGTTAAAGCATGCCAGTCGGCAACGAATGCAAAAAGGTCGTATTTATCTTGAAGACGCACCCAGTTGCACAAGGCGCCTTCCAAGTTTCCTAAGTGAAGCATTCCTGTTGGCTGCATTCCACTTACTGCGCGAGGTTTTGCCATGCGCGTCTCCAATTTTGCTATTCTTGTTTTTATGTTCCCAAGAATAAGCGTACGAATAGATTGGTTGGCACATTAATAATCATACCCGCGATTCCTGTGAAGATGAGTAGGATTAGTAGGAGCATGCCGTAACGGGCCACCAACAGGTCGTAGGTTCGTGCTTGGTTGATTGGAAGTAGGCTTGAAAGTATATGTGAGCCATCTAGCGGCGGGACCGGTATTAGGTTGAAGAAAGCAATTCTCAAGTTGAACAATATCAGGATGAAGAAAAGTTTGTGGAAAGCTCCTGAAACGGGAACAAGGTTGAACCGATAAACCATTGATAATACAAATGCCACTATGATATTTGATAGGGGCCCCCACATTGAAACTTTTAGCTGGTCCCAGCGAGGGCTTCGAAAATTGTACGGATTAACAGGTACAGGTTTCCCCCATGCGATGCCGAATCCATATAGAAGTGTAAACACAAACATTAGCGTGCCGACTGGGTCAAGATGGTCAATTGGGTTAAGAGAAACTCTGCCGTTTAGTTTTGGTGTCTCATCGCCTGCGGATACAGCGGCGCGCGCATGGGCATACTCATGCACCGTTACGGCAATCAGAAATGCCACCACATACATGGCAATTTCTTGTATGTTAAGCATTTGAATATTCCTTTGCTACCTAAGACGGGGTGGAATTATTTCTCGTCTGATAAGATCTTCGAGGCTCTCACGCTCGACAATCACGTCGGCTTGTCCATCCAAGACGAGTACAACCGCAGGTCTGCAAAAACGGTTGTAGTTGCTAGCCATGTCAAAAGTGTATGCGCCGGTACAGAACACAGCAAGCACATCGCCAGGTTGAGTTTCAGCAATCCTTGCCTCGGGTATGAGTGTGTCGGTCTCACAATGCTTGCCTGATATAGTTGCTATTTGGGTAGCAGGTTCGTTTGCCCGGTTCGCTATAATTGCTTCGTAAAGTGCTCCATAAAGCAGTGGCCGCGGATTGTCACTCATCCCGCCATCCACAATTATGTAGGTTTTATACCCTGGCTTTTGGGGTATTGGAACTTTTTTTACGGCTCCGACATGGTAGAGCGTTATGCCTGCCGTCCCGACGATTGAGCGCCCAGGCTCTTGAATTAGGCGGGGTTTTGGGAAACAGTGCTTGTCCAATGAGCGCTTTAGTGCGCTAACTACAGCATCGGCAAATTGGTCAATCGTCGGCGGGTTTTGGCCCTCGACGTATCTAATACCTAGTCCGCCACCTGTGTCAATATCTTCAATTAGAAAGCCGGTTTCATCGAGGATTTCTTTGGCGAACCCCACCATTACATCCATGGCTGCGGTATGCGCTTCTGCGTCGAGCAATTGCGAACCCACATGACAATGTATTCCTCGCAATTCAATGCCTGGATAATCGAGGGCTTTTCGGACAGCATCCATTGCTGCCCCACTTTTTATGTTGAATCCAAACTTAGTGTCTTCTTGGCCAGTGCTTATTAGGCGATGGGTATGTGGATCAACACCTGGCGTGACGCGGAAAAGGATTTGTGCTTTTTGTTTTCGTTCCACAGCGAGAGCGTTAAGCTTCTCTAATTCCGTAAGATTGTCAACGACTATCCGTCCAACACCGTTATCAAGCGCCATTTGCAGTTCATCCGTGGTCTTGCAATTGCCGTGAAGCAAAATTCGTTCGGGCGGGAAGCCAGCTTTAAGTGCTGTATAAAGTTCGCCTCCAGACGCAACATCGAGAAAGAGGCCTTCTTGGTCAACTATACGGCACATTGCCATTGGCAAAAATGCTTTGCCAGCAAACGCAATCTCGGTGTTTGGATAGCGCGTTCGGAAGCTGTTTAAATAATCTCGACAGTTCTGCCGTAGGTGTGCCTCGTCCATCACATAGAGCGGCGTTCCAAATTTCTCAGCCAGTTCTACGGTATCGCAACCACCGATTTCTAGGTGGCCTTTTGAATTTATTTTTTGCGTTCCAAAAAGCATATCTTCTTAATCCCTCAAAAGGCATTGATTTAATTATAAAACGAACCAGTTTCTATTAGCGCACACTGGTTCGCTACAATCTAACATGAAAAAACGCCAATGTCAAACCCGCGGAGCCTTGAGCAAGCAATCGTCCTTGACATATCGGCAAGCCTGCTTGTACACTTTTCGCAGTAATGTTTGGAGGTGCGCTTTGAAGAGAGGAATTATTCTTGTTTGCTTATGTTCGGTTTTGATTCTTGGTCTTGTCTCTTTGGCAGTATTTGCAGAGGTTAAGCCTAATGGTCTAATTTCCGATAATGCGGTCCTTCAGCAGGGGATGCGCGTTCCAATTTGGGGTACTGCAGATTCTGGTGAGAAAGTGACTGTAAAGTTTCAGAATCAACAAGTCACTACGACTGCTCATAATGGTAATTGGATTGTATGGTTGAATCCACTTAAGCCTGGCGGTCCTTTTACCATGTGGATTAACGACCTCGAAATCAAGAATATCCTCGTCGGCGAGGTCTGGTTATGCAGCGGCCAGTCGAACATGGCTTGGCCAATGAGCCGCGTTGAGAACGCCGAAGCCGAAATCAAAACTGCGAATGATCCAATGCTTAGGCTTTATCTTGTGCCGAAGACAAAAGATCCCGCGCCGCTTCCACAAGCCTGGAAGGAGTGTACCCCGGAGAGTGTTGCCAATTTCTCGGCTGTTGGTTACTATTTCGGTCAGCATCTTCGCAAGGCTCTAAAGGTGCCAGTGGGGTTGATTGATTCATCAGTCGGGGGCACACCTGCCGAATCATGGACAAGCACTAGGGCATTGCTTGCCGTGCCAGAATTGCGTGATTTGGTTGGAAAAGATGGCGGGCGGCCAGTAGCTTATCTCTATCGCGCCATGATACAGCCGCTTGTACCATATGCAATCAAGGGTGTTATTTGGTATCAAGGCGAGTCGAATGCTTCACGTGCGCAGGAATATCGCATTCTCCTTCCAACGATGATTAAATGTTGGAGAAACGCATGGGCTCAAGGTGATTTTCCATTCCTGATTGTTCAACTTGCTCCGTATGGAAGGACAAGCAAGCCCGATACATGGCCTGAGCTCAGAGAAGTGCAACTTTTCACTGCGCAGACCGTTCCCAACACTGGCATTGTTGTGATAACCGACTATGGCGATTGTGAAGACATCCATCCAAAACAAAAGAAACCGGTTGGAGAACGCTTAGGCCTTCTTGCTCGAGGAATCGCCTATGGCGAGAAAATCGTCTACTCAGGCCCAATTTACAGGTCGATGAAAATTGAAGGCAACAAAGCAATTCTTAGCTTCGATTGGGCTAAAGGACTTCATTCAAAGGGTGGCGACCTTAAAGGATTCACGGTTGCTGGTGAAGACCATAATTTTGTGCCCGCCAAGGCGGAAATTGTTGGCGAAAATGTAGTTGTCTATAGTCCTGAGGTTCAAAAGCCTGTTGCGGTTAGGTACGGCTGGTCCGACTGTCCGGATGTTAATCTTTTCAATGGCGCCGGCCTGCCTGCCTCGCCATTTAGGACTGATAATTAATTGTTCTAATTTCAAAATCCCTTCTCTCATTCGCCAGCTTGCGGATGGGAGAAGGGATTACTTGCCGAACATTTTTGAGCCACTAGACAGTTATTTATGATTATCCTCTGGCTTCCTTTGCCATCTTTTTTAGAATCTCTGCGGTACGGCTTGCAATGGTTTCATTGGCGGGGATGTCATTTAGGATTGAAATCTCATACGCCAGGCGTTCGCATTCCTCAGCGGCAAAGTCGCAATCGAGTGGGCGTGGTTTGGGCCCCGCGAGGCGTTCAAAGTTAAGGTTGTAAATCTTTTGGAGGACGTTTTCTGGAAGCTTGAGTCCTCTGATTATACCGTCTTCCGGCGGGCCAAGAAGGAAATCGGCGCCTTCTGGCACGCGATACACATCTTCCGTCTCCAACCAGCGTATAACTATGCCGGCGCGTATTCGATTTTCCTCGGGGGTTTGGTGGTTCGAGATGTCGGTACCAAAGAGAATACGGTCGGAATATCGGATAAAGAAATTGCGTGTTGTTTCGGGGTCTTTTGACAAATTATACAATAGCTCAATTCCAGGGGCGAGGTCAACATGAACTCCCTCGAAGCGGTCGAAGAGCGATGATAATCTAGGCAGGTTGGCAGATAGAAAATAAAAGTGCGCAAAGATAATCTTCAGCCGTGGATTGCGGTGCAGAATATTTTCCACTTCTGTGTAGAGTTGTTCCTTGGAGACAAATGTTTTGTCATAACCCCATCCACGGCTCTTTGCCCATTTTGGTGTGAGCGCCGGGTCCCAGAATTCCTCCGGGTCTGCTACATGCCAGAGTATTGGTATGCCAATTTCTTCAACGCGGGCAAAGTAATCTTGAAAATATTCGCCATCTACTGGTTTGTCTACTAACTTTCTATGCGTTGGCTTATTCTCAAGCATTTTGATGCCATCTGCCCCAATAGCGACAAGACGGTCAACCTGCTCAGCAAGGGAAGGAGTGGAAAGCTTCCCACCCGAAAAATAGTTGGCATGGTCAAGGCTGGGGAAAATATAAAAGTTCTGAGGGAATTTTATTTTTGCAAGGAATGCCTGAGGGTTGGCATTGATATTCTCGCGGCTGATGCCACACACAATGTTCATACGGTCTAAACCGACGTATTTGCGTGTGTGTTCTAGCTCTTCTTCGCCGCCGATGTTATTAAGGTGGACATGGCAATCAATCATCGCCATCCTCCTTGACTACATACACATCCGTTCCACATGCGAAGTAGATTCTTCCTTCGGAGTCGGCTGTGACGCAGGAGATGTTCGATGGAGCCTCAACAATGCGATTGGCTTTGCCGGTTCGTAGGTTTAATGCAATTACTGCATTCTCACTGCCGTAATATACAATGCCGTTAATCACCTCTGAGGTTGAGTTGCTATTAAGCTGTGGGATGTCTTCTCCATCAGCGATAAGCTCACGCTTTGTTGTATCGAAGAGCTGAACTTTTCCACCAATGGAGACAGCCAGGCGGCGGCTTTCAGGGTCATAGGCAAATGGGCGAATATAGCCAACGCCATCAATATCTTTTGACCATACAACTTTTTTTGTCGATAGTGCAATTATCCCGAGCTTTGGCGGTTCACCTTTTTTATTCGCCAGGCCGTTTCCAGCTAGAGAAGTGCCAACATATAGGTAGCGCTCTGCGGGTACGACAGCTCGGATTGCCTGCTCACCAAGAGGGTTTTCGATGAGTTCAGTCTGTTCTGTCTTTGGGTCTGTAATAGCGATGGCGCCTCCGTAGGCACCATATTGTGCCATCCAGCCTGAATAGAGTTTGTTATCTGGACCCAGGGTGATGCCACCAATAGGACGAATGTAGCCCTTTGGATTGAGTGCCGCAATTGTCCGCGGATTCTTATGGTTCCATTGGTCCCAGGGCTTGTCAGGATCGAATTTTATTATTTCGCCCCAAGCATATGAAACAGCATAAACACTATTTTCATAGAAAGCGACATCGTAGACTTCGCCTCCGTGGTCGCTTACGTTGCTTGTGTTTACTGCATGTTTTGTTTTTGTATCTAGGTAGAACAATGTTTGGCCAAAGTGAGGGCCACCCCATAACCTCCCGCGAGTGTCTGCTTTGAGGAAAAGGGTAGGGCGGGGTTGTGATTCAGTGGGTATTGGTTTAAGACGTATTGTTGCGTCTCCAGGCTTGATGACAAAATAATCTTGTCCCTTAATACCTATTAGGAGGCCTTTCTTGCTTGCAGCAACTATGCCCCCACCGTGAAGGTAAACATCAGTTACTAGAGAAAGCGCATTTTCTCCCTTGTTGTACCGGTAGATAGCACGCCCTTGGCGTATGTACAGCACATCGCCCCTAGTCAAGCGGAGGTCAACATACCAAGGACCTTTATCAGCGGGCGGTGTAGGGAAGGGCGGTTTGATGGGTTGTAGCGAGCTGTCGAATATAGAGCTGCCCGATATGAAGTATCCGTTCCAGCAAATTCCTTGCGTTATGCCTTCAAGTTGCTTAGGAGTCGGTTCCCACTTTTTAGCTTTAGGGTCGTAAACCATTGTGGTTGGTTTCTCTTGTCCAAAGCTGCAGAGAATTCGTCCATCAGGCAAAGAAGATACATTTCGGAGGTAGAGGTTTGGTTGGGCAGGAGCACCGCAATCTTCGACTTCGTGTGTTTCAAGGTCAAATGCTCCAAGTTTCCCGCCAGGATAGGTGCCGCCATAGACACGCCCATCACTCCCAATTGCAAAGTTCCAAATATAGCTTTCTCCTGGAAACTTGACAGTCTTCACGAATTCCTTCTTCTTAAGATCAAAGACCATGAACATTCCGTCGTAATGCGTGCCAACTATCAGTCTATCGCCAGGAACTTCGATTAGTGCCCAAGCACCAGACCCAGCAGGAGCAGTGTATGCCTTTGCTTTGTCGTTCTCGAAGTCGAGGAATATCAACTCCATATGCGTGGCTTCATTTGTATTGCCGAGAACGAGCGTTTCTCGCCCAGTTTCGCGGTCAGTAATCATTAAGGTTGAAAGGATGTTCTTGGCACGACATGGCTGGCCAAGAGGCTCAATTTTTGCAGCTGTGGCTGTTAAAAGAATGGCTAATGGCACGATGTATAGCGAAGACATGATTCTGTGTTACCTCTTTGCTTTCTTTAGTTTTATGTAATCTAGGCCGAACATAAATGACTTGATTGCCTTTTCATTTGCACCAATAATCTCTATTGTTAATTTGTGCGAACCTTTTGACAGATTGAATGTTCCTAAGGAAATCTCGCCGGTTGGCACAACACCGTTGTTATATAGGTCAATCGGATTGCCAATTCTCTGTCCATCGAGGTAGAATTGCACGATACCGTAGTCAACAGCTTTGGTCAACGCCGCAACAAGCTCGTACTTGCCTGTTCCCTTTATGGGCAACTCTAGGTCGAGCTTGTCACCTGGCTTTGCGTTTATCCACCATAGGTGGGCTTCGCCACTCCATCTTTCTCCAAGTTGCTGTATCTGTGGGTTGCCTCCTGTCTTGCTAAGTATTTTCATATTTTCGCCTTCGATGGCTCCTGGCACCCGCGGGGGCTCAGCAGTAATGTAAAAAATCCTCTCTTTTGGTGGCACTGGCTTGTATGGGTCAATTCCGCCTGGCGCAAGATACCAATATACCGTTGATGCGTATAGTGTTGGCCGGTCGTTTAGAAAATACTTTTCAATACAGCCTTCAAACGATGTCTGGAATGGCACGTTATCTGCAATATGCCACCGATTTACAGCTACATGGCCAATGTTTTGGAACACCTTTGTCTGATTGTGATAAGCGTTTTGGAATAATTCAGGCGTGCACCAAGCATAGCCAAAGTAATCCTCCGAACCTGTGCCAATGGTTGATGGGAACTTCTCGCCGTCTACAAAAAATTTCTCGTCACCTTCGCCCCACCAGCCTCCGCGCGGATTCCAAACTTCCAATGCTACTCCGCAGTAGCGTCCCTTGCCTTGGGTTACTAGCATTGGCCAGTCAATCCAGCGCTCGGGCTCCTTTGGTAGAAAGGCGTCGCGGTGCCACTTCGCGTGGAATCGTGCGAGTTCTTGAATAGGTTTTGTAATCGGAGAATGAGTGATTATGAATTCGCCTGAGAATGGTTTCCTGCCTTCATTGATAATCTCTATCTCGGCGCTTTTCGAGAACGGCATGTACCAGTAGCAGTACATCCCATCATCGGTCACGCCAAGAGGCAGAGATTTGTATTTATTCATCCCAGGCCCTGAACCAAAGAAGTCGCCTATTGGTGCCCATACGCTAGGGCTTTTTTCGCCGTCCCACTTGATTTGCAGGATTGTATTGCGTAATATGCGGTCTGGGTCGTCGGGATTGGATAGGCTTACCTTCACCCATATTCCTGTGATTGCCCGTGAACCTGTGAGTTTTAAAACGGTTTCCTTTTGTCCGGGTGATATGCTGATTCTCTTAATAACTGTTTCTTCGCCCGCCCTGTGTCCGGCTGGATCAGTTCCAAGACCCTTGCGTAGAAATCTATCTACTTTGGCGAGAGCTTCTTTCTCTTCACGCGTAAGGTTGCGACTAAATGTCGGTATCTGGGTATCTTTAGGGAAAGTTGAGTATGTGAAATGGTAATATGCGCCCCAGTCTTTTTCCATCGTGATTTTGCAGGACTTTTGGAAAGGAATTGGTACATAGCAATTAAATCCCTTTGCAACCTGGTGTACTAGCGCTGGGTAAACAAAAGGCTCATTTTTTAGGTCAAAGAAACCAATAAATGGCAGGTCTACCGTTGGGTCGGTGGCACCATCGAGGTATATCTTCACATGGCCTTGACCTGCAAGCGCTGACCATATGCGCCAGATGCACCCAGGGCCCTCAATTTCTGCTACAACAAAGTGGTCGTCCTCAACGCGAATGACGCCATTGCCGTCGCCATTTGCATCCCAACCAACATATTTACCAGTTTTTTCATCGTAATAACTTGCACGGTCATAGCTAGACCATTGGGCGCACTTCTCGCCAGGTAGAGGCAAGGTTGCAAGGTGTTCAAGGTCAGTTAGTCTGCTAACGAGATCTAAGTAGGTTAGGGTCTGGCCTGTATAAGCCAAATTGCAAGCTACCAAAGCAAAAATGCAGATTAATAAGATTCGCTTCATTGTTTCTTACTCCTGTTGGCTTGAGAATTGATAAACTTATGACACGCAGAAATGTTAGCCAAACTAAGGGAATATTCCTTTTAGCTAAATTGTTATTAATTGAGGAGAAGTGTCTAATTGGCGTTCTTTTTAATTAGGGAACAAGTTGGCGTTAAAGGATTACTAATTTCAAAATTCGTCATGAGGGCCAACTATTATGTCAACATCCAATATCTTTTGAACTTATAGCATGGTTTGTCTACTTCTGTGGTCTCAGTTGTGGAAATAGAATCACATCTCGTATCGATGGTGAATCTGTGAATAGCATTGTCAAGCGATCTATTCCGATACCAAGCCCACCCGTTGGTGGCATTCCGTATTCCATCGCAAGCAGAAAATCCTCATCCATTGGGTGAGCTTCCTCATCGCCTGCCGCCCGCATCTTTGCTTGGTATAGAAATCTCTCACGCTGGTCTAGCGGGTCATTTATCTCGGAAAAGGCATTTCCGCATTCTTGAGTTCCTATATACGGTTCAAAGCGCCGTGCAAGCCTTGGATTATCTTGTCGTTTCTTGGCCAATGGGGATGTTTCTATGGGATAATCGGTTATGAACGTTGGCTGAATAAGGTTGGGTTGCACGAACTTTTCGTGGATCTTTTCGATTATTCCACCAAGATTTTCCTCTTTATCTAATTGAAGTCCAAGCCTTTCCCCAGCTCGTTTGGCGGATTCGAAGCTTTCTAGCTCTTCTGGCTCAATTCCCGCATATTGGCGGATTCCTTCTAGCAGTGGTAGCCGCCTCCATGGGCGTGCCAAATTGATTGTGTTTCCCTGGTAGGTGAAAGTTAAGCCACCGTACAGCTGCTCTGATATATAACAGAACATTCGCTCCACAAGATCCATGATATCTTCTAGGTTCGCATAAGCCTGATAAAGTTCCAAAAGGGTAAATTCAGGATTATGGCGCGTAGAAAGGCCTTCATTGCGAAATACACGTCCCATCTCGTAGACTTTTTCAAAGCCGCCAATGATTACGCGCTTTAAGTAGAGTTCCAGCGATATCCTAAGAAAGAAGTCGCAGTCTAGGGCATTGTAGTGGGTCTTAAATGGCCTTGCAGCAGCGCCTCCCGCTATGGCTTGGAGAACGGGAGTCTCTACTTCAATAAACCCTTCGTTGCCCAAGAAATCGCGGATTGCTTTGATGATGATGGTGCGCTTGAGCATTACATCTCTTACATCGGGGTTGATGATAAGGTCAAGATACCGTTGGCGATATCTTTGTTCTATATCTTGAAGGGAATACCATTGTTCTTCTCCTTTTTGTTTGCCGATAGGGATTGGGCGCAGCGACTTTGCCAAAATTTGCATTTTGTCGGTAAATACTGTAATTTCGCCCATTCGCGTCTTCCCGACTTTTCCTTTAATGCCGAGAAAGTCGCCTATATCGATGTATTCTATCAAGGAATACTGCTCCGGACCTACAGCATCCAACCTAATGTAAATCTGGATTCTTCCCGATTCGTCTTGGATGTGGGCGAATGTTGCTTTCCCCATTATTCGAAGGGAAACAATTCTGCCCGCGATGGATACTTCCTTTTCCTCAAGCTTTTCGAAGTCTGATATTATTTGCTGCGCAGTATGTGTGCGCTCATATCGCTCTATTGCAAATGGATCTATACCTTTTTCACGGAGGGATTGGAGTTTTTTTAGTCTGTGTTCTCTAAGTTCTTGGTCCTCAGCCAACTCTCTGCTCCTCGTTTGAAATATTCTAATACGTGCAAAAGCGTATAGCCCGGGCGCTTTATTCGCCAACAACGCTATACGCTGTTTGCTTAAAGCCGGTTTGAAACTGTGCGGCGAGCTTTTACTTTGTAATCTTAACTATTTCGTATCTTGCCGCGCCGGCCGGTATCTCGACGGTCACAACGTCTCCAACCTTTTTGCCGATAAGTGCTTGGCCAACTGGTGACTCGTCGGAGATGCGGTCCTCACCCGGGTCTGCTTCTACCGACCCAACAATAGTATACACCCACTCTTCATTGCTGTCTAGGTCGCGCACAGTAACCTTGGATCCAATGCCAACTTCGTCGGTGTGAACCTCATCAGCTTCAATAACGTGAGCATTTTGGAGAATTCGCTTTAGCTCGAGAATTCGGCCCTCAACGAAAGCTTGTTCATTCTTAGCTTCTTCGTATTCGGCGTTTTCAGATAGCTCTCCAAACTGTTTTGATTCTCTTATACGCTCGGCAACAGCTTTCCGATGTACAGTTCGAAGATGCTCGAGCTCTTCTTCTATTTTTTTGAGCCCTTCTGGGGTGAGGATTAGTTCTTTTTCTACTGTCACGAGCTTTCTCCTTTTAACGTTTAATATAATAAGCACTGATTGCTTCGAATCGAAGAAATCAGTGCTTAGGGCGCAAACATTTTGTTTTGAAGTAATTGTACCACAATAGCTGCCATCTGTCAAACAATTTTTGTATTTCCAAGCTAGGAGGAATTTTATACGCGGAAAGATTTAGAGGAAGAAATAGCATATCTCGCCGAATTTTTAATCGGAATTTCGCCAAACAGCTACTAATTTTGATTCCGTTTGCTATGATTTGGGTCCAAATACTTTGTTTCTGAAAGGAGGTTCTTATGCCGCGGTCAATGTTTTTAGGACTTGCCTTGATTTTCATCGGAGTTGCTCTGGTTGCAAATCAAAGCGAGGGAACAACTATGTTGTCCAAGGAACTAGTTATGCGCATCCAGCGGGACACGGAGAAATACCGCAAGGGGAATGCCAAAATTGTTGTGTTCGATAACAAGGGCAGACCCATCGAAGGCGTATTAGTGAAAGCCGAACAGGTCAGCCATGACTTCCTTTTTGGTTGCAATATTTATGCTCTCGATGCGCTTCCGGATGCGAATTTGAACGAGAAATACAAAGAGCTTTTCAAACGCCTTTTAAACTATGCCACAGTGCCATTTTACTGGCGTGGATTTGAGCCTGAGCAGGGCAAACCTGGTTATGCACGCACTGACCACATTGTCAAATGGTGCAAAGAGAATAACATCACGACAAAGGGACATCCGCTCGTTTGGACTCATCAAGCAGGTGTTCCAGCTTGGCTTGATGAAAGCAATCCAACTGAGGTTAAGCAACTTCTTGAACATCGAGTGACTGCCATTGTCTCGCGCTACAAAGGACAGATTGATATTTGGGATGTCGTAAACGAATCTACGCATACGCGCACCTTCGCAGGGCTCTCGATGTTCGATTATACTGCTTTGCCTTTCTATTGGGCGAGAAAAGCAAATCCTAGCGCCACTCTTATCGTCAACGAATTTGGAGTGGTAGGCCCAAGGGGTGGCGATGATAAGTTTTACAACTTGTTGCGAGAAATGAAGGAAAAGAAAGTGCCATTTGATGTTATTGGTATTCAAACTCATATGCACCGGGGTCCTTTTTCTCTTGCCGAAATTTTGGATACGCTTGATAGGTATGCTACTCTAGGGAAGCCAATTCATTTTACGGAAACGACCGTTCTTTCTGGTGGCAATGAGACGACCCCTGAGGGCGAGAAAAAACAAGCAGAGTATGTGGAACAGTTCTATAGGGTATGCTTTAGTCACCCGGCAGTAAGGGCGATTACCTGGTGGGATTTCTCCGACGCGAAAGCTTGGCAAGGACTAGCTGCTGGATTGGTAAGAAAGGATATGAGCCCAAAGCCTGTATATTTGGTGCTCGACCGCCTGATTAATAAAGAATGGCACACTATCGCAAAAGGTGAGACTTTTAAGGATGGCTCCTTCAGCTTCCGTGGATTCTACGGAAAATACACTGTATCTTTGACAAATGCTAAAGGAGAATCAAAATTAGTCAGTTTTCACCTCCGTGAAGGGAGCGACAACGTTTTGAAGATACGTCTATAATGTAATAGGTGTTGGCAAGCATTCTTGTTATGCGTAAAACTAGTAAAATTACCTAATTGACATAGCAGTCGTTTAATGGTAATTTAATCGTAATCCGAAGTAGCTGTGCGGATTGCAACGAAAGTTGCGCTTTTTTGAGACGCGTTTTCAAATTTGGTACCGAAAATGCAAGAAAGGGGCTTTAACGGTTGCCAATTGGGAAACGCGTTTTTCTTTTTTAAGCTTTAGCAGTTTTGAAAAAGTATTTTGGTAAATATTTAGCAATTTCATGCCAACTTGGGCATGAAGGGATTTGCAACGTTGCATCCCGAAGTAGATAAGCCGCAGTAATATCAAAATTGAAAAGCCTGCATGCAGAAAGCGGCATGCAGGCTCAAGTTTGTAAGAAGAAAATTTTACTTACTGCTTCTGGTTTTCTTGTTGTTCTTTTTGTCTCATTTCTTCCATAAGTTGCTTATCATATCCTAGGACTTGTGAAAGCAAATCCACAGCAACTGTGTTTTCACGCTGCGTTTTTGTTTTGATTATTGCTATTTTGGTGTCCAGGTTATATTGCCATCCTGCTTCTACTGTGTCTACATCTTTAACCCTTTCTATCCCAACTCTATTGATGGTAATCGAGTCTGGGAAGGTTCCGCCTAATACAATGTGAACCGTGTTCAAAGAAGCAAAATTAAACTTGCCTCTTAGGAAATCTTCGCCAAAGCCGAAGCTACCTATTTGCGCTGGCAATGTAACAGCGATGCGGGCGTTTTTGGGCCCTTTGCAAGTGAAGGTATACGGCATGCAATCCAAGTTTGAGATTCTAACCATCCCCATTGCAATCAAGCCGGGATTCAAGTTCCAGTGATATGCCTCTTCGCCTGTAACAACGCTGAAGGCGTCCGGATACATGCCAGCTTCGTTAGGATACTTTTGGGTTGCGTACTCCTGTTGTTGGGCTCCGCAGAAGAATATACCCTTTGCAATCTCTTGCCAAGGTAGCGTCTGGTCAAAGTCTGACAGTCGTGCAAGTGAATAAGCGTAAACCATGCCACACCACTGGACGCAGTTGCCAAACCATGGCATTCCGTCAAACCATGTGGCTCCGAAAACTGGAATGGTGCCATAGCGCATAATAGGTCTGTCAGGCGCATTCCACAGGTAAACGAACGGGAGGCCAGTTTTTGCCCAGTAGACTGCTCTTTCCAAATGCTTTTTGTCATTTGTTATTTGATACGCTATGGTATATGCTCGCACAAGGTGCGCTGCTGCTAAAATATCGGGTACATGAAGCTGAAGTTCCCATGTCTGGGCTCCCTCTGGCCGCTTCTGTGTATCTAGGTATTTAATAGCCTTAAGTCCGGCCTCCGTAGCTTTGGCATCGCATGTAATAAGTGCATATTCGAGGAGTTGGACTGCATTAGCGGCTGAATACCCCGATGAGGTGTCGCCAGCCTTGCCCAAGACACTATGCTTTTCATCCGGTTCGAATGGCCAAGATCCATCTTGCCGTTGTTTTGACATCAGAAAGTTCGCACGCTCAGCCATTCTTTTGAGGGCAGATTCAACCTCACCTGCTAGCAGGGCCACTTCTAAATCCATATTCTCCCTGCCTGCTTTTTCGATTGCGGCTTGGACTACGTCCGAGTAGGCTTTTTTCCTTTGAGGGTCCATAACGTACATGGTTTTTCGAAGCAGGTAGTTGGCAATTCGAGAATCAAACGAAGGTGGGCTTGTATTAGTGTGCTTCCACCCCTTTGCCTCGGGGTCCCAGATAGTCTCTAGAAAAGCCTTATCGCAAAGCAGCATAACGTCGCTGGGCTTCTTTTCTATTGGAGTAATTGATGGAATGCCGTGCCTGCTAATCCACTCATCCACTGCATCTATAATTGAAGTGCTGTTCGTTCGCACGATGATGTCTGCACTTAATGTGAGTGAATTTCCAGCAGTTAGTTTATAAGGTTTATCAGCAGTGAGTTTGTTTTCTTGGGTCCATTCTGGAACTGATGGAACGAAAAGGCCAATTTTATGGTTTTCTTGTCCGTCTATAAAGTTTGGCGAGGCAAATACAGCCGCTGGGCGATTTGAAACGCCGTCCCATTTTTGTAAAGGATCCCACTCGAGGCTTACAAGTACACTGCCATATCGTATTGCCATAAAGGGAATTGTAATTTTATTCGGGTGTGGAACTATACGGAGGTTTGCCGGAGGGCTTACATTTTCCGTGCCCGATGAGGCCTCGGTGAGAAGATACTCTAGGCCAGGGAATAACCCGTCGCTTTTCTTGCTACCGAAACCGCCATCCCCGACATAAACCGTTGGCCCGAGGAAGCATGCAATATCAATGTTCTTTTCTGCTGTCATGGAGTGCGAGACGTTTATAATCGGTTTGAGGGTATCGAGGGTGAAACTCCATCGGAACTTGCAAGGGGATGTACCGAGATTCTGAGTCGCTGTGAATATCACGGTTGGCTTGCCATTTTGCATCTCGGTTTGCGCATTCTTCGGATATAGTGCTATGCCATTTGACGACGGCATATTCGGCAACTGCACAAAGCCTAATGGCGCGCCAGATGCTACCTGTGTCCATCCTTTTTCCCGCGGAACGCTGAGCATCCATCCCGTGTACCCCGCATTGTTCTTTACAAAAGTCATTCGGACGAATGGGTTTTGGAGCACTATTGTTCCGTCTTGCAATTTTTTGCATTCGGCTTTCTTTGGTTCAGGAATTGAGATGGTAGGGCGAACTGAAATAGCTCGTTCGATTGTCTTGTCTGCTATGGGATTACCATTCTCAAGTATTTTGACTGTAGCTGCGATAATGTCCGCCTTAGGTACGCTTATGTTACGCCAAACGATGGTTTTTTGTTCTCCAGGATAGAGGGGCCCGACAGATTGAACTGCGTAAGCTTTTGAAATGCTTTTAGTCTTTGCGCTTGCTAAGGCAGAAATACTTCTTATTGTTAGTTGAGCTTTGACATTGGCACTTTGGCCTAACAGTCCTTTACCAGCGTTTTTCACCACACATCGCATTTCCAGGGGCTTATCGCCGAAGATAAGAGCATTTGGGGGACTAAAAGATAGTATTTGGAGTTGGGGTTCAAAGGCGAAGATTCCAATTTGTTCTGCTTTTCCGCCAACGGTTTTTACTTGTACTGCTGAGGGCTTCGAGGAACAAAGGTCAAATTCAACGGCAGTTAGGCTTTTTGGCGTTAATGGAATTTTTATGCCCTTTCCGCTGGGCGAACCAGATTTGGAGATAGGTATTAGCTCCAGTGAAACTCCATCCTGAGATGCTTTGGCAGTGACAATGCCTGCGCATGCGGTAGCAAGGCCATTTTTGCCTAGCTGGTTTGCTCCTAGGCGCAAAATTTGCGGTTCTCCCCAAGCCGCCCAGTCATAGTTGGAGTTTGATTTTGCATCTGTGACAAATACAATATTAACTTTCTTGCCGGCTTTTTCTGTTAAATCAGCTGCTCCGTAAGACCAACCTGTGGTAGTTAGGTCTCTAGTGAAAACTTCAAGGCCGTCAATGCGGAGTATAAACTTTACACCATCCGAGGGATGGTCTGGGTCATTAGTAACAAAGCCATCTGCCATTCCGGCGCTAAATATCATTACTAGGCGCTCGCCTTTTCCAATCGTCGGTAATGTAATGTTATAGGTGGCTGTTGCCTCCCCCGAGGTAGGGTGAAGGGCTATTGAGTATTTCCTTACCTTGCCTGAAGTAAATGCCTTTGCTCCTGTGCCTGCAGATAGAGCATTGAATATTTTTGCATCTTCAAAGTGCTTTGCAAAGTCATAGACGACAGCAGCGCCGCTTGCGTAAATCCGCGCTGGCATTATAAGCAGGGTTGCAATTAATATGAGGTAAATGGTTTTCATGTTACCAACTCCTTAACCGTTATGGGCTATGAGATTATAAAATTGCATTGGTTAGAGTGTCAAACTATCCAAGGGCTTTAAATAAAAACGCCGGCTATGGAAATAAAGCCGGCGTTTTTCTAAGCTACATTTAGCGTGTTTTACACGTTTTGAAGCTTGCCTGCAAAGAATTGATCGTATGCACCAAGATCTAAGAGACCATGGCCGCTTAGATTGAATAGGATTACTTTTTCCTTACCTTCTTGCTTGGCGCTTATTGCTTCGTCGAGAGCAGCTTTGATAGCATGCGCACTTTCAGGAGCTGGTATGATTCCCTCGCTTCGAGCGAATCCTACGGCAGCCTCAAACACAGATAGCTGTGGATATGCTCTTGGTTCGATGTGGCCTTTCTTGACCAGGAAGCTCACAAGTGGAGCCATTCCATGATAGCGCAATCCACCAGCATGAATGCTTGGTGGGATGAAATCGCTGCCAAGTGTGTGCATCATTAGAAGTGGAGTCATTTTTGCTGTATCACCGAAGTCGTACATATACTGACCCGTGGTGAGTGTTGGGCATGCTGTAGGCTCGATTGCAAGAAACTTAATGTTTTTGCCGTTGAATTTATCGGGCATGAATGGGAATGCAAGACCCGCAAAGTTGCTTCCGCCACCAACGCAACCAATGATAACGTCTGGATTGCACCCAGCCATCTCCATTTGTTTCTTTGCTTCGAGACCAATCACTGTTTGGTGCATAAGCACGTGGTTTAGAACACTGCCTAGCGAATATTTCACGCCCTCGTTTGTGACAGTGTCCTCGAGGGCTTCACTAATTGCTATTCCAAGGCTACCTGTGCAATTAGGGTCTTGTTCGAGGATTTTCCTGCCAAATTGGGTTTGTGTGCTTGGACTTGGGTATATTTTTGCACCGTACATTTGCATTAAAGACTTTCGGTAGGGCTTTTGTTCGAAGCTTACTTTAACCATATAGACGGTGCATTCAAGGCCAAAAAAGCAGCATGCCATGGAAAGGGCACTTCCCCATTGGCCAGCGCCTGTTTCAGTGGCGATTCTCTTTGTGCCTTCTTTCTTGTTGAAGTATGCCTGAGCCACTGCAGTGTTGGGTTTGTGACTTCCAACTGGGCTAACTCCTTCCCATTTGTAAAAAATCTTGGCGGGGGTGCCGAGTGCTTTTTCCCATCGGGTTGCTCTAATTAGTGGGGTGGGTCGCCATATGCTCAAGACGTCAAGAATTTCCTCAGGGATGTCTATCCATCGCTGCTGGCTGACTTCTTGTTCAATTAGCGACATCGGAAAAATTGGCGCCAGGTCCTGCGGGCCGGCAGGCTGTTTTGTAGCCGGGTGGAGGGGTGGGGGCGCTGGCTCGTCGAGGTCAGCTTGAATGTTATACCACTGCCTTGGTAGGTCCTTGGGATTTAAGAAGAATTGCCTTTCGTCCATATTTTTGCTCCTTAAATTTGTTTTCTTTTTGTTGCCCGTTGGTTCTAAAACTAGAACTATCTTGCTAGCCTTTATTGGGACAATTCGAAAGGAAACCTCAACAATAGTATTACTCACTGATAAAAAAGTCAATATGTTCCGTTGACACTTGCTTTCCAAGGGTGTAATCTACTCTTGTTACAGCGAAAATTATTTAGTGAGGGCAAGGATGCGCATAATTTTAATAGTGGCAGTGCTACCTCTAGTTCTTTGCGCAATCATTTCCTCAGTAGCAGCTCAAGAAGTACCAGAAGAAAGTACAAGCAATGCTTCTGCAGAGTTGGCAACGAGTGGAATGGTGATAGATGGTATCCCCGAACTTCACTTTGGAAAAGGGAGAGACTGCACCTTTTTTGGTGCACTAAGTACTTGCCTATGCCATCTGGGAGAGCAAGTGACTTATGAGTACCTAATGGGCGTGTCTGGGGCCGCATTCGCAACCAGGTTCCGAAAAGATTGGTCTGTGTTATCTGCTGATCCAACGGTCGTACCAGACCATACAAAAGCTGCTTTACAAGCTGTTGGTTATTCATATGAATGGATAGGTTCAGGGATGCAGACTGCCCAGCAGTTGGTAATAGACAGTATTGATAGAGGTGTCCCTGTGGTTGCTATGCAATTGGCTAACTATTTGGATTGGGGGCTGATTGTAGGATACTCCAGGGGTGGCGATATTTGGGTTTGCCGCACCTATCATGACAAAGGAGCGGATTACTCCAAGGCGGCGAAACTTCCGCCAACCATGCTTATTCTTGGCCAGAAAAGCGAGCCCCCAAGTACCGATGAATTGCTCAAGCGCTCGGTCGAATTGGCTGTTCAATTTGCCAAAGGCGAGAAAAGACCATCGGATTCAAGGTTTGAATCCGGGTTAAAAGCATTTGATGCTTGGGCAGATGCGCTTCAGTCCTCCGAACTTGCACAGACTACAGGTAGGCAACTTGAGATCCTTCAACACATCAACGCATGGCTCTATAGCTGTTTGGTGGATGCCCGGACAGCTGGCGTGGCGTATCTTAGGTGGGCTGCCAAACTACTGAAGGGTGATGCAGCAAAACACCTCAACGAAGCTGCCAATCTATATGATGAAGAGGTCAAGCTCCTTAAAGATGGACGGGAAGCTGTACCTTATCCTTCCAAAAATGAATCCGAGGTGAGATGGACCGCAGAACTGCGTGCAAAACAAATTGAGGTGTTGAGGGCGGCGCTCGAAAAGGAGAAAGAGGCGATTGCAAATCTTGAAAAAGCAATATCTAGCTTCAATGCGAACGAGGCAGTGGGACCATAAAAGTAAGGCTTTACTACTACTATTGCTAGTTATCGCTGGACTTTTTAACATGGTTGATAAATTATGCGCAGAATCAGATATTCCAAGCAAGACTAGTCGGTCGCTAACCTCGGAAGCCGAAATTCGACAAATTCGCGAAAACATAGCGAATTACCAAAGGGCTAAGGAAATTGCGAGTCAAATTTTAAAGGCAGCTGATGAATGGGTTGCATTATCAGACCGCTATGTTTGGGAGATGATTCCACCTTCCGATATTCCACGTGCTTTTAACTCTTCTTTTGAGGGATGCCCTGTCCATGGAAAGGAGTACTTCAAATTTGGCAATTACTCCTGGAAAATGGACCCATTTAACAAACCTTGGAAGATTGTTTGTCCTGTCGGTGGTGAGGAATATCCATCAAATGATTTTTGGGCTTATTACAAAACAAAAGATAGGAGTTTGCTTACCGGAGATTACCCGGATGATGGTTGGGGCTGGCGAAAACCAGGCGATAAATATAAACATTGGTTCGTAGGCTATTACTGCCATTGGCTCTGGTATAAATATATAATTCCCGCGGTTCAAAACCTTAGTTTTGCTTATCAAATAACTGGCGATGCAAAGTATGCTCGGAAAGCAATCTTAATGCTTGACAGGATTGCCGAACTCTACCCTTCTATGGACCACAACAAGCAGTCCAGGTATGCTACGGAGTTTAACCCTAAATACCAAGGGAAAATTCTTAATTGCATATGGGAGACTGGGGTTGTGTCGCAGCTGGCTATAGCCTATGACAATGTTTTCGATATCCTTGCTGCTGAAGGACAATTTGTTGCTAACGATTCCGATTCCCCGCTAACCGGAAAAACCAACGCTGAAATTCGTCAGAATATTGAAAAGAACCTGCTCAGAGAGGCAGTCCAAGCTGTATTTGCTGGTAAGATTCAGGGCAACTATGGAATGCACCAGCGCACCCTCCTTATTCTAGCACTTGTACTTCAAGACGAAAAACTAAAACAGCGTGTGGCTGATTACATCATGAACAACAACGACGGTCGTTTAGCTCATGAAGGATACAGCTATGCGTTAGATAACTTCATACTTCGTGAAGGGATAGCATTCGAATCGGCACCAGGTTACTGTCTGGGTTGGTGTAGTAATTTGCATTGGGTGGCGGAGTATTTGGACAGGCTTGGAGTGAATATCTATTCCCATTCCAAACTCAAGCGTATGTTTGCCGCCTACAACGAACTCAAGGTGCTTAGTATGTTTACGCCTGCAATTGGTGATTCGGGCGACGTCAGTTCTGGCGCTATCGAGATGCCTACACAAATAGCTAGGAAAGGATTACAGCTTTTTGGCAGTCCAGAGTTCGCTCGAAGCCTTCTGGAAAGAGGAGTTTTCGGAGAAAAGTCATTCGGAAGCTACTTTGACCTGCGATATCCGCCTTTGGAAGAGAACGAGCTAAGAAAAATTGCTGAGAAAACAGCAGAGAAGCATTCTGGCAGTCGGAATCTAGGCGGATATGGCCTTGCTATATTAGAAGTGGGCAAGAAAAGAGATGGCGTGGGTGCGGCAATATATTACGGTCCCGCATGCGCTGGTCACGCACATTTTGACAGACTGTTCATGGAAGTTTACGGCTATGGGAAAAAGCTAATTCCAGACTTTGGCTATCCACAATTCGCTGCAGAATCAAAGGATCCACCTGCTTGGGAGCGAAATACCCTCAGCCACTACACCGTGACTGTTGATGCATCCCGTCAAGCAACTCAAAAGAAAGGGATTTTAAACCAATTTGCTGTTACGCCCGAAGTTCGCATGAGCGATATCTCTGCACCCGATGCCTACCCGCATTTGGACGAATACCGGCGCGTAACACTTTTAATCGGGAGTAAAGATGAAAATCCATATTTTGTTGATTTCTTTATCGTCAAGGGAGGAAAGTCTCACGATTACAGCATTCATGGCTTTACAGACTCAATTGCAACCGAGGGCATAGAACTTTCCGCACCGCAAGTTAAGGGTACACTTGCAGGAGAAAATGTGCCTTATGGATTTCTTTATGACGATTTGGAATTGGAAGAGCCTGACAAAACCAGGTCCTATCATTCTTATAAAGGAAGCGGCTATTCCTACCTATATAATGTCCAGCGCGGCATTCCATCGCGTACATGGTCGGCGACGTGGGCTGATAATGAAGTTGGCATTCGGGCTATTTTTCCGTTGCAAGATGTTTCCGAAGTCGTTGTGGCTGATGGCAATCCTCCAAAACGACCAGGTAGTCCGGAGTCGCTCAAGTATGTTCTTATTCGGAATTCAGGCAATGAGTGCCTTCATAGTCGCTTTATTTGTGTGCTTCAGCCATTCAAAGTACAACAAAAGCTTCCCAAACCGCTTGAAGTTCGCCGAATCAAAACTGAAGGAGGCGACATCATAAGAATAAAAAGCGAGCATGGTGTTGATTATGTTTACCTTGCGGAGGATCCTGTAAGAGAAGTCAAGGTTGGTGGGCTTTTGGTTAGCGGTTCGTGTGTTGTGCTTAGAATGGATGCCCAGCATAAGCTAAAGTCAATTTTTATAGCAGGCGGCGGCAAAATTTGTCAAGGTTTGCTCTCCGTTGAAACCGGTCCGTCGCAGAAGGGTCGCGTTCTGTCGGTTGATTTTGAAAAGAACGAAATTACTATTGAGGCTGATTTGGAGGCTAACAGTCTTATTGGAAAAACAATCCTTTTTGGACGCTCGAACTATCGCATTGAGTATGCACATAGGAAAGCCAAAAAGTTGATACTTGGATTTGGCGAGTACAGTCCTCGGACTGGCAAAGTTGTTCTAGATTCGTTTGATGAGAAAGGCGGATTTTTTACAACTAAGAATCTTTTATACTTTTCGGCTTCGGGGTGCTACAAGGATTCATGGCTTATTAATGAGGATTTCTCGTCATGGCACCGCGTTGCGGACGTTGAAGGTGGCAAGATAATTCTCAAGGATGCGGCCAATCTCAAGTCGGGGTTTGTGGATAAGAACGGCGATGGAAGAATAACGGCTTATTTTTATGATGTTGCCCCAAGCCAGGAATATGAAATACCGGCGCTATGTTTTATTGGGCGTAACACGAATGGCTGGTGTATTGATTCCAACACCCAGGTGAGGGCTGGACTACCAGATGGTTCAAAGCTTTACCAATGAGCAAAAACCATGTTGGTTAAACGGCATTTTGCTTCAGGTCTTCGTTTTTGGTTTGCTATCCCAATGCCTCCAAATCTACCACACATGCTCCACGGCTAAAGGTAACGACACGGCGCTGATCTTTTATGGATGCTAGGGCGTTTTCTAGGTTTTCCAATTGCTCGATGGCCGATGCGCGTTCGAATGAGTCCGGTTCGTAGTATCGGAGGACATCTTGAAGAATCTGGCGATATTCCTCGAAGTTTTCGCGTTTGCCGTAGTACTCTTCATCAAGGTATTCGCACATTGCTTGGGATTGGTTCTCACGTACGAGAATTGAAACGCATCCGCCTTTGCCTGCGCCTGTAAGCTTGCTTCCAAGATATCCAGGCCCGCGCCTTGCAATGTTTATCAGTCGGTCGAGTTGGGAGTTCGAAACTCTGAAATCAAATGCAAGGATATGCTGAAGTTGCTCCACGAGCTCGCCCACCATTACGCGGTATCGGTCATATTCAGGCGAATCTACAGTGAGCTCGCCTCGTTTCAACCGATTCTCAGCTTCGAGGAATATTTTCTCCAATTTTCTGCCAATTATATTTTCCTTATAAAAAAACCTTGCCGTTGTGCGCGTGTGATACCCGCCGATGGACCTTTTTGGTTTGGTATAAAGTTGTTCAATAGTTTCTCTATCCTTCCCAAGGATACGTGCTGCCTCATCAGGGGTGATTTTTACTGGCAGGAGAAGAATTAGCTCCTCGATGGCTGCATTGGGAATGCCCAAGATGTCTTCATCTAGGCTGCCGAATTTGTGATAATTTGCCTCGATTTTGTCCCAATATTCAGGATGTGTTTCCAAAAGATGGGGTTCATTCTCAACCTCGAAGCCAAAGCGCTTTTTAATTAGGTTGGACAGCCAGCCTGAACCATGAGCTTTGCCCTGGTTGCGTGCGTCCTTTACCTCGGCTATAATCAGCTTCATTAATTCATCGCCCAGTTCCATCCAACCTTTTCTCATATTGAAGCTTTGGTTGCCTGTTAGTGACTTATTTACCTCCCACAGCGAGTTTGCCAACACGACGTGGACTCCCCTTAAGAAGGGCAGGGGAGTGGATTCGAGCGGTGTCCGTGAGTGCCGGTTGTAGAGTACGCAATTTGGCATATTCCGCAAAATCGTTGTCTGGTCATTTGCGCCGCCGTGTGTGCCGACATACCACTCTGCCTCGCCGAGCATTTTGCATATTTCTGGCACTTCCCATGATGGCAGGCGGTCACGATTTGAGAGATAAAGCGCTAGGAATGAGAGTACAACGACTGCCGATGATGAGCTTGTTCCCGCGCGGAATGGTGCGGTTGCACGCCCGAAGGATATGTCAGCACCTTTTAGTTCCAGCGAAGGCGAGTCCCACATCACTCGAAGATAGGGACTAATAACGTAGTTCGTCCATTTGCCTTGTGGTCTGCCGAAGTGTGGAATTACCAGTGTTCTGTTGTCCCAATTATCAGCCATTCTTGCATGTCGGCATAAAGGCTCATCTGCAAAGCGTCTAAACTCCGCCGAGATGGATAATTCTTCGGGAGGAAAAAGAGGATTAATGTTCGCAAGGTTTAGTGTGTTATCTTCTCTTGGTGAAACACAGGCGGGCACATCACCGTCAATCGTGGTTGACATGTGGTCTCCAGCACACATGTCGAGATACTCAAGGAACGCATTTAGTCGTCCAGGTGCACGGATTAGGAAAGTAGGTCGGTTGCCAACTCGCTCTGCATGAAACTTTGCAACTTCTGCCAGCCGCTTCCTTTGCGCTGCAATGTAGTCGGGCTGTGAGTTTGCGTAAATTTCTTCGCCTAGATATCGGTCAATTGCAGGTCCTCCAGCCTCAAGCATGCGCACAATTTCTAACGCTGGCATAGGTTTTGCGGATATTGTAAACGTCTTTGAATCTTCAATAGACATAGCCATACCCAAAAAGATTACCGCAACGCTTTAAGTGGAGTCAATAGATCTCCAAGCACAAAACAAGAAATTGTTTAATATTCTTTTGAATGAAGAAAGAGAGCTTCCTAGTCGAATGCCATATTGATAATGCCAGGGAATAAAAAAATTATTTTGGAAGTGCAATAAGTGGGCTGGTTTTAGCAATTGGCTATTCTCGGACAGTTTCATCGTTTTGCAGTTCTTGTGCAGGACGGATATGCACGACACGGCCTTCAATTGAGAGACGACCTTCTGCGAAAAGCTGGATTGCCTCAGGATATGCTTTGTGTTCCTGGACTAGCACCCGCGCTGCCAGCGTTTCTGGTGTGTCTCCTTCCTCGACGGGCACGACTTTCTGGAGTATTATTGGCCCGGTATCGTATTCCTCATCGACGAAGTGGACTGTGCAACCGGAGTATTTGACTCCATATTCGAGTGCGGCGCGGTGAACGTGCTCGCCAAACATTCCTTTCCCGCAAAACATCGGGATGAGCGCAGGATGAATGTTCATTATCCGCCAGCGGTAGGCGCTTACAACATTGGCGGGAAGTATTCTCATATAGCCGGCAAGACAGAGGAGGTCTATTTTGTGTTCAGCTAAAACATCAAGAATGGCTTTGCCATATGCTTCGTCGCTTTCGTATGCTTTTGGTTTAATCTCAACCGCCAAAATGCCTTGACTTCTAGCACGCTCCATGGCAGGTGCATCATCTTTTACACCGATTACTACGGCGACCCTGCCAGTTATTCTGCCTTCCTTGCAGGCATCAATTATTGCCTGCATGTTGCTCCCCCGGCCGTGACCAGAAACCATTACCGCAATATTGATACTTTTCGGGTTGTTTGTCATTTGATTATTGCTCTCAATTCCTCACGAGGATAATCTGCATCTGCGAAAGCTTAGATAACCTGGACTTCGCGACTGCCTTTTCGCACCTCTCCAATCGCATATGCATTTTCACCTAGTTCTTTAAGCCTGGCAACAATTTTCATCGCTTGTTCGCGTGGGACGATTAGAATATAGCCAATGCCCATGTTAAATGTGCGATACATCTCGGGTTCGGCAATGTTCCCCATTTCCTGAATTAGCCTAAATATCGGCGGTGCTTCCCATGCCTGCCGATATACAATGGCTTGGCAGTCCTCAGGAAGGGCCCGCGGAATGTTGTCGTAGAATCCGCCTCCTGTGATATGTGCCATCCCGTGTATATCAAATTCTGAGAGCAAAACTTGCACGGGTTTTAGATAGATTTTATGAGGAATTAGAAGAGCCTCGCCCAGGGTTGTTCCTAGCTCTGGGATGTCTTGGTCAACTCGCATTTTTGCCATATCAAAGAAGATGTGGCGGACAAGAGAATATCCGTTGGTATGTAATCCGCTAGAGGCTATTCCGACCAATACATCGCCTGGAAGCACTTTTGAGCCATCAACAATTTTGTTTCTATCTACCAAGCCAATAATACAGCCCACTAGGTCGTATTCGTCAGGAAGGTAGAATCCGGGGAGTTCTGCCGTCTCGCCGCCAATCAACGCACACCCGGCGTTCTTGCACGCTTCTGCAGTGCCTTTTACGACTTCAACAACTACTTCGGGATTGAGTTGGCTTGTGCCAAAGTAATCAAGGAAAAATAAAGGGCGCGCACCTTGGACAAGGATATCATTAACACAGTGGTTGACGATATCGTGGCCAACTGTATCATGTTTTTTTAGCATGAAGGCAATTTTGAGTTTAGTGCCAACGCTGTCAATGCTAGAAACAAGCACAGGCTGTTGTGTGTCTTTCAGGTCTAATTGATACATGCTTCCAAAAGCACCCACGTCAGTCAGAACGCCTGGTGTAAAGGTTGACCTTATATATTCCTTCATTCGGAGAACCGCTTCATTAGCGGCATCAATGTCCACTCCAGCGGCTTTATAGGTTGTTCTTTCCTTCATCGCGCGCTCCTTCCTGCAAATATCTCGTGCTCGCGCTTCTTTTCCTCTTCTGGTTCAAACGCAAACTTGGAAACCTTGATATGATGCGGAATTTCGATTGGATATTTGCCATCAAAGCAGGCTAGGCAGAACTTATCACGCCGAAGCCCGATTGCTTGAACAAGCCCTTTGATGCTCAAATAACCTAGGCTGTCGGCACCGATATGCTGGCGAATCTCTTCAACCGACATGTTAGCAGCGATTAATTCGGATTGTTTTGCCATATCGATTCCATAAAAACATGGGTATTTAATCGGCGGTGAGCTAATTCGAACGTGAACTGCTATTGCACCAGCGTCACGAAGCATCTTGACGGTTGGTCTTGTGGTTGTTGCTCGAACAATGCTGTCTTCGACCATTACCACTCTCTTGCCTGCTAATGTTTCTTTTACAGGGTTGAATTTCATTCGCACGCCTAGGTCGCGCATCCTTTGATTGGGTTCAATAAACGTTCGATGAATGTACCGATTCTTGATTACGCCCTCGCCATATTGAATGCGCGATGCCGCTGCATATCCAATTGCTGCAGGTGTGCCGGTATCGGGGATTGGGATAACTACTTGAGCATCGGGTGCTGGGTGCTCTTGCGCGAGCTCGTGGCCCATCCTCTGGCGCACAAGATGCAGTGTCTTGTGATACATCATGCTATCTGGTCTGGCGAAGTAGATAAACTCAAACACACAGAGGGCGTGTTTGCGCGTTGGTATAGCTTGAACTTCACGCAAACCCGACTTGTCGATGATTGCTATCTCACCGGGTTCGATTTCGCTGACAAACTTTGCTCCCACAAGGCTTAAGGCACACGTTTCTGATGAAAGGATGTAATTTTGGTGGTTGAATCTTCCAATGCAGAGTGGACGTATCCCGTATGGGTCCCGAACACCCAACAATTTATCGCGCGTGAGAATAACTAGTGAGTATGCGCCACTAATCTTATGCATGGTTTCGGTGATTGCGTCTTCGATTGAGGAGGCATCACTGCGGGCGATTAGCTTGGCGATTATTTCGGTGTCGCTTGTTGAAGTGAAAGTTTCGCCATCAGCTTCAAGTTCGGAGCGGAGTTCTGCAGCGTTGATTAAATTTCCATTGTGCCCAATCGCGATTGTTCCAAACTTTGATTCGCAAACTATAGGCTGAGCATTTTGCACGATGGATGACCCAGTAGTGGAATATCGGTTGTGGCCAATAGCAATATGACCACGCAGTTCTGCAAGGATTGATTCGGTAAAAATTTGGTTCACAAGGCCCATGTCCTTGTGAACGCGGATGACTGAGCCATCCGAGACTGCAATTCCAGCGCTTTCTTGGCCGCGATGCTGTAAGCCAAATAGGCCGAAGTACGTTAGCCTTGCAACGTCTTCACCTTCTGCATAGACGCCAAATACGCCGCATTCTTCGTGTGGACGATCAAAGTTTTGACACATAGTACAAATCCATTTTATAGCTTGAAGTTATTGTTGGTGACTTCATACAGAGGACGTTGTTTGTAAATTGTTTAGCCTCTTTAGAATACATTGGAGTCAAATTCCCAATCTCTCGAATATAACATCCACGTTGCGCACATGGTGGTGGTAGTCGAAAATTTCTTCAAGTTCGTCCCTGCTTAAGAAAGCTGTAACTCGTGGGTCCGATTCAAGCGCTTCTTTGAAGTTTTCACCTTCCCATGCCTTCGCAGAGTTTTCCTGCACTATGACATATGCGTCTTCGCGCGAGAGACCCTTCTCTATGAGCTTTAACATTATTCGCTCGGAGAACACAAGGCCGCCCATTTTTTCTAAGTTGCGCATCATGTTTTCAGGATAAATCACTAACCGCTCTACAACGCGAGTAAATGTATTAAGCAGGTAATCAATTAATATGCAATTATCTGGAATGATGATTCTCTCAACCGAAGAGTTGGTTAGGTCGCGCTCATGCCATGTAACGATATTCTCTAGTGCTGGAATGGTGTTCGAGCGAACCACTCTGGCTAAGCCGGCAATCTGTTCTGAAAGCCTTGGGTTGCGCTTGTGTGGCATTGCTGACGACCCTTTCTGGCCCTTGGCGAAGTATTCCTGGACCTCCAAAATCTCGGTGCGCTGTAGGTTCCTAAGCTCAGTTGCAAAGTTTTCTAGTGAACCGGCGATGATTGCAAGCGTTGTTTGAAATTGCGCATGGCGGTCGCGAGCAATGATTTGAGTAGAATGCTCGGCAGGTTTCAATCCCAAAACGTTGCAAACGTATTGTTCAACTCGTGGGTCTATATTTGCATAAATACCGACAGCTCCAGATATCTTCCCGTAGCTTATCGCTTCGCGGGCATTCGACATGCGTTCGATGTCTCGAAGGATTTGAGCATACCAACCAGCAAGCTTAAAACCAAATGTGATTGGCTCAGCATGTATGCCATGCGTTCTGCCAATCATGAGTGTGTACTTATGTTCGCGTGCTCTGGCTCGCACGACCTCCGCTAGCCGTTTGAGGTCTTCGAGAATCAAATCTGCCGACTCTCGCATGAGGAGCGCTAAAGCTGTATCAACAACATCGTATGAGGTAATTCCGTAGTGAACATACTTGCCTTCTTCGCCTACATTCTCTGCGACACATTTGACGAAAGCCATTACATCATGCTGAGTAGTTTCTTCGATTTCAAGACAGCGCTCAACTGTAAAGCGTGCCTTGGCTTTGATCTTTGAAGGTGCATCCTTGGGAATATAGCCATATTCGGCTAACGCTTCGGCTACAGCTATCTCAACTTCAAGCCATTTTTGGTACTTGTTTTCTAGTTCCCAAATGGCCTTCATTTTTGGGAGCGAATATCTGTCTATCATTTCATCCTCTGTTCCCTATTTTGTTTTGCAAAGTGGCTCTAAAATACAGCGCGCGCAGTAAATTTTACGGCTTGATGTTCTTTGCCTCGATTTCGGCGGCAAGCTTTGCCTTGTATTCCTTGATCTTCTCTCTAATCTCTGGGTATTTGACCGAAAGAATCTGGGCAGCCAATATTCCAGCGTTTTTTGCACCGTTTATTGAGACTGTTGCGACCGGCACACCTGAGGGCATTTGCACAATCGAAAGTAGAGAATCCAAGCCATTAAGACTTGCAGATTTAATTGGCACGCCTATCACGGGAATGGGGGTAAGTGCGGCGAGCACACCGGGAAGGTGTGCCGCTCCTCCAGCACCGGCAATTATGACTTCGATTCCCATGTCTTCTGCGCTTTCTGCGTATTTGATTGCCAGCCTAGGACTGCGGTGCGCCGAGATAACTTTGACCTCGTGCTCTATGCCGAGGTCATCCAGTATCTTTGCTGCCTCTTGCATAACTTGGAGGTCGGAGTCACTTCCCATGAGAATGCCAACTTTTGCGGCCACGTTAACCTCCTTCGCAATAAATTAGAAATAGAAATAATCAAATTCAGTTGTTCTTTATTGCTCTAGCACCAATGTCTTTTCGGTAGTGCATTCCATCAAAGTAAATCTTTCCTACCGCGGAGTATGCCCTTTCAACCGCATCCTTGAAGGTTTTGCCGAGAGCAGTTACTCCTAGCACCCGACCGCCGCTGGTAACGACTTTTCCATCCTGAAGTTTTGTCCCTGCATGGAAAATTATCACATTTTCCATCTTCCCAGCAGCCTCTAGACCGGAGATTGGTTTACCAGTCTCATAGTTGCCAGGATAACCTTCCGATGCGATGACCACACAAACCGCACATCCATTATAGCATTTTAACTCCAGAGAGTCGAGGGAGCCAGCTAGCGAGGCTTGAATTACTTCTACGAGGTCATTTTCTAGAAGCGGCAGGACTACTTGAGTTTCTGGGTCTCCAAACCGCGCATTAAATTCCAAAATCTTAGGTCCATTTTTAGTAAGGATTATCCCGGCATAAAGCAAACCCGTGTAAAGCCTGCCCTCCGCCTTCATTGCCTTGATTGTAGGCCGAATTGCTGTTTCTAATACTTCATCATAGATTTCTGGAGTTACAGCAGGAACAGGAGAATAGCATCCCATGCCGCCAGTGTTCGGCCCCTGGTCATTATCGTTAACACGTTTATAATCCTGGGCTGGTGGTAGCGCAATGATTTCCTCACCGTCCGTAATTACCATAAGCGAGGCTTCCTGACCTTCGAGGCGCTCTTCTATTACGATTTTGTCGCCAGAAGCACCAAATGCCCTTTCATCCATAATAGTTTCTATTGCTTTGATCGCCTGCGTCTTCTTGTCGCATACAAAGACACCTTTTCCAGCGGCTTCTCCATCTGCTTTTATGACAATTGGAAGTTCTTCTTGTCCTTTGGAAATTTGGTCTATGAATGCTTTAGCTTCTTTGGAGCTGGAGAAAGTGCGGTATTCTCCAGTTGGAATGCCATACTTGGAAAGAAGATCTTTTGTAAAAACCTTGCTTCCCTCAATGGTTGCGGCAGTTTTGCTTGGGCCGAAAGTTGGAATTCCTTCCTCACGGAAGACATCAGCTATTCCGGCGATAAGAGGTGATTCAGGTCCAATTATGGCAAGGTCAATTTTCTTTTCTTTAGCAAAATCCAGCAAACCTTGAATGTCAGTAGCCTTTATGTTAAAGCATTCTCCTAACATGGCCATGCCCGCATTTCCAGGGGCACAATAAAGTTTTGTAACCAAGGGGCTTTGGGCTACTTTCCATGCCAGAGCATGTTCTCTGCCTCCTGAGCCAACGATTAGTACTCTCATTAGATCTCCGTTCTTTCCTCCTCCAAGTCTTCAAAGCTTGCGAATTTTGGCAGGAATGCAAGGTGGATAGTACCCGTTGGACCATTTCGCTGTTTCGCAACTATAATTTCTGTTTTATGCACTAGGGTTTCACCTGATTGAACCATTGGGTTTTCATCATCCATGTCATCCACCGACTCAATTGCTGGTGTGTGTTTGTAGTAGTCGGGCCGGTAGAGAAAAGCAACTAAATCGGCTTCTGCTTCAATCGAACCGCTTTCACGCAGGTCTGAGAGAATTGGCCGCTTATCTTGTCTTTGTTCTACCGCACGGCTCAGCTGAGATAGAGCGACTACTGGGACGTCTAGCTCTCGTGCTAGACTTTTAAGCATTCTGGCAATCTCTGCAATCTCTTGGTTTCGGTTATCTCCTCGTCTATGCGCCTGCATGAGCTGGAGGTAGTCAATGATTACAAGTGAAAGTCCATGTTCCGCCTTGAGTCTGCGACATTTGGTGCGCATCTGAAGCGGTGTCATATCAGTGCTGTCGTCTATAAAGATTGGTGCGTTATAAAGCATCCCGACTCCCTCGGCGAGCTTCGGCCATTCGTTTGCTTGGATATAGCCAGTTCGCAAGCGATGGGAGTCTACTCTCGATTGTGAGCAGATTAGTCTGAGGGTGAGCTGTTCTTTTGACATTTCAAGGCTGAATATGGCAACGGGTTTCTTTTCATGGATGGCGACGTGCCTCGCGATATCAAGGCAAAAAGCAGTTTTCCCCATTGAGGGCCTACCTGCCACGATGATGAGGTCGCCAGCTTGGAGGCCCGAGGTTATTATATCGAGATCTCGAAATCCAGTAGGCAACCCTGATACCAGCGCCTTCTCTTTATATTGGTTTTCAATTCGCTCGAATGCTTGGTGCGCAAGCTCCTTAAGTGGGACAAAGAAGCGTCCCATTCGCCGCTGAGATACCGTAAAAAGCAATCTTTCTGCGTCATCTACTAATGAGTCTATATCTTCCCCAGATTCGTTAGTCCAGCTGATTATCTGCATGCAAGCATCTATTAGGCGGCGCAGGATCGCCTTGTCCTCGACAATTCTGGCATAGTACTCGATGTTTGCCGCTGTCGGCACGCTGTCTATGAGTGCCATTAGATATTCTGTACCGCCGACTGCTTCAAGCTTCCCTTTGCTTCGGAGTTCTTCTTGGACCGTAACTATATCTACCGGTTCGTTTTGGATTGCAAGGGATACTAATGCTTCAAAGATGATTTGGTGGGCTTCACGATAAAAGTCTTCTGGTTTGAGTATATCTATGGCTTTTTCAAGAGCCCCGCGGTCAATCATCATTGAGCCTAGAGTTGACTGCTCAGCCTCAAGATTTTGTGGAGGAGCCTTGCTAAGTAATGAGAGATTATCCATATAAGTCTCCGCCGCTATACATGAAAGTATTCGTCCATTGCTTTTATTGCTGCTGTTCGCCTATGACTTCCACCTTTACATGAGCAACAGCATCCTTGTGGAGGCGTATAGGGACATCGTATGTGCCCAGAGACTTGATTGGTTCTTCAAGCTCTATTTTGCGTTTATCAATCTTAATTCCAGTTTGTTTCTCAAGTGCGTCGGCGATATCTGCATGCGTAATTGAGCCATATAGCTTCGTTCCACTACCAACTTTTCCTGTCACAGTTATCTGGATTTCGCTCAATCGCTCTGCTATGTCTTTTGCTTCCTCGCGAAGCTTCTCGCCTCTTATTTCCTCGACTTTCTTGCGTTTTTCAAGCTCAGCGAGATGTGCTTTATCAGCAGGGACGGCCAGCTTTCTGGGGAAAAGATAGTTGCGTGCGTAACCCTCTGCTACGTTGACTATGTCGTTCGCCTTCCCGAGACTCTTTACCTCCCGAGTAAGAATTACTTTCATTTGCTGGTATCCTCCTACTTGTTTAATTTCACTCCCAAAACTGCTTGGTTTTCGCCAAAAAGGTTGTCTATTCCTAACAAAACTGCCCAATCGCTAGTTACTCTGTAGCCTGCTCGGATGTTTAACTTGGGTTCATATGGATCAAACAAATCAAGTTTCCCAAAAGCCTTGGATGAAAAAGCATGGTCTAGACCCAAGCCCAGGCGCGACGCATATAATCCATATCTGAGTCTTGTTTGCGGATTTAACTCCTGTCCTGGCTGAAGGATAAGCTTACTACCTGCACCTGCGTCGTACATGCCAAGCTCTAGGAATTTTTCTTTCCCTGTGGGTATTGTTGCAGTTAGCTCGGCGCGGAAGTGGTCACCCTTGGGATTATATAGCATATCTAAATTTAAGGCTTGTGTTGAAATCTTGCTTTTTAATCTCGACGTGCCGCCAAATATCCTGCCCACCTTGTCGATGACTTGTCTTGCTTCTTCAACTGCTTGGCGGGCTCCAGAAACTGTTTTCCTAATGTCTTCTTGGAATTCAGGCGCGGTCACTAGTTTTTCCAGGCTTGCAACGGTGCGATCTAGGCTTTCTACGGTCTCCCTTGCAGTGTGAACGGTTGCTGTTATGTCTCCCTTAAGTTCGTTACTCTTGGCAAGGTTGTTTAGCTCTGAGGTTATCTCCTTGACGTTTTCTGTTGCATCGCTGATATTTTTTGTTATGGCATCTACGTCGTCTTGATTTCTTACAACAGTGTTTTGAAGAGTAGCCATTGTTGCTTCAAGCTTCTGGGCAGACCTGTTAATGCTCGCTACTGTTTCCTTGATGTTTGATTGGAGCGTTTTGTCGCCGAGCAACGCTTTCAAGCTTTGGGAGGTCTCAGATAGATTGCTTAAAAGAGCCTGGGCGTTGGGAAGCAAATCTTCGATTCTTGGTGGAACTTCACCGGTAATTGTGGGGTATGGGGGCGACAGCGTCTGAGCTAAATAGTATTTTGTTTTCCGATTCGGTATGATTTCAATGTACCTTTCGCCTATAAGCAGGCCAACCCTAATAATGAACTGCGATCTTTTGGGAATGCGATACTTCCGGTTTATGCCAAGGAGCACGTTAGCTTTCGCATCCTTGGTGAGACTCAAGCTACGCACACTGCCGATGGGAACGCCCGCCATCCGCACTGGGTCGCCTTCCATTATACCAAGGGAATTAGTGAATATAACACTAATGTAGTACATTTCTCGGTGAAGTTGATAATATTCGAGAAACCAGAAAACTAGGACGAAAGCCAGAGCTGCGAGAAAAACCAAAATTCCTACTTTTAAGGCTGGACTATACGTCATGTTGTAACTCCAGGCGTACTTTTTATTTATTCGGTTATGCCAGGTTGAATAGGGCCCTCAGCTTTGCCTTCAATGAATTGCCTTACTCTAGGGTCGTCTGATTGTCGAATTTCATCGGCAGTACCATATGCGATGATTGTATGGTCATGAATCATAGCCACACGATTGGATATTCGAAATATGCTGTCAATGTCATGCGAGACAACCACAGAGGTTACCCCTAGGCGGTTTCGCATTTCAGTAATAAGATTGTTTATGACATTAGCCATTATCGGATCTAAACCGCTTGTCGGTTCGTCATAAAAGAGAATTTCTGGGTTCATAGCTATGGCTCGTGCAAGGCTGACTCTTTTTTGCATGCCGCCGCTCAATTGGGCGGGCATTAGGTTTTGAGTCCCTGGCAAGCCGACAAGTGCCAATTTTTCTTCTACTATATTTTCTATTTCTTTGCGAGTTAAACTAGTATGCCTTATAAGTGCGAATGCGACGTTTTCGAAAACGGTCAGCGAGTCGAATAGCGCTCCATATTGAAACACTACGCCTATTTTATGCCGAATACGATTTAGCTCATCTTCAGAAAGTTTTGTGATATCTGTACCGTTAATGAATACTTGGCCCGATGACGGCCGAATCAATCCTGCCAAAATTTTTAGCAGAGTTGTCTTGCCAGAGCCCGACACCCCCATGATAGAAACCGTGTCTCCCTGGGGGATATGAAAATTCACATCCCGTAGGATATTTTTGTTCCCTATCTTGTAGTTAACCTGCCGCGCAGTTATCACGTCCGTATCAGAATCCTGGTGTTCGGCCGCCGAAAAGGATGGCCGCCAAAAAATAATTCGAAATGTAGATAAGTATCATCGAAATGACAACTGCATTCATAGTGCTGCGGCCAACGCCGGCTGCTCCACCGGTTGTTGACAATCCTTGTTGGACGCCCACAATGGCAATAAAGGCACCAAAGAAGATGGTTTTAAAGAGTCCCTTAGTAATGTCTTCAATGGTAAGCCATGTCCGTGCCGAGTTCAGATATGATGCTGATGAAACGCCATTTGCCATTGCTACAACATAGCCACCGAAGCTTCCAACAATATCACCTAGCATGGTGAGTACTGGTAGCATGAGCACCAGCGCAAGGAATCTAGGTACAGCCAAGTATTGGATTGGACTTGTTCCTAATGAACGTAGCGCATCTACTTGTTCGGTAACTTTCATAGTGCCAATTTCGGCGGCGATGGCTGACCCCGCACGGGCGGCAACCACGATTGCAGTTAGAACAGGGGCAAGTTCGCGTACGACTGAAATTGAAACTCCTCCGCCAACTAGACTCCCAACGCCCCACTGAACCATCAACTGCGAAGTGTATAGTGCGAGAACGGCTCCTGAAAAAGCAGTAGTTACTATAACAATAGGAAGTGAATTGAAACCAATTAGAGCCATCTGATTGATTGTATCGCTGATGTTGATATCTCCCGCAATTATGCGGCGAATCGAAGTAAGGCCGATTATGGTTGCCTCGCCAATAAAGTTGAAGAAGCCGGTGAGCTGTTTCAGCATCACCCATCGTGAAGTTTCTGTGGCTGATTCAAGCCCGTTGGTCACGTTTGCCTCCTCAACAATACGACGGCAATGGGGGTTTGCGAACTTTCTGCGTCGTTTGTTGGTATTATAACCGAACCGAAAGTAGGTTTTCAACTAGCTAAAGAGCGAATCTTGTTTGATATGATAATACGCAAGCCCTTAGGTATAATCTGGGTATTGCCACGTTGGGGAATTAGGTGCTTTGTCTATTGGCGCGTGCAGTCATTTTGAAGGGGCATTTTTATATTGCTATACAAAGATACCCAAAGTCTGGATTCGTCAAAGCGCTTTTAGTCCAATTGTTTTGTGTGCCAGCCGCATTTGCACTTTAGAGTTCTGCGATTAGCAAAGAATTTATTATTAGCCTTTCAATATTGCCATTCCCAAAAGTTTATAGGAGATACGGATAAGTTACTCATCAATAAATGAATAAGCACAGTCGTCTTAAGGTATCCTAGGCATTCAGGTTTCACTTGCGGCAGAGATTCTCCGGCCAGGAGAATCTCTGCCAAGTTTGCTTGCATCAGCTAGCCAAAATTATTGAACATAACAGCTGTCTTAGCAATGCAAGTATTTTTCTACGAGTTTCCTGATTTCTTCATCTTTGCCATAGAGACGCTCGCTTAGGTCCTTATCGTCATAGGATTTGAGGGCCTTAGCAATACCATCTATCACTAATGGCGAGAAGACGCCATCTTTTTCGTAGATGGCTCTATCTTCTATTAGGCAGTTGGCTGATTCCCAGCAAGAAGCTGGAAGCTGAGGAAGCTTCTCTTGAATCTTTTTGTGTTCCTCCGCAAATATGTTTACATCCACATAAAGTTTATTGGCAAGCTCCAAGGCGTCTTTCATTTCAAAGCCATGTCGCACGGCTACTGCTAAGCCAGCTAGCAGATGATGAATGTTTGCCGATCCATCGCCGGCTCTGAACTCTATGGTTTGTGCGTCAACACATTTTGTTTCGCAAGTTTCGTCTTGCGGATTGGCATCTCTAATCATGTTCTTTACATTAAGCCATCCAAGAGGTACGCGGATTAAAACCGACCGGTTTCGGTCGCCCCAGCATATGTTTGTTGGTGCTTCTTGGTGTGGGACAAGCCTTAGATAAGATGTAGGTACAGTATTACCAAATGCTGTTAGTGAGCGTGCCATCTTGAGGCAACCAGCAATAGCTTTACGACAGGCATCGCTTAGTTTGTTATCTTGGACCATCGCATTCTTACCATTATCTAATAACCGCATGTGAACGTGGAGTCCGCTGCCCGCATGGCCAACCATGATTTTTGGCGCAAACGTAACTGTTACTCCATATTTGTAGCCTATCATTCGGAGAATCCATTTAGCTATTACGAGTTGGTCAGCTGCATCCTCAATGGGAGCTGGTGTCATCTCAATCTCGGCTTGTTCCATTTCTAAGTCTTCATCGTGGATGTTCCCAACCTCCGAGTGCCCATATTTGATTTTGCCGCCAGCCTGTGCTATTGCTTGCATTGCCTCAACTCGCAGGTTTTCCCATTTCGTGAATGGAGGTGATTCGTGGTAGCCTTTCTGTGGTTGGGTTTGATAGAGGGGTTGCTTTTCGAAAAGGACGTAATATTCCAGCTCACCTAATGCGTCAAGGCTTAGTCCAGTGGCGCGCTTCAGCGACTCATGCGCTTTTCGGACAATATTTTCTGGAGCAATAGCGAGAGGTTCGCCTTCGCTTGTATAGTAGGAGCAGAGGATATCTACGGTTGGAATGGGTGCGAATGGGTTTACATAGGCAGTTTTATATTTGGGCACCACATAGAGGTCGCTTGAACCCGTATCAATATATGGGAACAAACTTGAGCCATCAACCCTTTCTCCAACCGAAAGCAACTGGTCGAGGTGCTCTGGGCTACTGATTACGAAATTAAGTGTCTTGAGGCGCCCATCCCCGCCAACATAACGGAAATTTACCATCTCGATGTTGTTGGATTCTATAAAGGCTATGAGGTCTTGTTTTGTAAATTCTGCGGGGGGTTTGTTAAGAAAACGAGCGATCTTGTTGGGCGTCAACGCCAGACGTGTTTCGTCCATGAACTGTTCTCCTCCTTTGGAGTAGTTTCTTCAGCTCACCATTGAGCCTTTTGTTATTTTGTTTTATAAGCGGAATCCACCGTGCGCGTGATTATCGGATACCATGCTAGGATATATCCAACTAACGCTCGCTAAATATGGTGGTTTCTTATCCTATTTTAATCTTAGACAAACTATCTTGCAATCCTCCCGGCCTATTGCGAAGAAGCCAAACTCGCTCTTGATTCTTTTTGAGCTCGGCTATCCGTGAGGCAAGGTTTCTTGGTTTTGGTGTGCCGAGCCTGATTCTTCCAACGTCTGCAGCTAGTTGGAGCATCTTTATAACCTGAGCAAACTCTTCGCGCACAATCTCCGCATCTACAGCATGCATATCATCTCCCCTTGCGGCGTCTGCTATTTCCTTTAGTCGCCGCTCCATTTCTACGAATTCTTCGAGTGATAGATTCTCTTCGAATTTGGGATCGTTCATATCTCTGAATAGCATTTGCCAAGGTACGGTTGAGTTGAACGTTCTCTTCTTGAAGCAGCGGTAAATGTCACCAAGGTCATAGAATGCCCGCCCCATTTTCCCAGTGCGGTCTCCGAAGGCATGAATAGAAAGGTTTTCTACTATTGTTTTCTTTGGGTCAACTGTTGAGTTCCATGAAACCATTGCTCCCGCCAAAAAACCAAGATACGACACTGAAAGCGGTTGCCAGTGGCCGTTGTCGCCCCAATCTGTATTTAGAAGCCCAATTGCTTCTAGTCTCTTGCCATTAGTTGCCGCGTTTACAATATTTTCGATTGCATTTGTTGTGCGGCCCGCCAGAGCGTTCCAGCTTGATGTTCCAGGACATACATAGAATGGGATGCCCGAATCGCGGAATCTTGCTCCATGCTCGGCAAATGGATGGTCGGCTTCATAGCCCCATTCAAGTGCGATTATGTCCTTTGGTAGTTCAGGGATAAGCTCAGGGTATTTAAGGATTATGTCCCCCCAGAACTGCATTGTTCGGCCGTGTTCCTTGACCAACCGGTATATTTCCAAGACGAAGTCCAGATATACTCGCCCCGTTCCGCGCTCCTGACATAAGGTTTTACTTCTGCCACAGCCGAGATCTATGGTTTCATCTAGACCAACATTGAACATTTTGCTGGTAAAGTGCGGTAAGAGTTCCTCATAGAGTCCTTTAATGAATGGAATAGTTCGTTTATCACTCGGACAGAGGCTAAACGGGTAATCAAAATGTCCCCATTCGGTATCGCATCCCCGTGGAGCTTCGGCCATTGGCCGATATTTTGCATGTTTTAACCACCTCTCCATATGCCCGAATGAATTTTGGTTTGGCACTAGTTCAATGAATCGCTCGCGGCAGTATGCGTCAAGAGCCATGATTTCTTCGCCAGTCACTGGGCTTGCTTTTTCCCAGACTGTGGGATGCGCAGGATATGCGAATGTATGCTCGGTGTAGAGTTGCAGCTGGTTAATCTTCCACTCAGACAGCAAATCCACGATATGATATAGGGTTTCCATCGTCGGCACCTTGTCACGGCTTATGTCGAGCATTACGCCGCGGGCTGGAAAGTCGGGCCAGTCTGAGATAGAAAGGCATCGTAGAATTGCATTTTTAGGTTTTGATTTTTGATTATGAGCCTTAGAATTTTCACCCTGAGATTGGCGAAGAATTTGAGCTAGCGTGCAAGCGCCGTAAAATGCGCCTGCGGGTGTGCGCGCGGTAATTTCTATCCCTTTTGGGCTTATGGTTAGCTTATATCCTTCGGGGGCGGTTTTGCCTGCGTGAGTGACTATCTTTGCCAGCGATATGTCATCTAAGCGAATTACTGCCCCTATGAGTTGTTTTGGGACTCTTGGGCTAGCTGTGATCTCCAGGTCAAGTCCTGTCATCTTCGCAGCAGGAATCAGCGACTGCGGGTTTTTGGCGTCTAAGACAATGTAACGTTTTCCTTCTATATTAAAGACGCCGCTGCTGCGGCTTATCTTTTTCGGCATAGGCGCAAGATACAGGTCTTTTCCGTCAATCATCGTTTCACTCCTATAAGAATATCATTTTAGTCGAATAGATAATATTCCATTGAGCGCTTTTGAGTCAACATAGCACAACCTGGGTGAGGTGCTTTTTGCAGGAAGAGGAAAAAAGTAGATTATGGGGAATCTCTTTCGGGGCTAGGGTTTAATAATATCTGAGTCGCGCCTGGGCTTTATGAGTGGAAGTATTTTGTCTTCAGTTTGTTTTGTTCCGCTTATCCCAGTAACTAGGACAAAGCTTCCCTCATCTGGCAAACTTGTTAGGTTTGAGCAATCAACTTCGAGTGGGGTGCCTGAACCGTCGTCAACTTTGAAACCGTCCGCCGTTCGAACAACTCGGCCTGCAATAGTGATAAGTAATCCTATGTTATTTGTGCCGATGCCTCCACTTACGCCTGGGGTGTATTGGTTCAATCTTGCGCCTCCCACGCATTTGGTCAGCATTAACAAGGGGTTTGGTGTTCCTGGGCCCGGATACGAGTTTATGTTCCATAGCATAATTACGCGCTCGCCATTTATCGTATCCAATGTGCCCGAAACGTTTACGTAGCTTCCTTCTGCTGGCGAAATGCCGTTTACGCGAATACCTGACACCTGCTCTTCTTTGCTCTCGCATATATAGAAATGGTCGCCAAACCCAGCACTCACAACTTTGCCGGCGAGCACAACCGGCATGCCATCAGGGCGGTTCTTTGCGTCTGCTGTTGTAATAGCAGATGGCACGAACTTAACAGCGTCTGCTATGATTACCATCGTGGAAGTGTCGCCGGTGTCGCTGTAAGTTGCAACGTAGCCGGAGTTTCCCCTGGCAAATGGCTTGCCGGCAACTAGAAGATTCCATTTTCCACCATTAATCTGCTCATTAACTCTTAATTCCTCCACCCCGCCGTCATAATAAACTCGCCATTTAGCTTTTGTGCTGCGGTTTGTTCCTGTGGTGTACCAAATATAGATATCATACAATCCAGGAATCAAAATCTCGGGCCTAAAAATAGCAAATCTTCGAGGGTCGGCGGTTGTGGTGTAGAAGTAATTGGCGCCATATTTTTGGCTTACAATTGTTCCCGTCCACCAATCTCCATAAGCACAGCATCCAGCATCAAGGTTATCGATAATTATTTCGTATGGTTCGTCGTTGGCGGCAGTTGTGAAAATATAATCTGAGGAACAAGCCATGTTTCTTGCCGCATCCCATGATTTCACGCGAAAAATGATACGTAGTAAGCGGCTTCAGGCCGGAAAGCTGAACGGTGTGGGATGTTACTTGCGCCATGTCTTCCGCGGAAGAGTTTTCATAGGTTGGGCTAATGCCGTATTCCACCATGCTAGTAGCAGGCTCGTTCGTGTCCCATTTGATTTGTACATGCGTGGCATGGATATTTTCGGCACGAACATTAGATATCGTAGGCGGGCTTGTCTCGTGTTGAAGAGTGAAATCTAGGCAGGCGACCTGACCGGCCAAAATTGTGGTTGTTTTTTGGATGGCAGTGTATCCAGGTGCTTCTACGCAAATGGTATATGTTCCAGGTGTGATTTCAGAAAAGCCATAGAACCCGGTGCCGGAGTTCTTATCACTCAGTCCAAGCTCCAGGATTTTTGCAGTCGCTGGGTAAACAGCATTGCCTGCCTCGTTGCGAATGAATCCCTTGAGGTAGCCTTTAGTTGGATTATTAAGCCACGGCATTGCAGGCACGGTCGCTGGCGTTGGGTATGGACCTGCAAGTAAGGCAGCTTTGAAACCATCTTGGTTGGGTTCGCCAGCGTTTGGGTGAGCATAGCTATATAAATGCATCCCCGGGAAACCTGCGTTGCGTGCATTCTCTATTTGCCAAATGCTGTTTGAGATACTATTCATTTCTCCGGCTATGCCCATGTAGATGTGATGCCCGTAACTGCGGCTCAAACTGTCAAGGGCATTAGTATAAAACGTTTGGTTGTCTGTTGTGTAATTCATAGGGGATGCATAATCCAACCAGTGATTTGCCATCCATCTGTCCCAATCCTGGAGAACTTCTGCGCGTCCGGAAGCCGCTGTGCGCCAGACAAGAGCTCCTACTTTAACATGGGGCTTTATCGCTTTAATTTCCAGATATGTGCGCTTGACAAGGTTGGATACCTGATTGCGCCGCCACTCTTGCCATAGAGGGTCCATGCTTGAGGGTAGCCCCGTGCGCCCATATTCAGAATTGAACCTCGCAACCGCGGCAGGGTTGTAACCCCAGCCAATGTCGTAATAACGAATGTAATCCAATAGAAAACCATCTATGTCATACCTACTTACTATGTCTAAAAATACCTGAATTAGGTAGTTCTCCACTTCCGGTAGTCCTGGATCAAGGCTTGTGTAGCGTCCATCCCAAAGCTTGTCGCCGTTTGCATACTTGCTGAACCATTCGGGGTGGAGGTAGTAGATATGCTCTGGCATGCTGTGGGGTGGAGGGGTAGGCAAGGTCCATACTCGGTATGGCACAACCCACGTGTGAACTTCCAAGCCGGCTTGATGAGCTTTGCTCACCATATCGGCCAATGGGTCGAATCCGGGGTTTGGCGAGGGGTCTGTACCTAATGGTTCTAATGAAGAGTTGTAATACGCATCACATCTTTTTCGGACCTGCATTAGTATAGCATTGCAGTTCCACGACTTGATGCGATTTACGGTTTCTTGGACTGCTTCAGGGCTTATGATTGCATATCCAGAGCCCCAGTACCAAGCGTCTACTAATATCGAACGAAAATCATTGGGCTGGGCGAACGAAAGGGTTGAAAAAAGAACGGTTATGAGAAGACACACCATTAGCCCGCGGAGCATTGGAGACACCTTCTTAATACGCTTCCATTTTTAGCATCAGGGGATGGATTGTCAACTTTAAATAAGAAAAACTGGCAAGAATACCTAATGCAAGACTAAGGCTTCAGGAGAACTTTGATTGATTCCTTTGCCTCTCGAACCATATGCAGGGCCTTTTTAAAATCTTCCAACGGTAGCTCATGAGTGACTATTGGTGAGACGTCAACTAGCCCACGGTTTATGTAATCAATTGCAAGAGGAAAAGTATACGGTGCAAGGTGAGCTCCAAGGATGTTTAGGTTTTTCTTGTCGCCTATAATCGTCCAGTCAATTGTTGCAGGCGCCAGAAAAACGCCATACTCTACAAAAGTGCCAAGCTTTCTGAGCATCATCAAGCCGGGGAAAATAGATTCAGGATATCCTGTTGCATTAATATAAACATCGCATCCATAGCCGTCGGTGAGATCCAATACACGAGCTACAACGTCCTCTTTATCAGGATTCATTGTAAGATCAGCCCCAAGCTCTTTTGCTACTTTGAGGCGGTAATCTCGAGGGTCAATTGAAATTAGAAGCGATGGATTTAGTAGGCGTGCAACCCCAACCATGCCTAACCCAAGCGGACCTGCGCCTGCAATGACAACTACGTCGCCAAGCTGGATTTGTGCTCGTTTGACGGCATGAATAGAGCACGCGAGTGGTTCGACAACCGCTGCGTGGTTTCTAGGCATTTCCTTAGGAAGTTTGTAGTTGCGCGAATTTGCTGGGAGTTTCATATATTCTGCCCATGCACCAGGCATCCATCTCCTGAAGCCATAGATGTCGTGCACAGCGCAAAGCCAGTAGCGACCTGTTGTACAATAGCGACATTTTCCGCAAGGGACGATTTGCTCGGAAACAACCATATCTCCGATATCAAGCCCATGTTGTTCAGCCGCTCCTTCGCCTAGTTGGACTACTGTGCCCGCAAATTCATGACCGGCAATGCAAGGAGGCTTACAGTAACCTTCAACCTTCCCATCGCCCCAGAAATGAATAGCGCCGAAGTAACATTTGGTATCGCTTGCGCAAACTCCAGCATGGTCAATTTTTATGATTATTTCGCCAGGGCCTGCTTGAGGAACCGGAAGCTCCTCTAGACGATAGTCCTCCGGGCCGTAAGTAACAACGGCCTTCATTGTCTTAGGCAATTCTTGCCCATGTACCGGCATCTATGAATCCTCCCTAACAACAATTGGTTAACCAATCCTAACATAGTCTGTCTGTTGAGTCTAGGGTCTTGTTGATAGATAACCAGGTTGGCTATTTAAAAATTAATTGACATTTATTTTTCACCAACCTATAATTATTCTTGCAAGGTAAAACCCTCTCTCGGCGGTGTTGGGACTTGCCACTATTGGATTAGCGCAAATTGGGTTTCATAGACACCACTTGGGTGAGTGAGCCGTTACCGTTGAGAGTATGGCATGCTAAGCAAGGAGGTATAGCCCAATGCCGTCGTATTTCCGTTCCCCAGCTCCCTGTGTTTTCCTAGGAATCATTTTTGCGCTTTTGGGCTCCAGGGTTTCTTGTGCTCCCCCTGACAACTTCAGTGGGTTGAAAGGAGTAACTCTAAAGGAAAGCACAGCGCTTCCGGACCTTGCGCGTGAACTTCTTTCAACAAAGAAAGCGAAAATTGAGGGCGTCCAAGTTATTGAAGACCGAGCAGAATCATTAGTAGTGAGAGTAGCCTACAAAGACTTAGAAACCACTGAGGCTATGTTTCTAATAGTCAACGCTGAAGATGGCAAACGAAGGACTATAAAAGAAGTAGACACGTCGAAAACAGCTCTAACCGCAACTGAAGGAGAAATTACAGTAAGGCTGGAAATAGGGGCAAACGTTGCCCGGGGAACACAATTTGATCAATCGTTTCTCGTGGTCTTGATAGGCAAGGAAGGTGATTTTAAGAAAGCTGCTATCAAGGTTTTCCAGTGCAATAAAAAATGGGAGAAGAGCCTTGCACCCGAAGAGATGATAATCAAGGTAGTCGCAGAGCCGATTGGGAAAAGCAAATCGCTTACTGCTGGAAGCGGACCGAGCCTTGTACTCAATCCAAAGGTTTTTGTAACAGCAAACCCGGTGCTCAAACCGGTTGGCGATGGGCGCTCGTCAGGTCCCAAAATTACAGTCGACAAGCTTCAACCTGTGGTACAAACAATCTCTAAAGATGTGACTCCGCGTCTACCATCAAATATTGGTGGTATTGAGAGCACCACATCAGTAATAAAGATAACCCCTTCCCTTGTTGGATTGAAAGCAGCAAACTTGGTTATGGGATTGCCGAAAGATGTAAAAGACAACAATGGGCAAGGCCCAAGCACCAATGCTATACGTCTTTTTGATACTTTATCTTCCGACATTGGGCTAACTGCTGAGGATATAATGGACTTACACCCCAATATTTACGAGGATGCGAATCCCGATTCGGGTTATTTCTATTATCTTCCACGTGGTTACTATCTTTATTGGGATGAAGACACAGGATACGCACTCCGCATGCTTTACGGAGTATCAACCGGTGAGTCCAATGCAAATGTTGTGTCAATAGCCGCGCGCATCACATCGGGCGTGGACCCAATGGATATTGCTCTTGTTCGAAAATTGCTTCAGAAGTATTGCGAAAGCACTTCACGAAAGTTTAGGGATCTTAAACCATTCCCCTTCAGCAGTATGTCAGTCTCGTTGAAAGGCGATTTGGGGCAGTATAATATTCCACCAGAGCGAATAAGCGTAACTGGAATTAGTGATATTGCCGGTATGATTGATATCTCCATGACCACAGACCCAGTCACAAAAGAAAACTTGCAAATGGTTTTAACCCAAGGCCTTGGGATAAGCGGAACGGTAACATATCAATCGGCGTCAAGCTCAGGCAGTGGTTCACTTGAGGTTACCATTCCAGTTCTCATAAAGTTTGCAGATAAACATTCTTTTGGAGCTAGGCAGTTCGCTCGTGGTGTGAAGTTTAAGAATGCGTCTTTCTTTCCTGCAAAAATAAAGTATCTCAACGTTCTTGTGCCAGGAGAGTCACCCACTGTTTACAGTTATGAACTGGCGGACACAATTGTTCCCAGCAGGGCAAGCGCTACTATTGAGGCTCACAAAGTGCCATCGTGGCTGGATACATCGGCGCTCAAAATGTGGGTGGATTATTCCTTGGTTGCAGACGACCAGGATGCTATCGCAAAAGCAATTGAGGCTGTAACTGGCGGCGTGACTTCCATTGCTCAGTCTGAGATTACTTTCCGCACTTTGACTCCGTTGGCTGACACTGGGGTAGCGCTAGTGCTTGTTAGCGTATCTTCTAAGTATTTTGACCCGAATGCATCGGGTGAAATAGTGAAGACTCTTGAATTGACCCAAGATGGAGCAAGCTTCAAAGTTGGCCCAGTTTACCTGGTAAACCGACAACCTGGCGAAGAAAAACCAGGAGATCCATTGTTTAAATATAAGCTGACGGTTGTCAATCCCGATGGCACCACAAAGGAAGGTACAACGTGGACGGAATCGAACAACCTAACGATTTATGTGGGTTCGGCACAGCTTCGTTCAATTATAGGAGTGCCAACGACGCCCGAATCGCCTGCGCCTGCCGAGCAACCAGCTACCCCAGGATAATAAGACGCCTAAGTGCATTCTTAGCCATTCTTCTTTTGCTGATCTCGGATGCCTGTTCGGTGGCAGTTCCACTTCTTGGGAGGCCGCAAGAAATTGAGGGAGTTCGAATCTACCCAGATAGTGTGAATCCCTCAATCTTTTATTATGCGCCGGGGAAGTTGTTAATACCCGTTGATGCGAATGGAGCACCCGAGATTAGCTTTCTGCAAATGCGGTATATGGGCACTAGTGTTTCGGGCGACAAAGGGGAGTTCCGCACCCAAAGCATTCTCAGCTTTCGAGTCAAGATGGCGTCAATCGAAGCAAAAAGAATTGCGTTGGTGAAGGCAAAGCTAAGAACTCAAGGCGCTTCTGTGCCAAATCTTCGACCACTGCCAATTCGCAAAGTAGAAACCCTGCTAAACTATACTCGTTTAGTTGACCAACCTCGCGAAGAGCTTGCTTCAGATTCTAAACCCTCAGTTATTGGGGCTGGTTCGTTGGAAAATGTCGAAGGCACGGCTCCTAGGGAGGGTTATTGGAGCGAGCGCTTTTTTACAATAGCTCCTGATGATTTGACTAGCCAAGCCCTTGGGGATGCATTGCAGGCGGGAAGAGTGATACTGAGCCTGTCTTATGCTTTTTATGCTGAAGGCATCGCTTCGGAACAAGAAACCGCGCAGGTTGAGGGAAATGTTGACATTAATCACGATGAAGAATCAAGGGAGGCTGAGAAGCCAAAGCCCAACCCCTACGTAGTTTTAGCAGATACGGTGTCGGTAACCATTGACGCTGTGAAATACCCAAACATATTCAAGCAGATTGATATCAACGAAAGCGTGCCAGCTAATTATGCAGCACTCTCTGTTTATTGCTATGATTTCAATAATTCGCTTCGCCCTGACCTCTTTGAGAAAATAGTTGAAATCCAAGCGAAATCTATTACAGGAAAGCCGTTAACCGCTACGGTAACTTTCTCAAAATCAACTCCAGATATATATTCTGCCACAGTTCGCTTTAAATTTGCTGTTTCCCTAAAGGAACCTTATGCCTACAGGATTCGCGAGATTACAATGAGCGGCGAAGAGAAAATCAAACCTTGGCAACCTGGCAAGCCATGGTCACAGATGTTAGACGTTACGACGCCTTCGGAAGAACTACCAAAGCCTTCCGAGAGTTCAAGTTTAGGAGACGAACAATGACAAAAATCCATACACTTTGCCTTGTGGTAGCTGTATTAGTGATTGTTAGTAGTTCTGGTTATGCCTTGGTAAAAATGGACGAAGGCAGAATGATGATTAATGGGGTTCAATTACTTCAGGACTATGCCGATCCAAAGTCATACTATTATGTGCCTACTTATCCCCGAATTGCCGTGAATGAGGATGGGACGCTAGCCTTTCTGTGTCTAAAGTATGTTGACCCGGCAGGCAAGACAGGGGGCGGCCTTTTTCATGCATTGGTCGAGTTTACCCTGCCGGCCGAAGTGGTCGCTGAACTCGATAAAGAGCTGAAGAAAAACATCCCGGACGCGAGAATTGTGGGTCCTGTCCCGCTAATGCAGGCAGAACCTGCTGAGGGAGAGGATGAACCAGGTAGCTTCGAAGTGGTATCGGCGGTGTTGAGCGATGTAGGCGGTTTTACTCGAAAGGTAGTTACAAGTGGAAAAGCTCCCATCACGCCTGGCAGCCGTGCGGCTGTAGCGGCAGTTTTAAATCAGCAAGGTGCCACTCTTTTGTGGGATTCTTTATCCGGCCCCACATCAGATGTCTCGATTGGCATTAATGCATACTACGAGGCGGCAGTAGTAGGCTTTGACGCTCGTGTTACAGCTGACGTTACTACCGTCTATAACCACTTCTCCAAGGTAATCAACGTCCAGCAAGATTACACCCGGCGGCAAATTCGCGATATTGTTGATGAACTTCGACGGAACGGCACCATAAAAGTTGAGGTGCTTGATAGGACAAAGGCTTTGGACCTTAAGGCTGGGGATCTTCAGGCGTTAGTTGATACGATTACAAACAAAATTATTGAACTAATGTTTGATGCAAAAACTGGATTCTCGGCAGATCCGCCGCGTGAAGTTGCTGTAGAGCAGAGCCAAATTGCAGGTCGTCAATCGAAGGGGTGGCTTGCAAGGCTTTTCACAGGAACGGGTGACCAGAAATATTATACGGACAATCAATATGTGATGAAGAAACGTGAGGATATTCGTCAAAATACCTTTTCAGTAATCCTTACAAAGAACTCCACTGTGAAAGTGCCCGTCAATACAGCCGGCAATATTAGAGGACTCTATGATGCATTAAAAGACGACCCCCGGTATTTCCGCGTTATAAACCTCGGAGACCCAGCTTTCGAGTTCCGAACAATTTACTTTCAGGTTGATGGCGACTATGCAAGTAGTTTCAGTGACGCCATCAATTTTGTTGCGGTGAATGTAAGAAAGAAACTAGGTGACAATCCTGAGTTTACAAGCACTTTGCGTTTTAGTCATGAAAACGTTAAGGATGGAAAGCTAGTGCAAGAGGTAACATATCCTCGGTTAGGGGAAAAAGATGCAAGCTGGCTTGATTATGAATATCAAGTTATGTGGAGTGTGCGAAATCGCGATACCATAAGCATTCCATCTGATCCAACTAAGTGGTTAAAAGCCAACGACCCGGCAATTAGCTTGGTACCACCATTCGATAAGCAACTTATCGAAGTAGATGCCGACCGCGGTTTATTCAACGATAAAGGCGTTATTAGCGCGAATCTGGTTTTCGAATATCTTGTTCTTGGCGAGCCAAAGAGAACAAGGGTTACTCTTCGAGCAAGAGATACCGAGAGTACTTCGCAAGTCACCCTGTATTTGGATCAGGGGTCAAAAGTCAAGGCCAAAGTAACCTGGTACTTCAAAGATGGTGGGAAGGTTGTGCAGGATCTCGGCGAAACAAAAGAAACCTACTTTGTGCTTATTCCGCCTTCGCAGGAGGCCCAAAGTTAGAATATGGGAAAAGTTAAAGTTTTCGGCACTTCCAATTATGTTTTTAGACGCCTTTTTTTATTGGTTTATCTGGTTGTTATTTTTGCAATTACTACAACCGCATGCCATGCCCAGCAAATACTAATTGATAGGGCGGTTCGAGTAGCTGGATTATGGTGCTTTCCACTCGTTACGAATCCGAAGGAATATCTTTATATCCCAGCCGATGGTCGCTTAAGCACTGACACCAATGGTGGACCGGAATTTAGCTTCATGCGCTATGTCGAAAACGTAAAGTCGGGTTCAGAGGACTCAACCACAATCACCGAAGCAGCAGGCGGCGGCGTTCTTCATTTCCTTGCAGAATACGGAACTTCAAAAGAACAAGTTTTGAAAGCGGAGGCTGAGCTTAGGAAGCTTCTTGATGATGAAGAAGTCAGGCTGAGAGGACCGGTAATATTCACCTCCGGCCGATACGCAATAATTTCTTCTTTAGCAATGGTTGATGTGCCGGATGGCGAAAATAACGCAAAGCGGAAAATGATTGCAACAGGAAACGCTCCAGTTCTTGAGGGGAACAAAATAGCGGTTTCGTTCAACTTGGATAAGCAAAGTGCTCAAATACTCTACAACAGCTTTCAGATGGCTAACCCCGATGTTTCAGTTGTTTTTGAAATGCAATTTGAGGGTCTCAGCGACGCATATGACGCCACGGTTGATATTGATTGGAGCGAGGTGCAGAAGGATCAGCAATTCAAAGCGGGAGCGAAAGTCTATTGTATTGGTGCCGAAGTAGACCTCGCTTTCCAGCGTCTGATGCGAAACAATGCAATTAAGTTGATTAGCAAAGGAGAACATGCCCCAACTGAGGCACTACTGAATACTGTTTACAGCAAACTGCTTGATCTACTTTTTACAAGAGTCGAAGAGCCGCCTCCGCCTTCTCAACAGGAAAATGCTCTTGATTCGTTGATGAAGCTAATCACAGGTGGGTCAAGCAGTGGTTCTTCTTATTTCTCGCTAACAGGTTCATACAGGCTGAAAGAGATATCTTCAAGCGGTCATACTGTGCTCAATTTCAGCCACCAAGCAGTGTCAAAGCGAACAGCGCTGATTAGTTTTAACATAGGTGATCTCTACAAGAAATACGGCGGGAATGAAAAATACTTCAAAGCAGTCAATCTAGCCGACCCAATGTTTTCCCAGAGAGAGGTGTTTGTTAGCGTTGATGGTAGCCTCCTTGATGACTTTGACAAGTATATTAACAACGTTACTGTGACAATCGAGAAGCAACATGAAAACGGCAACTCTACGGTGGGGGAGGTAGTAGTAGATAGGAATACATTCGCACAGAAGGCAAACAAATTCTCGGTTGTATACGGCTGGAACGGCGATAATGATAGAGCTAAGTGGCTTGAATACCAGTATCGCGTAAAGTGGAGTTTTCGTGATGGCGCAACGCTGGAAGATGAATGGCGCAAAACAAGTTCTCCTATGATAAATGTCGTGCCTCCTTATGAAAGGCGTGAGATATTAATTGAAGGCGATGTGCAAGCAATGAGGGACACAGGGGTTAAGTACTGTGTAGTTAAGTTGATATACGACTTTTTTGGCAAACCGAAGAGTAGGCAACTGTTAATTAGGGTCAAGAACGAGCCGATTGAGGAAAGGATTGCGGTAATCCAACCTAAAGGGGAATATCGCTATGATTATGAGGTTAGGTGGGGGTTAAACGACGGAAGTGAAGTAACAAAGCCACTGACAGCCGATACTAGCGGCATTATATTTGTAGACGAGTTGCCGAAATAGAGCGATTGCTCTGATATAGTCCACAAGGAAAGGATGGAAAACAATGAGCAAAACAAAGATTCTGTTTGCAGGGCTTATTACAGTTTTGGTTATTTTGATTGTTGCATTGCAGTGTTCCGCAGGGATGATGTACGAAGGGCGAAAAACTGTAACCCTTTCGGACGGAACAGCGGTAACACTGCTACAATCGGAGTCTTCAACTCAAATGAAACCGCAGTACTACTACTTGCCAACGAACTTGCATCTTGCAACAAAGGAAGATGGCACGCCCCAATTTCTATTTTTAAAGTTTACAACAGAACAAAGGGAGGAAGCAGGGGGAATAAGCGGCGGGCTTCTACACTTCCTAATGGAATTTGGCCTTACGAAAGACCAGGAAGCAGAGCTCTTGAGGCTTGTTAGGGAGAAAGAACCAAAGGCGGAAATACTAGGTGCGGCACCTGTTGTGCCTGATGGTGAAACAAGTACTTTTCAGATTACATCTGCAACACTGACAGATCAGGGTTTGACGAAATCTCTCATAACATCGGGCAAAGCGCCACTTATGCCTGGGCAGAGGGTGGCTGCGGCAGCGAGGCTCACCGCAAATGGCGCGCAATTGCTAGATGCAACATTCCAAAAATCGCGAAGTATAACCGACATATCGCTTTCATTCAACCTAGCATACTATACCATGATGCCTGCTGTTGAAGGGACAATCTATTTCCATTGGTCAAAGCTCCAGCAACAAGCAGACAGTCTCGCGGTTGAATACGAGCACAAATACAAGCGAAAGTGTTTCCTATTTTGGTGCAGTGATAGCAATCATAAATATACTTACAATGAAACCCGCCAAATGTTTGATTTTTTATGCGAAAAAGAAATTATAGTCATGAATTTCAAGGAAAAGATCTCCGATGAGCGTACGGCAAAAATCCGCGATGCGTTCTTCCAATTTTTCCTCAACAGCTTTGCAGAAAGTGAGCAAGTAAGCCCAGAAGAAATGCTGAATGAAGAGGATAGAGACAAGTCGGGCGACAGTGACCCGAAAGCACCAGCGGTACGCGGTGACAGCTATAGGATGAGTCATTACAAGTTTGCAAAATCGGAACAAATGAAGGACCGCTTCTGGTACCTTAAATACAGCCTTCCTTATCGTGAAACTTTGCAGCTGACGGCAAATCTTGCTGAGTGGTATGACGGCGTTAGGAATAATCCAAAGTGTGTTGCTGCAGTAAACTTGAACGATCCTTTCTTCACGCACAGAGACATAAAATTCATTCTCGACCTTGATGCCAAAGAGATTTTTGATGAGGCTGTTAATTATGTGACCGTTAATGTTCGGAAAAAGAGAACAAGCGGTCGGGACTTTGAAGACCATGTAACCATTGATGCAAATTATCTTAAAAACAATGGTGTAACAGCTTCTGTTACATACGCCCGTGGGGATGATTCCAATCCCGATGTATACGAATACCAAGCGCAATGGAGTCTCAAGGGCGGCAACATCTATCCTGCAAACCCACAATGGGTGCAAGGAAGCTGGGAAGGTGTTACTCTCACGCCGCCTGTCCGCCCTATAACTATTGAGTTCGAGGGCGATTTGGATGCATTGAAGGAGAAAGATATTACCAGGTGTACGGCTCAATTGCACTATTATCAATTTGGTAAAGAAGTTGAAACCAACATCCATTTATCGCCGGCAAAGAAAGAGCCACTGGTTTCTGCGAAGATATTCATGGACCGCGACAAGAAAAACTACGCTTATAGGCTTATCTTCAACCACAAGACAGCCGGAAAGCTAGTGTGCCCATGGGTGGCAAACGTCAGTGATGAGTATATCTATGCCACAATACCGGATGACCTGTTAATCACGGAGCTTTACAAAAAGAGAGCAGAAAGTCTTGTTACAGGGGCAATTGAGCGAGTTTTAGAGAAGCTTGGAATGTAAGAATGTCCCCCTGGGAACCTGGAAGGAGTTGAGGTATATGAGAGTAATATTTCGTATTGTTCCAATTCTAGTTGGCGTATTTGGGGCTTTTGGGTTTGGCTGTGGGCAGGAGATTCTCCTAGATAAGAGCGTGAAAGCAGGTCAGTTGACCTTATTTCAGGATTTCAACGATCCTAAAACCTATTACTATGTACCGGACAAAGCGCGTTTGGCTGTGGGCGACGATGGCAAGCCGCAGTTTAGCTTTATTAAGTTTGTAAAAAACGTTGCAGGCATTCCCGGCGGAACTGAAGCAGAAGAAGGTGAAGGCGGTGGAATTCTTCACTGCTTGGTACAACTTGGGGCAACCGAGGAGCAGCTTGCAGAGGCAAAAGCCGAGCTAAGGCGTAAAATCCCAGGCGCCAATATAGCAGGACCGGTCATATTCAAGTCCGGAAAGTTTGGCATAGTCTCAAGCTTTCAACAAGAAAATGGGGATTGGACAACCAAGGTACTTGGGCTAGGCAACGCACCCATACTTGATGGTGAAAAAGCGGCAGTCAGTATTAGGCTTACCAAACTGGGGGCAACATTGCTCTGGGAAAGTTTCAAAACGGCTACTCCAGACATTAGCTTTACCTTTGAGATGGAGTTGGCAGGCTACCGGAATCCTTACGACGCAACACTGGAGGCTGAATGGGAGAAAATATATAGCCACAGAGAGTTCTCAGCAGCCTTCGCTAGCAGTTACCTAGGCTTTCAAATCCGCGATGCCTTTGACGAATTAAGGGATACTGGTGCTATCAAACTTGTGGTCAAAGGCGAAGATGCTAGGATGGATACGCTAGTCGGAATGGCTTACGGTAAGATTTGTGAGGCAATGTTCGACAAGATTCAAGAAAGCGCATCGGAGCAGGGGAGTGCGACCAGATTGCTTGACAAGGCTTCAGAATTTCTCAGAACTCAACGGCAACAGTCTCGGAGTTCGGGCGCAAATCTGCTTCCCAATAAAATTGATTGGATTCGAACAATGATTGCTGCTAGGGCGGACAAGTGGAACGGCATTGGAGATGAAGGTGGGCAACGTTCGCAACAGGGCCAGTCGTCTCCCGAGAGTGAACAAGTGTCTTCAGAAACGTCTGAAGCAGGTTCTGCAAGTGAGCAAGCTACTTCTACTGCAACTTCTTCCGATGAGCAAGAGCCCGCTCGTCCACCAGGGCCGTTTAGGCCACACCAAAGCCAAGACCTAAGGGGAAAGCGACCTGTGCCAGTATCAGATAGGGAGACGCAAAACGGTCAGTCAGCGCGAAGCTCACAACAAAGTGAGCCTTCTTTCTCGTTGATTGCCTCCTATACTATGAAGAAGGTTCGCAGAACTGGCAAGTTCCAAATGAGTTTTAAAAAATACATGTCCGATACTCTACAGCTTAGATTTGACGAAAACATTGGGAACCTTTCCAAACTTATGAATGACCGCAAACATTTTTTTGAAGTAAACCTTGACGATCCTGTCTTTAAGCAGCGTGAGATAAGCGTCTATTTGGATGGCCAAAACGCCTCCGATTTCGCAAATTATGTAAATTATGTTGCTGTGAGGTTGCGAAAAATCCACGAAGGAGGCGCTCAGACTAACGACGAGATTCGCATTGACCGCACAAATTTCAACCAGAATGGCAATTACTTTAGGCTCATGTATGGTTGGAAGGACGACAAGGACCGCGACAAGTGGATGGATTATGAGTATAACACAGTTTGGAGTTTCCACGGGGGCAAGGAGGTAGACATGGGGTGGCGAAAGTCCAGTAATTTTGCCATTACAGTTACACCTCCTTATCTTAAGCGGACGATACATTTGGAAGCAGACCCAAATATAATTCAACAGACAGGGGTTAGGCTAATCACAGTCAAGTTGTTCTATAAGCTTGGCGATGTCGAACAAGTAAAGCAAGCAACGCTTAATCCGGCGAGTGGCCAGCTTTCGCAAACTCTCGAATACATTCGCCCCGCGGACCAGCTTCAGTATAGCTATGAGATAACTTGGCGGCTTAGGGGTGGCCAAACGATAACTTCAGGCCGCAAGAGCGCTACCGACGACTTTATATTCTGCGATGAATTGCCCACCCAAGCAGCTGCACAAAGGAGTGGAGGCATATCATGAAAAAACACATGCCAACAGTTTCAAGGGTTCTTTTCGCCGCCTGCTTAATTGTGGTATTTGCGAATGGTGTGCAGGCTGCTGATGTGGAATACATAAAGAGCAAACTCGATTTCCGTTTTGTTGCAAACCCGAATTCAACTACGGGGACTGCGCAGCGTATCAACGTTCAGCAGGTGTTGGATGGAAGCGGATCGGGCGCACCTTATACTGGCCAATCTTGTGATAAGTTTAGGAAAATAATAAAAGCGGCTTGCGGAGGCACCGTGCCAGGGGCGGATTGCAATCATTTTAGGAATATTATCGAGAGGCTTCTGCGTATTACGGAAAAGACTGTTACCATTTATTTCATTGACGATTTGAATACTTCGATTACAAACACAAGCCCCACATGGTATGATGCTTGCCTGGATAGTGGTCATGCTTGGCCTTGTTCGTATGCAGGCACGGATACCACCCCAGCCAGCATAACTTTCGGTTCATATTGGTTAAATGACACCTCGCAATTTCCGGACTTTAACTCGATTCTTGCGACTTTTTGCCATGAATTGATGCATGCTCAGGATTTGTCGGAAGATCGCACACATATGTATGGCAACTACTATTATGGTGCAGATGAAAATCATTATTTCATCGAAGCTATCCCCGACATGTCAATGACCTACAAAGAAGGCATAGCAAATATGGTTGGCTTCTATTTTTATGGTAGGTGGGCTGAGCAAGCGATTTCATGGTTCACTAGAAATGGGTTTATAATAGTCGAAAAGACTGTCCCACCTGGTTATTCATCCAACCTGTTTTTGTATTCTATGTTGAAGCAAGCTGGCGTACCTGAGATAACTAGCGGGGCAGATTTTGAGTACTTTAAAAAGTTATATGGTTCAAGCGTGGCTAGCACCTATGGGATATTCAGGATTAGAAGTCTACCTGCAGATATAATTAAGCAAAATGAGAGAATTATTGCTTTAATCCTATACAATCACGGCTTGTATACCAGTTTTGACGATGTGTTTGAGGCAATTCAGCAAGTAAATCCAAGCTTATATCGGACCTGCGACAGTGCATTTGCTCGTCTAGTTGAAGCACTGTGTAGTCAGCGAGCATCTCCCCAGGTTGAATCATCCCCGGATGAGTATCTCTTGACCCTGGCGTTATGTGATTATTTTACTTGTTTCAAATCGCAGACGCAAAACGAGTTTGCTAGCGTGTTTGAAAATATGTTGGATTCCCAGCTTATCCAGGCATATTGGGAGAAGCGGGACCAGATTAAAGCGGCCGTGGATATCAATCATCCTGCCCCAGGCGATATATTTCATATGTCGGAGGCGCTAGGTATTACAAGTACCCACAGCCGTACCGCGCCCTAAGCTTTCTTCTGCTGTTAAAAGATATAAGGTGGATTTTCGATAATTGATTGCTGTTTAAGCCGGTAATTACTGCGGCTAATAAATGGCTGACTTTGCTGCGCAGCCTAATATTATTGCTGACTGTCAACAAATTCTTGGTAAGATGTCTCCCGAGGGAATGTCGAGGATGCGTAGAGTTCCCATTGGGGTTCGAAGGTGGACACGCCCGGTTGGGGAAGATTTAACGCAGCCGATGATTTTAGCATGCTTGCCATGAGGGTGGGCTTTCATCGTTTTTAATACTGCCTCTGCATCATTTTCAGGGACAATAGCAACAATTTTGCCTTCGTTCGCAACATGTAGGGGATCAATCCCGAGAAGCTCACAAGCTACCCGAACGTCTTCGTTTATCGGAATTGCCGATTCCTCGATTTCGATACAAACACCCGACTGAACAGCAAGTTCATTTAGGGCAGCCGCCAGTCCGCCACGTGTTGGGTCGCGAAGACAGTGGATGTCAGGCGCTGTTTCTAGCATGGAAGACACCAACCCCCAGAGTGGCGCACAATCGCTCTGGATGTTTGTAGAAAACTCGATTCCCTCTCTTGCCAGCATTACAGCCATGCCATGTTCGCCGATTGTTCCACTGATTAGAACTATGTCGCCTGGTTTTGCGCGGTTGGGCGCTGGAGGTTTTTGGTTTGCTGACAGATAACCGATGCCCGATGTGGTTATAAACATCTTGTCTGCCGAGCCGTGAGGTACAACTTTTGTATCGCCTGCAACTATTGGGATGCCGAGTTCGCCCGCCACTGCCCCCATTGAGGCCACAACTTGCTCCAAAGTTTCCAACTTCAGACCTTCCTCGAGAATGAAGGCGGTGCTCAAGGCTATGGGGCGCGCTCCTACTGCCGCAAGATCATTTACGGTGCCGCAAACGGCTAGCTTCCCAATGTCACCGCCAGGAAAGAAAAGAGGGTCAACTACAAAAGAATCGGTTGTAAACGCAAGTTGGCCTGGCCTTGCATTTAAGATTGCCGAGTCGCCTAGGTTATTGAGCACCGGGTTATCAAAGTATTGGAGAAACAAACTTTGAATAAGTTCTGCGCTTTTTTTGCCACCTGCCCCGTGGGCTAAAAGAATCATGTTGTCGTTCATCTTGTTGCGTACCTATATTCCGCTGAGCATGCGCCCTCAGTTGAGACCATGCAAGGGCCTAGAGGGTGCTCTGGTGTACATTTCTTGCCGAATGCTTGGCATTCGGAAGGGGTTTTCAATCCTTTAAGTATTGAGCCGCACTCGCAGGCTTTGTTTTCTATAGGCTGGGGGATTTGATTATTGATAAACCTTGATGCATCGAACTCTGAAAACTCATCTCGGAGTTGAAGGCCGCTTTCAGGAATAATCCCCAATCCTCGCCATTCAGAATCGTCCGGCTCGAAAACTTCTCTGAGACACTTAATCGCCGCTGGGTTGCCCTCTTGCGTTACTACTCTTGAGTATTGAACTTCCACCTCAGCTTGTCCCTCAATTATTTGCCTTGTCAACATGAAAATTGACTGAAGGATATCGAGCGGTTCGAAGCCAGAGATTACGCATGGAATGCCATATTTGCTGGTGATGGGTTCGTAGGCTGCACTTCCGATGATTGCACTCACATGACCCGGACAAATGAATCCATCGATAGCAACTTCTGGGTCGCATGCGAGAGCCACCATTGCTGGCGGTATCAACTTATGCGCTGATAGGATGCTAAAGTTGTTCAGTCTAAGTTCCTTAGCTTCCAGAACAGCAAGTGCTACTGCAGGGATTGTCGTCTCGAAGCCAACACCAAAGAATACCACTTGCTTTTCGGGATTCTCGCGGGCAATTATGACAGAATCGAGCGGAGAATATACTACTCGAACATCAATTCCACGTGCGCGCTCAGCTTCAAGCGTTGTTCGGCTACCCGGAACTTTAATCATGTCCCCAAAGGTTGCCAAGATAACATTGGGGGCACGACCTAGCTCGATGAAGCAGTCGATTAGTGCTTGCGGAGTAACGCACACGGGGCATCCAGGACCGGAAATCAGTTTAATATTCGGAGGTAAGAGATTTCTAATTCCAAACCTGGCGATTGCCATTGTATGGGTGCCGCAGACTTCCATAAGCGTTAGAGGCCTTATGGCAATTCTGTTGATGTTTTCTACTATAGTTCGAGCTAATGTAAAATCCCGAAATTCGTCAACGTATCTCATTTGTTCAACGTCCTAATTACCTTGAGTGTTTCTTCGGCTTCCTCTGCTTTTAGTCGCTCTATCGCAATTCCAGCGTGTATTAGGACGTAGTCGCCTACTTGAAGATTGGGTATAAAGTCAATTCTTACTCTGCGAGACACTCCTTCTTGCTCGACCACTGCCGTGTTTCCGCTTATCTCGGTAATTCTCATTGGTACTGCTAAGCACATTGGCAATTCCACCTTTCGGCTGCTACAACAGCCTGTCCAAGCGAGATGCCCCCATCATTGGGTGGGACAAGCGCATGGCAAAATACATCGAATCCTTGTTTTTCGAGTTTCTTTGTTGAAAGTCCAAGTAGCACCATATTTTGGAAGACTCCACCACTTAAAACAACGCGGTTTAGATTTGTGCAGTCACGCAGTTTAGTGCAAACTGTGCTTATGATTTCAGCGATAGTTGCATGAAAACGACTAGATATTATGCTAGATGGCGTTCCTTTTTCTATTTCAAATACTATCTGTTTAAGCATTTGCCGAACATCAATTTCAATGGTGTCCTCATTACCAATTATAAGCTCAAAGTTATACGGTTCGCTATTAGGGCTAGCCGTTGCCTCAAGCTCAATAGCCGCCTGGCCTTCGTAAGTAACCTCCGTGCATATTCCTAGAAGGGCCGAGACTGCATCGAAAAGCCTTCCCATGCTTGAGGTAAGCGGTGCGTTGAGATTTCTATCTATTTGCATTTTAACAACTTGCGCTTCTTTACATGTGAATGACGGCATTATTGTGGTAGCCACTTTTTCGCCGCTATCACCAAAGGTTTTTAAAAGGTATGCAGCCGCCATCCTGCAAGGTTTTTTGATTGCTGCCTCGCCGCCCGGAATGGGTATATATGCCAAATGAGCCGCCCGCTGAAAATTTTTGAAATCTGCAATTAGGAATTCGCTTCCCCATATCTGGCCATCCGTTCCGTATCCTGTGCCGTCGAAAGCGACTCCAATTACTTTGCCAGATATATTATTTTCCGCCATACAGCTTGCAATGTGAGCGTGGTGATGCTGAACCGCTATCTTTTTTCCGCATCGAAGCGACTCGGCAAATCTTGTAGAGTGATAGTCAGGATGTAAATCGTGAGCTATTATCTCTGGTTTGACATCAAAAAACTCACAAAAGTGCTTGACGACTGAATCATAGTGTTCGATTGTCTGCGCGTTTTCCAAATCGCCAAGGTGCTGGCTTAGAATTGCAAGTTCCCCTTTTGTGAGACAAAATGTGCTTTTGAGGTCACCTCCACATGCTAATATCATTGGCGTTTTAAAGTTTATTTTAATAGGTTGAGGAACGTAACCTCTTGCACGGCGGAGCAGCATAGGTTTATCACAAAATGCTCGCGCCACCGAATCATCGCAAGCCATGTGGATGGGACGGTTATGCATTAGGATATGGTCGGCGATATGACCCAGTCTGAGGTTGGCATCCTCATCCTTGTAAGCTATTGGTTCCTCGCTTAAGTTTCCACTAGTCATTACTAGCGTTGGGGGGCTTTGTGCGAGTAGAAGATGGTGGAGTGGAGTGTATGGAAGCATCACACCAAGCGTATTATTTCCTGGTGCAACTTCGGGTGATATCCCGTTATTTGTGCGCGCTTGCATGATTACAATTGGCCGTTCAAACGACAAAAGTAGCTTTTCGGAAATTGGGTCTACTTCGCAAATTCGGCGGACTTCATCGATATCAACGCACATTACTGCAAATGGTTTCTTTGCTCTTCCCTTGCGTTTTCTCAGCATGCCGACCGCTTTGGTATTTCTGGCATCGCAAGCCAAATGGAATCCTCCAAGACCCTTGATTGCAAGGATTTCTCCACGGCGAAGTATCTCGGCTGCTTTGGAGATGGCTTCTGAGTCGTTGGTATATTTATGACCGTCTATGATAAGGTGGGGTCCGCACACAGGACAGGCATTTGGCTGGGCGTGAAATCGCCGTTCGCTGGGGTTCTCATACTCGGCCAGGCAGTCTGGGCACATGTCGAAAGCCGCCATTGTTGTATTTTGCCGGTCGTAGGGTATTCGTTCAATTATTGTGAAACGAGGGCCGCAGTTTGTGCAATTCGTAAAAGGGTAGTGGTATCTTCGGTTAGCATGGTTTGAGATGTCTGCAAGGCAATCTGCACATGTAGCAACGTCTGGTGGGATGGTTGTTTGGGGTTCGGAGTTGCTCAGGCTGTGGCGAATAATGAATTCGCATTCACCAATAGGTTGCAGAGGTTCGGCAGAAACATCTGTAATTAAGGCAAGCGGTGGGGCGTTGGTTTTGACCGATTCCATAAATCCTCGGAGGTTGTCTTCGTTGCCTTCTGCTTCAATTAAAACGCCGTCATTCGTATTGCAAACCCAACCGGCTAAGCCATGCTTGCGCGCAAGATGATATATAAATGGTCGAAATCCAACCCCTTGGACGATACCCTTTACAGTAATTCTGAGCCTCTGCATTTGCGGATTTGTACTCTGGGTGTTCATTTGAGCTTTCTTAGCTGCCCATAAATTATAGCAAATATTAGTCATGTCGTCCTTAGGGCTTTCGGTTCATCTCAGCGGACAAATCAAGCATTTATGGTGTCAAAATTGGGTATATTTAATTATAAAGTCCGCCTGCGCAGACATTCTGAAATCGAGTTGTTCCCTTATGAGCGAGAAAAGTAACAAGTGCAAACTAGCCAATGTAGGTGACGTCATTAAGAATATTTGTTCTGAAGTTTTAATCAACAGCCCGATAAGCATTTGGATACTGGACAAAGAAGGTACGCTAATCTTTGAAAATAAGGCTTGCAGGCGACTTTTAGGAATTGAAAGCGATGAAGAAGTCGTTGGAAAATACAACATTTTCAAAGACAATGAGATCATTAGACAGGGCTTTGCGTCTAAAATTAGGCAAGTCTTTGAAGATGGTGGGTCCATTGAGTTTATAATAGAATACGACCTTGCTAGGGTTCGACACATTTCTCCTGTTCACCCAGGCCGCAAAATTCTCCGAATGTTTGTTTTTGCCATTAAGGATGCCGAAGATAAGGTTTGCAATGTTGTAGTCCAACATGAAGATTACACTTCAACCTGGCGGGCGACAAAGTCTCTTGAAGTCTCCGAAGCCCAATATCGCGAAGTCGTCGAAGGTGTTTCAGATTGGGTATGGGAAATCGACGTCGATGGACGAATCAAGTTTACCAATCCCGCTGTGGAACAAATATTAGGTTACAAGCCAAATGAAATAATAGGGCGCGTTGGTTTTGACTTTGTTATTCCTGCTGACCGGGAACATGTTGAGCAAATTTTTCTATCAGCCATTCGAGAAAATAGAGAAATTACAAGCGTTCAAACAAGATTTCTTCATAAAGATGGGTCGATTCGCTTTCTTGAGACGAATGCTAGGCCAATGTTTGATGAAAATGGCAAAGTAATTGGGTTGCGTGGAATTTCCCGAGCTATGACGGAGCGGAAGAAAGTCGAAGAGCAACTGAAATATAGGATGGAGCTTGAACGTGTCATTGTAGAGTTATCCACGAAGTTCATAAACCTTCCGCCTGAGGAGATTGACGCAGGTATCAACCGAGCTTTGGGAGTAATTGGTAGTTTTATTGGTGCTGACCGCAGTTTTGTATTCTTGATAAGCGAGGATGGCAAGACTGTAAGCAATGTGTATGAGTGGTGTGCTGAAGGGGTAGAGCCTACAATTCATCTTTTTCAGAATATGAGGATTGAGGATTACCCACTTATGAAAAAAGGATTGGCAGGGTATGAGCCGGTCATTATACCACGCGTTAGCGAAATGCCACCAGAGTATGCGAAAGAAAGGGAAGTGTTCGAATCAGAAGATGTCAAGTCATTTATTGCCTTACCCATGATATCTCAAGGTGTAAGCATTGGTTTTCTAGGTTTTGAGACTGTTAAGGAGGAAAAGACATGGTCTGAGGACTCGGTTGTGCTTCTTAAAATTTTGGGCGAAATACTGGCAAATGCGCTCGATCGGAAAAAGACCGAGGAAGCACTTATGGAAGCCGAGTCAAAGTATAGGAGTTTGGTTGAAGAATCGCTAGTTGGAGTTTACATAATCCAAAACGGAAAGTTAATATATGTAAATCCAAGGGCTGCAGAAATATTTGGTTATACCCCTGATGAAGTTATTGAAAAGAAAACCGCTTTGGACCTAACGGCTCCAGAGAGTAGGGCTCTCGTTGCAGAAAACATAAGCAAGCGAATAAGAGGCGAAGTGAAAAGCATCCACTACACATTTAAAGGCCTAAAAAAAGACGGGAGTATCATAGATGTTGAAGTATATGGGACGCGTACCACATTTAAAGGAAAGCCTGCGATTATCGGCACCTTGCTTGATATTACCGAGCGTGTAAAGGCAGAGGAGCGACGGCTTGAATTGGAGAGGCAGAAGAGGGAGTTCTACCGCAAAACTATTTTGGCAGCAACCCAAGGAAAACTTGTAATCTCGGAAAAGGAAGAGATTGAAAAGATTGCTGGAAAACCAATTGCATCGTGGGAAATAAAAAGTGGTAAGGATTTAGGAATAATTAGACATGAAGTGGCCAAATTGGCTGAGACTGAGGGGATGGACCAATCTCGAATTTATGACTTTGTTCTTTGTGTGGGTGAGTTGACAACCAATGCCCTCAAACATGCGGGTTCAGGTACAGCATCGCTCCATAGGTTAGATGATAGGCTAATGTTTGTGGTCGCTGATCGTGGCCCCGGCATAGAAGCATTAGTTCTCCCTGAAGTAGCGCTGGTAAAAGGATACTCAACTGCTGGGACGTTGGGAATGGGCTATAAAGCTGTTCTAACTGTTGCAGACAAAGTATATTTGGCTACTGGCCACGGCGGGACCACGGTTGCTGTTGAGATGAGCCTCCGACCTTCCGAACATCAACCAGCTATGGCTAATATTCCGAATTATTGGGCAAACTGCCACTCTCAATAAGTTCAACTGCTTTATTTGATAACTACCTTTCTGCTGAATAGGTTCTAAATTCCTCACAAAACTCTCCCCAGGAAATCGAGCTATCTTAAAGGTTAAGCTTATTCATGAAAGACAAAGGGTAATACCTGATATAATAGAGAAAGCTATGGGAAACGGAGAGCTCATGGGTGGAAGAAAAATCCGAATAGCCTATCTTGTCAGACCGACTGAGGGCGGAATTAAGGTACATCTTTTAACACTCTTATCGGGGCTCGATAGGTCGAAGTTTGAACCAATTGTTATTTGTCCACCTAGAATTTCCCTTTTTGCAGAAGTACAAGAGAAAGGAATCCCAGCGATACCATTGGACATAATCGGAGAGATAAGCATATCGAAGGATTTTTTTGCAATAATAAAACTTAGGCGGATTCTCCGAGATCTAAGGCCAGATATTCTTCACATGCATAGCTTTAAAGCAGGCCTAATCGGCCGATTAGCTGCGCTTTCTATCGCCCGGCGTCCGAAACTCATTCTAACGGAGCATGCTTTCATATTTGACGAGCGTACCACAAATCTCAAACGAGCTTTGATTGGTGGCATGGGGTGGTTCTTTTCCCGCTTCACTAATAAAATCATCACCGTTTCAAATGCGCTGAGGAATGAGTTGATTTCCCAACAGAAGATTGAACCTTCCAAGATTGTAACAATTTACAATGGCGTCACATTTGCCCCTGTCGAACGCAAAATAAAGAATGGAATGCTTGTGGGCACAGTATCACGGCTTGCACCTCAAAAAGGTGTTGACTACTTTATCCATGCGGCAGCGTTGATTGCCAAACAGTTTCCGGAGGCAAGGTTCTGTATAGTAGGGGACGGGCCTCAACGACAGTCTCTCGAGTTGCTTGCAGAGTCACTTCGCATACGGGATAAGATTGAATTTCTTGGTTTCCGCAGAGATGCGCTTGATATCGTGCGAACATTCGATGTCTTTGTCCTAGCTTCTACACGGGAGAGCTTTGGTCTGACCTTGGTCGAGGCACTGTCTCAAGAAATCCCTGTTGTTGCTTCTCGGACGGGTGGTATCGTGGAGATTGTTGATAATGAGATTAGCGGACTTCTTGCTGAGCCAGGGAATCCTCATGAAATTGCAAATCAAGTTTGTCGTCTGCTTGCAGACCCCAACCTAGCACGCCAACTTGCCGAAACGGGGTCAAGGCTGGTGCGTGAACGGTTCAGTAGCGAGGTTATGATCAAAGAAACGCAGAAATTGTATATGGAAATCCTATGAAAAGGCTAGTTTGGTTATCAATTATATTGCTATTTGCAAGTGTGCACCCAGCACAATCAGAGGGGAAAGCTGTCGTCCTTGTTACGTTCGAAGGACTGTCTTTAAACGACATGCTCCGATGGGATATTCCAGAGTTTAGGCAGTTGATTCGCATTGGCGCCATTGGGCTGATGAATAATAAAACAGCGGCGTGTCAAAACTTCGAGGATAACGCTGTCACCATTGGGGCAGGCACACGTGGAATGGGTTTCGAGCGTCCAACGATTGATGCCTTTTCAAAGTACGCAGCAAATGCAGATGAAAAACTGGGTGGCGAAACTGCCGCGACAATTTGGCAAAGGAACACTGGCTTTAGCCTCAAAGAGCCTGCAGCAGTACTCCAAACTAAAATAGCTGCTGTTATTGCCGCCAATTCTGGTCTCAATTATGATGTAATTCCCGGCATTCTCGGCGAACTTCTCTATAGCGCAGGTGTGAAAACGGCTGTTTACGGCAACTCCGACCGAGGCTCATCTCCATTCCGCCCAAGCGTAATGATTGCCATGAACAAGCGAGGTGTGGTTTCAACTGGGGACGTCAGCAAAAAAGTAACCAGCCGTGATGGGCATTGGCCGTTTGGAATGCGTACGAACTATGCGTATATTTTAAGTCGTGTTCGGGAGCTTAACGGAAATAAGTTCGTAGTTGTCGAGGCTGGTGATGGAGGGCGAGTTGAAGCAGCAGGCGCGGACCTCATGCCTAGCAGGTTTGAGTACTACAAGCGATTGGCAGCGGCTGAATGCGCCCATTTCCTCGTTGATTTAAACAAGTATCTAAAGGCCTCCACAGAGCGTTACCTTCTTATTTTTATTGTGCCAGCGCCTAATATGGACGCATATGCAAATGGTAACCGTTTGACTCCAATAATTATGGTTGGCACAGACGTGGCACCCGGAGTTGTTACTTCAAGCGTTACAAAAAGAGAAGGTTTGATAACGAATCTCGATATAGCTCCCACAGTTCTAAAGTTTTTTGGTATAAAACCGCACCCTAGTATGCTTGGACAGCCAATAGTTTCAATGCCTATTGCTGATTCCATTGGGCAAGTTAAACAGCTAAATGAAGAGACAACGCAAGTTTTTAATGGTCGAAGGCCAGTACTTCTTACCTATATAGCTATTGTCATTATCGTGACGGCGATGGGTATACTAGGAGTCATTTGGCAGAATCCCGGATTGCCAATATTGCGGTCAATACTTCATCCTTTGCGATTGAGATTTCTCATGCTTGCTTGTCTAATTTCTCCAGCAATTCTGCTGCTTGCGCCTGCATTTCATCTTTTCAAATTTTCAGTTGTTTTAGTCTATTTTGTGGTATCTTCTCTCATTTTGGCATTGGTATTAAGCCTAATTAGAGATTCTCGTACCGTCTTTGGAGTTACTGGGGTAGGGGTGGCCGCAGTTTTCATGTTCGATATGCTGGCAAAGTCACCGTTATCGAAGCATTCGATCTTTGGTTATGACCCTATTATAGGCCTCAGATTCTACGGCATTGGCAATGAATCCGTTGGCGTACTTATGGGTGCGCTTATTTTGGGTATTTTCTCCTTTCTTGACCGCCGAAAGTTTGTGGACTGGAAGTATATAGTGCCAATAGCATTGCTTTTTATGGCAGTAGTATTGGTGGTAGGTGCACCCAACTTTGGTACGAACTTTGGTGGAACGCTCGCGATGCTCGCTGGCTTTGGCTTTTCGATATTCCGAGCATATAGTTCTCGTTCCAGGCTTAGAATGGTTATTTTGGTTGTTGCGGTTGCTATCATATTGTTTGTGGGTGTCATAATTGCAAACGTAATGGTTGACTCTGAACATAAAACACACATTGGAAGGGCAATAACTCAATCAAAGGTTTTAGGTCCCCACATACTGGCAGAGTTAGCATTAAGGAAATGGGCAATGAACCTAAGATTGATTAAATACTCATTCTGGACCTACATGTTTTTCTGCCTAATCGTGGGAATGGTTATCCTGTTCATTAGACCTGTGGGCATCCTTAAGCGAACACTTCTCAAACACCCAATTATGAATGCTGCGTTTGCTGGGATGCTTGCAGGAGCAGTGGTAGGGATGGCTACGAATGATTCGGGAATCGTGATGGCGACGACAACCTTTTTATACATGGCGTTTCCTTTAATTTGGATGGTTAGAATGGAGTTGGAAGCTAGGCAAAATACATAGCGTCGTGCGAAAGTTTCTTTGATTAATTAAATATCAACGCGGATACTTCTATCGCAGACTTCCTAATTTTAGCCTTCTTAGTAGCTGCGCATTCACAGCTACAATTATTGTGCTAATAGACATAAATAGCGCCCCAAGTGCTGGTGAAAAGATGATTCCTTTATTGGCAAAAACGCCAGCAGCTAGCGGCATAGCAACAACATTGTAACCAGTAGCCCAAAAGAGGTTCTCAACCATCTTTCGATAGCTTGCTTGGCTTAGGCGGATAATCTTTATGATATCTCTAGGGTCGTTGCGAACGAGTATGATGTCACCGGATTCAATGGTAACGTCTGTGCCTGCGCCAATTGCTATTCCGATGTTTGCCAAAACAAGTGCTGGAGCATCATTAATGCCATCGCCCACCATTGCCACACGTCGTCCTTCTTGGCGTATTTGTTGTATGCGTTTCGCCTTGTCTTCAGGCAGCAAATTGGCGTAGTATTCATCAATTCCAAGCTCCTCAGCAACCCATCTGGCGACGTCCCAGCTGTCGCCGGTCATCATGGCGACTTGCAAACCCATCCTTTTGAGCCCCCTCACCGCCTCTTGAGACTCGTTGCGTATTACATCCGCTAGGGCAATTGCCGCTTGTATTTCATCTTCATTTAAGACAAACACTAAAGTCTGACCAGCTCTGCGGGATTGGTCAATTGAATGTTTTAGTTCTTCTGGGATATTGAGACCAAGTGATTCTAGCAGGCGAAGCCCGCCAACCCGGATGGTTCGTCCTCCTACCTTGGCCTCAACGCCAAGCCCAGGTAGCGCCTTGAAGTCCACAGCATCAGGAATACTAAGATTACGCGCCTGGGCTGAGCGCACCACTGCTTGCGCGAGTATATGTTCTGAGTCCTTTTCCACTGCTGCAGCTTTTGCTAGAACCTCATTCTCGTCTAAGCCTGCAACGTGATAGATAGCGACAACTCCATACTCACCCTTGGTAAGCGTGCCGGTTTTGTCAAAAACAACCACATCAAGATTTCTTGCTTGTTCAAGAGCAAGACGGTCACGAATCAGTAGCCCATTACGCGCCGCTAGTGAGGTTGAAATGGCAATAACAAGTGGAATTGCCAGACCAAGTGCATGTGGGCAGGCAATAACAAGGACAGTTACTGCCCGGACAATCGCGAAGGTACCTCGTGGCTCGTTTGCGAATGGCTGAGGAGGTGACGAGAGGGTCCAGAAGGTCAACGTAAGTACTCCAGCGCTGATAGCGATTATTGTTAACCAGTATGCTGCGCGGTCGGCAAGGTTTTGAGCCATCGAGCGTGAGCTTTGAGCTTCCGCAACTAGACGCATGATTCCCGCAAGCATAGTTTCCTCTCCAACTTTTGTCACCCGCACCCTTAGCGAACCATTGCCATTCACTGTTCCAGCGATGACTTTCGACCCTGGAGATTTGCGCACAGGCGTGGATTCACCAGTAATCATTGCCTCATTAACGCTGGATTCTCCGCTCACAACTTCACCATCTGCTGGAACTTTTGCACCAGGGCGAACTAGTAGCAAATCACCTTTCTGAATATCGCCTACCGAAATGCGTTCTATTGTGTCATCTTTAATTCGTTCAGCTTCGTCGGGCATAAGTCTTGCTAATTCTTGAAGCGCACCTCTTGCTTTTCCTACTGCCTGCATTTCCATCCAGTGGCCAAGCAACATTACTGTAACCAATGTGGAGAGCTCCCAATAAAGTGCCTTGCCTAGTACAAGACGAAAGGTTGTGAGGGCGCTATACACGAATGCAACCGTAATGGCAATAGAAACAAGCGTCATCATCCCTGGTTGGCGAGTTTTTAGTTCACCAACTGCTCCATTAAGAAAAAAGATTCCTCCATAGAAGAAAATGATTGTTCCAAAAAAGAACGATATATATTCCGACCAGTGGGATGCTGGTGGGCGGAAGCCAATTAGCTCTTGGACATCTTTAGAATAAACCAACACAGGAATAGTTAAAATAAGCGCAATCCAGAACTTGCGCCTGAGCAATTCTATATTATGCGCTGCGTGCCTGTCGGACACAGGACGTACCCCTGGCATGCCATGAACAATATGATTTTGGGCACTATGGTTCATCTTCTATTTCCAAAACATTACAAGTGGTTATATAATTTTTAACAAACCATGGGGGGAGACATGAGAAAGCTAATAATTTTCTTTCTATGTTTGATTAATCTTACCCATATCAACGGCTTGTTAGCTGATGAGGTCCGAAAATTACGTGTACATTTTCGCGATGTCCAAGGCGAAAGGTTGTCAAAGGATTTTATACAGCGCTTCCATTGCAGAGACTTGTCGGACGAGCCATGTCCAACGCGCACTTATGTTCATGATGGATATGCGACTGTGGTGCTTCCGGATAAACCCATCCAAGTTTGTGCTTTGATTAAAATTCCTGGTTTTGGAGAGGTTACTATCTATGCGGATGGTAAGGGCAAGGGATACTCAAAGCCAGGTGACATAGACTTTGTAGAGGAAGCCGCTGCTACTCGATTGATGCGGGTAAGAGAAGCTCTTAAGCGTGCTGAACATGAGGGCATTCGAATGCCAAATGAGTTTTACCGTAAGTTGGCTGACGCGGAGAAGGCACCACCATACAAATCTTTGGCAGTAACGCTTGCTGCTGGTGAGGAACTCACACTTGCCGTTTCTAAGCACAGAATAGAGAAAATGGGTGTTCATCGAAGAGGTTTCTATTTTGGGTGCAACTCATTTGGACATCCGGCGAGGGGATATGAATATGATAAGAGATTCAAGGAAATTTTCAACTTTGGTATAGCACACCTTTACCTTAGTCATTATGCGCCCACGGAGACTGTACGTAATTTTGATAGGACGGATTTAGAGGTCAATTGGTTAAGCTCAATGGGCATGGCAATAAAATTGTGCCCACCTTTTTACCTTGCGGCTAGTGTGACTCCAGAGTGGCTGAAGAACAAGCCATATTCTCATACCCGACGGGCCGCATACAATCTTGTGAAACAAGTTTGTGCAAGATATGCTGGGAAGGTTCAGTTTTGCGAGATAATGAATGAGGCGCATGATTATTCAAATTCCCTGCGACTCAAGCCAGAGGAACTGACGAATCTAGCTAAGGTGTGTTCCAAAGCCGCACGCGAAGGTGACCCAAATGTCCAGCGCATAATTAATTGTTGTCACCTTTGGGGCGAATATGCGGCAAAGCCACCTAAAACGGGTCCACCTAAGCGATCACCCTATGCGTACCTCCGAGATTGTATTAGATATGGTGTTGATTTTGAAATAATCGGTTTGCAAATGTACTATCCTGAGTACGACCTTTTTGAGATTGACCGCCTTCTTGACCGTTATGCAAAGTTAGGAAAGCCGATCCACATTACTGAGATGGGTTGTTCTTCATCGCCAGGAATTGACCCGAATAGCCAAAGGAAGAGAGCTTCAGCAGGCTGGCATGGAGATTGGACAGAGGAAATGCAGGCAGAATGGGTAGAAGCTATTTATACAATTTGCTATTCGAAACCCTATATAAAGGCAATTTGTTGGTGGGATTTGGCGGATGCTGTTTCATTTTGGCCATATGGTGGATTGCTGAGGGGCGACTGCTCTCCAAAACCTGCTTATATTCGATTGAAAGGTTTGCTTGAGAAATGGGGTTTTATTAAAAGTTATGCGGACGATTCGGGGTAAATCTAATATGGCAAAGCAATTACAAAAACTTCAATAGCTGCACAACGCAATAAGTGCTTGTTGTGCATAGAATAAGCGCTTTTCACTTCTTTCTATTTGAAAATATGCGGTATTACTCCAAATGGTTGACATCAAACTCTCTCTAGGTTAGAATATCCTAGGTTTTATTGAGTTACAAAACTCAGTGATAAAACCTTTTGAGTTAGTTCAATTTCAATGGGAACAAGTGTAGAGTGTACTTAGGTCAAACAATGAGATATCCCCCGAACCTTTGACCACCGGCGAATATTGCAAGGGGTCTTCCTGATTTATACATTCATTATGCAGAAAGAGGAAAAGTTATGAAAGACCAAAAAAGACGTTTACCTCTCTGGCTTGCGGCGGTTGCACTATCAATTCCATTGACAATTTTGATTAGTTCATTTGCTTGCAGTGCTTTTCTGAGAAATGTGCCGCAAACCCTGGTGCAGCCAAACGGAGAAGTGCTCAAATGCTTTTGCAGTGGGGATGAGCGTTACAGGTGGCTACATGATGCGGATGGATACGTTATCGTCCGCGACCCCAAAACTGGCTTCTATACGTACGCTTTTGAGACAGGTGGCAAGCTTCTACCATCACGCTATGTAGCCGGGAAGGTTAACCCAGCTGCCGTAGGATTGAAAAGGGGAGTAATGCCGAACTTGCGGGGCATGCGAAAGCCATATGCATTGTTCATGCCGAGTAGGATTCGGCCTGTTCGGCCAGCACCCAGCACTGGGACCGTCAATAATATTGTCATTTTTATTAGATTTTCAGACGAAAACGAGTTTACAGACAAGATTTCTACCTATGACAATATGTTCAATCTCACAGCTCCTCTGGCAAACTCGATGCGTAATTACTACACCGAAGTTTCATATAATAAACTGTCGGTAAGCACAACTTTTTATCCGCCTCCAGGAGAAACCGTTGTCTCATACCAGGACTACAATCCTAGAGCCTACTACCAGCCCAAGAGCGAATCAAATCCTATTGGCTATACTGACCCTTATGAAGATGATGGTTTGGATATGGCTACAAGAGAGCATATCCTCTTGAAAAGCGCTATAAACACAGTAAAAAGATATATTCCTTCCGACTTGGTTGTTGATTCAGATGGCGATGGATATGTAGATAACGTATGCTTTATTGTCTACGGTTCGCCGGGCGCTTGGAGTGACCTCCTGTGGCCACATATGTGGACGTTTACCCCTGAGTTCGATGGTGTCACTCCGCCAGAAATCAATGGGAAGACCGTGGGAACCTATAATTTCCAATTGCAGAGTTATCTTCTCGAATCGGGAGGAGTCGGCGTGCTTTGCCACGAGATGAATCACTCGCTTGGCATGCCGGACCTTTATCATTACGAATTCGACGGGCTTTATCCTGTATGGCTCTGGGATATTATGGAATATAACACCGATCCGCCGCAACACATGGGCGCTTATATGAAGTGGCGGTATACCAGGTGGATTGAAGAAATCCCAGAAATCGTTCAAGCTGGCACTTATTCTATTCAACCAATAACTTCTCCAACAAATAACTGCTACAAAATAGCTTCGCCTTATTCTGATACACAATATTTTGTCGTGGAGTACCGCAACAATAACAGACCGACGTTTGAAAGCATGCTGCCCGGGTCAGGATTGCTTGTCTATCGAATTAACACCGAATGCGATGGAATGGGAAATGCTTTCGGACCACCTGATGAAGTATATATTTATCGACCTGGAGGCACCATCGAAGAAAATGGAAACCCTGATGACGCTGCTTTCTCCTTAGAAGAAGGCAGAATTCAAATTGATGATACCACTGACCCCTCGAGTTTTCTAGCGGATGGTAGTCCAGGTGGCTTAAAGATAAGCAACATCGGAAGCGCCGGAAGCACAATCAGTTTTACAGTAAGATTTGGCAAAGTCGAAACTCCTGTAATTATTCCTAACGGGGGTACTTACAGTACGCCGCAGAATGTTACTATAACTTGTGGCACAGCGGGTGCTACGATACGCTATACTACGGATGGAACTGACCCAACGCTGACTAATGGCACAGTTTACGAAGGGCCAATAGTTGTTGATAGGACATTGACCCTTAAGGCAAAGGCTTGGAAAGGCAATTACGAGCCGAGTGAGATTAGTTCAGCATATTTTGTTATTCGTCAGCCGACAATTTTCCGCGTCAAATACAATGCGCCTGGAACAGTGCATGACGGCACGACTTGGGAAAAGGCATTTCTCACTATCAATGATGCGCTTAGCAAATGCATAGATGGCGACCAAGTTTGGGTTGCCGCTGGAACCTATCAGGAACGTCTTACGATTAGGGCCGGCATTAAATTATATGGTGGATTTGCGGGTACCGAGACTTCGCTCGCACAAAGGAAACCCAGCACAAATATAACAATCATAGATGGCGGCAAAGAGGGCAGTGTGGTTACCTTCTTGCCCGGCGTTGGCGAGAACGGCCGTATAGATGGATTTACCATTAGGAACGGCAGTTCCACGGTTGGGGGCGGCGGAATCTTTTGTTACTACGCCTCGCCAGTGATAGCTAATAATGTCATTACTGGTAACACGTCTTCCTATGGAGGCGGTGGAATCCACTGCCAGTATCAAGCATCGCCAACCATCACTGGAAATACAATCACTAACAATACTGCACTTCATGGCGGCGGAGGCATTGGTTGCTATTACTCGTCCACGCCTACTATTACTGGCAACAAGATTAATGGTAACACAGCTACTAACGGCGGCGGGGCTATTGGCTGTTACTATTCGTCCGCAGCAACAATTAGAGGGAACACAATGGCGGAGAACTCCGCCTATCAAGGAGGAGCAGTTTTTTGCTATACCTCAGATGCAGTGATTTCTGGCAATACGCTAACTGCGAATAAGGCGACATCTACAGATGGTGGCGGTATAAGCTGCTATCGATGTTCGCCAACTATTTCGAACAACACAATCAAAAAGAACAGCGCGAAGATTAGCGGCGGTGGCATTGCATGCGAGGTTGACTCATTACCGAATATTATGAACAACGTTATTGCTGATAATACTGCTTCTAAGTTTGGAGGTAGTATTTACTGCTACTTCGGTTCAAGCCCGATTATCGCAAACAATACCATCGTTGGAAACACTGCATCCAGCGATGGCGGAGGCATCGGTTGCGTCGAAAGAAGCGGCGCGAGCATTGTGAATAATATTATTGCATTCTGTTCGTCGGGTGTATATTCATACAATTCATCAGTGTATATGCAGACGAACTGTCTCTATTCGAATGGAGCATATGACTACTCGGGGATTACTAACCCAGTGAGAGATATTCTAGTGGATCCATTGCTAGTGGATAGAGTTGGCGGCAACTATCACATAATTCCAACATCACCGTGCGTAAACGCTGGTAGCAATGGCGTTGTTGGCGACGGATGGAAGGATCTAGATAATCAAGCGCGCATTAGCGGAGAAACTGTCGACATTGGAGCTGACGAATACAGGCCGCTTGCTCCAGAGAACCTCAGTCTGACGCCAAGCAGCGGCGGCATTGCGGTTGGTGTCAAGACTACCTTCACAAGTAAATACTCGGACAATGAGGGTTATGCTAATCTTGCTAATTGTTACTTGTTGCTAAACACAACACTTAGCCAGGTAAATGCAGTATTTGTCAGGTACGATGCAAATGCAAACAAACTGTATGTGAAGGATGATGCGAACACCACGTGGGTAGAGGGGGCGGCTCCCGGTTCGTCGGTTGTTCTCGAAAACAGTTACTGCAAGCTTTATTGTAAAGAAACAACAATATCATTTGCCGGCGCTACGGTGATTGTTAACTGGAAAATAGAGCTGAAGCCTTCAATGAATGGCAAGACTGTTAAAGCTTGGATGCTTTGTTATGATGATAGCGGCTTGCGCGATGGTTATGATCAAATGGGCAGCTTTATGGTAAGTCGTGCGCCTGTAAATGTGAGCTTGTCTCCATCAACAGGCACGCTTGCGATAAGAACAAAGCAAACGCTGGTGAGCCGATATTCAGATGCAGATGGCTATGGAAACTTGGCTAATTGCTATCTGTTGCTAAACACAACGCTTAGCCAGGCAAATGCAGTATTTGTCAGGTACGATGCAAATACAAACAAACTATACGTGAAGGATGATGCGAACACCACTTGGGGAGAGGGTGCGGCTCCCGGCTCGTCAGTTGTGCTTGAAAATAGCTATTGTAGGCTTTATTGTTCTGAAACCACTATTGTTCGCAGAGAGACATACCTAGACGTAAATTGGCGAATTGAATTTAAGTCAACAATGGCAAACAAAAGCTGTAAGGCTTGGATGCTTGTATACGATGATGCAAACACACGCGACGGCTGGGATCAAATGGGTGCTTTCACAATACAATAGTAAAATTAAGATATTGAGAGATGTTTTTGGGGTGGGGGCATAGCTCCCGCCCCAAACTTTTTAGAGCAAAAACTCATGCTAGATTAATTGCTTGATGCCGTTTATCGATTTTAAGTGCAGAATTTGCTCGCGTACTTAGGGTGTGAGTTTGAGTTGGGGTCCGTTAGCTTCGGGTCCTTTGAATGGGATTCCCAAATGTTCATATGCAAGGTGGGTTGCCTTCCTTCCGCTAGGAGTGCGATTTAGAAAACCTATTTTGAGAAGGTAAGGCTCAACCATATCAACTAGTGTATCAGTTTCTTCATTTAGGGTTGCCGAAAGCGCTTCGATTCCGACGGGTCCACCATTGTAGTACTCGATTATCGTTCGGAGATAGCTTCGGTCGAGTTTATCTAGTCCGATTGCATCAACCATTTCTCTTGTTAGGGCTATGTCAGCGATTTCGCGTGTTATGATGCCGTCGCCTTCGACTTCGGCATAATCCCGTACGCGTCGGAGGAGCCTGTTGGCGATTCTGGGAGTACCCCGCGAGCGGCGGGCAATCTCCTCAGCACCATCTGGCTCGACCCTTACACCCAAGAGCTTCGCTGACCGCTGAACAACCCTAGTCAGTTCCTCGGGCGAGTAGTAGTCCATATGCGCAAATATGCCGAACCTATCTCGCAATGGCGCAGACAGCATGCCTGCTCGAGTTGTTGCTCCCACTAGGGTGAACCGCTTTAGCGGAATTTTTATTGTCTTAGCATAAGCACCTTTGTCTAAAACAAAATCAACTTGAAAGTCTTCCATTGCGGAATAAAGGAATTCTTCGACTACGCGTGACAGACGGTGGACTTCATCGATGAAAAGTACGTCGCCGACCTCTAGGCTTGAAAGTATACCCATAACATCCTTTGGCTTTTCAAGTGCTGGACCGGACGTGGCGATAATGCTGGCTCCCATCTCGGCGGCGATTATGTGTGCTAGGGTTGTTTTGCCGAGACCAGGCGCACCATGAAGAAGTACGTGGTCCAATGGCTCTCGCCTATTCCGTGCAGCGGTGATTGCAATCCTCATATTATCTACCACTGCAGTTTGGCCTATATACTCGTCCAGCGTGCGTGGCCGCAGGTTCCATAAACTGCGGTCCTCTTCCCCCAGATTTTGCATGCTTGCTTTTTGTTGCGATTCTGCGCTATCCTTCGCGCTTATCGTTTTCTGTCGTGCCATGGTAGTTGCTATCTCATCAGCTTTAATTCATAAATTTGCTGAATTAGTTCCTCGCAGGTCTTCGGCTTTGAGGGCGATGTCTCAATTGCCTGTTCCACCATTTGCTGTGCTTCAGAGCGTTTGTAGCCTAGTTGAAGAAGCACTTCTACTGCTTCGGCTTGGATGTCTTCCTTCGGCAGCGGTTCAGCAGCAAGGGCTTCGTCTCTTATCAATGCGAATTTGCCGGCTTTTCCTTGAAGGGTTGCGATAATCTGACGTGCTTTTTTTTCACCAATTCCAGGTAGTGTTGCAAGCCCTTTGTGGTCGCCATTCTCAATAGCTTCTGCTACTTCATGAAACGAACGAGATAGTGCTCGGACGGCGGTTTTTGGCCCCATGTTCGTAACCGTAATAAAAAGCTCAAAGAACTCGCGCTCTATCTCATTGTTAAAACCAACTAGACGAGGAATGAGCTTTGACTGGTTGTTTTCGAAGTAGTGATAAGTTACAAGCGTGATATCTTTCCGTTCCTCATCGGTCTTTTTGAGTAGTCCCTTCATCACAGGCGAGGGAACCATAACTTCATAGCCTATGCCATTTGACCATATTATAACTTCCGATTCGCTTTTTGGAATCAGAGTTCCTCGGATATACGAGATCATTTTTTTATTCCTTGTCAAAGTCCCTGAATCGGGTCTTGATTTTTGCCTCGCCTAACGAAATGACAAAGCGCTGCCGCAAGCGCATCACTCACATCAAGCGGCTCCGGTGGAGTTTTTAGGTTAAGTTGTGCCTGGACCATGCGCTGAACTTGTTCTTTGCTTGCTCGCCCATTGCCCGTCAGAGATCCCTTTATGTGAGTCGAGGCATAGCTGAAGACAGGGATCTGGTTCAAAGACGACGCTAAACATATAACACCTCGCGCATGTCCCATCATAACTGCGACTCTAGGTCTATCATAGTGCGTATAAATCTCTTCCAGCGCAAGTGCTTGGGGACTGAAGTCTTTTATCAATTCCTCAATTCCGTAGAAGATTGTAGACAGTCGTTTCTCTAAAGGTAGTTTTTGAGATATGCGGATTACGCCTCCTTCAACGAGCGCCGGCTTATCGCCGATGACTTCAATAATTCCATATCCGGTAACGTTTAGCCCGGGATCAACTCCCAGTATGCGAAGACTTTCGTTACTTTGGGCTGCCAATTGGTCTATCCTTCGTTCTGAAATCGTACATTTGTTCTATATATGCGCACAACCATTGTAACACCTGAGCGATGTGATTGTAAAGTGTTGCTTGCCTTATGTGTTTGAATGTTACTTTGGAGAACCTATAAGAACCAAAATACGGGAATTCGAGAGAATACCAGTTTGGCGCTTTGCTTCCAGAATACGGGCAGAATCTTCAGTATTAACCATTATGTCGGTTGGCGATTTCTTATTCTTTCCTAATGCTCTTATAACAATTGGATGAGCCCTGTTTTTTTTCGGGTTTAAAGCTTGCTTAGCGTCGTTTGAGTAGGCTACTATGCCCATTTCTGCCGTGTCTAAAATTTTTTGACCTTCAGGATTGAATATTACAGGAAACAGGCACGGCTTCAAGTCAATGCCACGTGCGTCTATAACTAATCCTGGCGGCAGCTTATTGTTTAAGTTAGCTACTCTTTCATTGGGCGTTTTGGGAGATATAATAGTTGCAATGCCGTCTTTGCCCCACAGGGTTGCCTGAATAATTATCTCATAAGAGCGGTCGCAAAGTTGCTTTCCACTTATTATCTGTCCATTCTTCACAAAATCTTCGAGTTTTAGCCGTATCTCTTCAGAGTTGCTAGCGAGATCTTTGACGTATGTATTTCCTGAAACGCGCACAGAGTTTGTTACTAGAGCAAGATTTCGATAGGCACGTGCGATTGCAGCGGCGCGAGCTATCTCCAATGCCTCAGCTTCGCTCTCAACGTCGCCGGGGAGGTTGCAAACGCCAATGGCTTTGATAATTAGGCGTTCCCAGTTGATCCATCCACCAGCATCTGGGAGATTTTCAACAGCGGGATTCCCTTTGGGAACAAGTAATACTGTGGATGTAAGCACCTGTATAAATACAATTGGTAGAAAGAGAATGTTTGCCTTCATTAAACCTTACATTAAACTAGTGTGAACCTTTCTTTCTTTTCGCTGATTGCAAGGCTTACTCCTTCAATTTTAAAAGGATAAGCCGGTTTTATGTCATTCTATAGCGATCAAAAATTAGGTTTGGGCTGGATACCGAAATGTTAAGTAATTGATGAATTGTGACAAATGAGGGTATAAGATTTAGAATTTTTTTCTTCGACATTTGATTGGCAGCTAGGGTAGAATTTAATGGCAAAGGGAATGCACATTATCCTCAACATTCTAACACAACCATCCTGAAAATTACATCCAGTCTGCTTGCCAAGCAGTCATTTGTATGAAAAGTTAGTATTTCTGCAGGTAACATATGGTTCGGTATTGAACTCAAACATTGAAAGTTTTTTTACTTGGAAGCCGGCAATGTCAACTCCTGAGTTTGTGCATCTGCATGTTCATTCTGAATACAGCCTGCTAGACGGTGCTTGTCGCATCCAAGGGCTAATCGAACGAGCATTAGAAATGAACATGCAGGCTATTGCTATTACCGACCATGGCGTCATGTATGGCAACATAAGCTTCTATTGCGAGGCAAAGGATGCAGGTATCAAGCCTATTTTAGGATGCGAGGTTTATGTTGCAAAGGAATCAAGGACGCGTCGCGACCCAAGGCTGGATAAAGACCAACATCACCTCGTGCTTCTAGCGCAGTCAGAAAAAGGTTATAAGAACCTCATTAAGCTGGTAAGCCTTGCCCATTCTGAGGGATTCTACTACAAACCACGCGTTGATAAAGAGCTCTTAAGCCAATACAGCGGCGACCTAATTGCATTGACTGCATGCTTAGCAGGCGAAGTTCCATACCACATACTACAAGGAGATATTGTTCAAGCAGAGAAGTCCCTTGGAGATTACGTAGACATTTTCGGTAGAGAGAATGTTTACCTGGAGCTGATGGACCATGGTCTTTCCGAGCAGGAGCCTGTCAATCGGGCACTAGTTGAGATGGCTGCTCGCATGAACCTCAAGGTCGTTGCCACGAATGACGTTCATTATATCGCCAAAGAAGATGCAGTGCCGCACGACGTCCTGCTGTGTATCCAAACTGGTTCTACGCTTGACGACCCAAATCGCTTAAGGTTTGGGTCGGAAGAATTTTACTTAAAGAGCCCTGAGGAAATGGCTAGTGTTTTTGGCCATCTGCCGGATGCGCTCAAAAATACCCTAGAAATAGCCGAACGGTGCAACTGCAGTTTTGATTTCAGCCAACTTAATCTTCCAGACCCTGGTATTCCCGCGGGGGTTGACCCAGGAGAATACATGGAAGCTGAAGCGCGCGCTGGCTTGCTTGCAAAGTTTGGCGGTAAAGTACCCGAAGACTACGAAAAACGCTTTAGGTATGAGTGTGATGTCATTAAGCAGTGTGGCTTTGCGAAGTATATGATGATTGTTCGCGACTTCACCAACTTTGCACGCGAGCAAGGTATTTACGTTGGAATTCGTGGTTCAGCAGCAGGAAGCTTGGTTTGCTATGCCCTCGGAATTACGGATGTAGACCCTATCGAATACGGTCTAACGTTCGAGCGATTTCTAAATCCTGAGCGGGCTGAGATGCCCGATGTTGACCTTGATATTCAAGATGACCGTCGAGAAGAGTTGATTCAATATGTGATAAATAAGTATGGCAAGGACAGAGTAGGCCAAATAGCCACCTTTGGCAGCCTCAAGGCTCGAGCGGCCGTTCGTGATTGTGGACGCGTACTCGGTATGGACCCACATGAGGTTGACCGAATAGCGAAAATGATCCCCACTGTCCCAGTTGGCATGACCATTGACATGGCGCTCGAGGAAAATCCAGAGCTTGCAGAGGAGTATCAGAATAATCGGGAAGTAGCTCGCTTGTTAGATACTGCGCGCACGCTGGAAGGCATTAACCGCAATGTTGGTATTCATGCAGCTGGAATACTAATTTCTGATGAGCCGCTTACAAATCACGTGCCTGTCCACTATGGCAGTAAAGGTGAAGTAGTCGCTCAGCTGGCAAAGAAAGATATAGCCAAGGTTGGCCTTTTAAAGATGGATTTCCTAGGCTTGGCGAACCTTACAATACTGGCAAATGCCGTAAAGAACGTCAAGCGCCATCGGGGTATTGATATAGATATTTTGAAAATACCGCTCGACGACCAAAAAACCTTCGAAATGCTGGCCAGGGGCGATACAAATGGAGTCTTTCAGCTAGAAGGTACTGGTATGCGGCGAAATGTTATGGAACTCAAACCAAACTCTGTTAGAGAGCTGGCTGCCATTGTTGCCCTATATCGCCCAGGCCCAATGGGAGAGATATCCAAATTTATTAGGTCGAAGTTTGGCCAACAGCCAATTGAATATCTTCACCCACTTCTTGAGCCAATCTTAAAAGAAACCTATGGCGTCATCTGCTATCAGGAGCAAGTTCTGAATATAGCTCGGGCCATAGCTGGTTTTACTCTTGGTCAAGCTGATGTGCTCAGAAAAGCGATGTCAAGCAAGAATCGCACGATTCTCGACAAACAACGCGAACGGTTCATTGAGGGCGCCAAGAACAATGGAATTGATGCGGAGATAGCAGCAAAAATTTATGACCAGATTGAGCCATTTGCCGGCTATGCTTTCAACAAAGCCCACGCCGTATGCTATGCCTTTGTCGCATATAGAACTGCATACATGAAAGCAAACTATCCCGTGGAATACTATGCGGCGCTTATTTCGGCAAACATGGACGACAAGGATAGTCTGGCTGTATATATAGAGGATTGCAAGCGGCTTGGTATCGAAATTTTGCCCCCAGATATTAACGCAAGCGGTGTCGAGTTTGAAGTAGAGAATGGAGCAATCCGTTTTGGTTTGGGAGCTGTAAAAAACGTGGGCCGTGGTGTGATAGACGTAATCATCGCTGAAAGGGAGAGGGGAGGACCATTCGTTTCACTGCATGAGTTTTGCCGTCGTGTTTGCGATTCTACAGTGACACGAAGCGCTATTGAGTGCCTAATTAAGATTGGTGCTTTCGATTCTATCAACAAGAACAGAGCGCAGTTGCTTTTCATCTTAGAGGATGCCCTTATGGTGGCAGCTAAAGCCCAAAGAGATAAGCGAATTGGTCAGGTTTCACTCTTTGGCTCCGACGCAGTACATGAGGAAACGTCCTTTATGGAGCCGGCTATGCTTCCACAGGTAAAAGAGGCTACCAAGAATGACATACTTGCATGGGAGAAGGAGCTTCTTGGTTTGTATCTGTCCGACCATCCATTGCTGCAATTTCAGGAGAAGTTTAAGAAGCTTGGTGTTGTCAGTAGCGAGCAATTAAAGGAAAAATCCGAAAAAGAAGAAGTAGTTGTCGGCGGAGTTATTACCCGCATTCGGAAAGTTCGAACGAAAAAGAATGAACCAATGGCTTTTGTTACTATAGAAGATTTTGCTGGAGCAATTGATGTTACTGTATTTCCGTCGGTATACGAAGAGTATAAGAAATGGCTAGTAAACGATGGAATTGTTGTAGTGAAAGGCAAGGCAAATCGCAGGGAACGTATTAGGGAAGATGAGGAAACTTCTTCGGAGCAGGTCGGAGTCATCTGTGATAGCATCACTCCCTTATCTGATGGAATAAATGGTAATAATAATGGCAAACTACCTAAATCGGTCATTGTGGAGATTGCCGATTTAGATAGACAGAGCCTAAGAATGCTCCAGGAATTATTGCAAAAGTCTCCAGGCGAGAACCCGGTCTTTTTCCACATCAAGGCAAACGGCGGAATAAAAAAATATTTCCTCAAAAACAAAGTTGAACCCACCCCCAAACTACTCACCGAAATTCGACAAATTGTTGGCAACGACGCAGTTTGGTTGGAATGATTTGCCAAAAGCGCGTCTAGATTTGTAACCACAATTTCGGCTAAAATAAATCTAACATGAGCCCAAACAATTTCCAGAATCCCAAGGCAGTGGTTCTCATTTCAGGTGGTTTGGATAGCGCAACAGCAGCGGCGATTGCAAAAGCGGAGGGTTATGAACTTTTTGGCATAACTTTCGCGTATGGCCAGCGCCACTCGAAGGAGATTATAAGTGCAAAGAAAGTCGGCGAGTCACTTGGTTGCGTTCGCCACATCACAATAGAATTCGACTTGCGCCAATGGGGTGGAAGTGCCCTAACAGATGATATTGAGGTTCCACTCGACCGTCAAAAACCTGAAATGTTGTCAGAGATTCCTATTACCTATGTTCCGGCGCGAAATACAATATTTTTGTCTTTCGCTTTGAGTTATGCCGAAGTAGTTGGGGCAGATACAATTGTAATTGGTGTTAATCAGCTTGATTATAGCGGTTATCCAGATTGTAGAGAGGACTATCTGCGGAAGTTTGAGGAGATGGCGAACCTAGCGACGAAAGCGGGCAGAGAGGGCCATCGGTTTCGCATTTATGCTCCTCTTCTTCATATGACGAAGGGCGAAATAATAAGACGTGGTGTTGAGCTTGGGGTTGACTATTCGCTAACTTGGAGTTGCTATCTGGGCCAGGAAAAGCCTTGTGGCAGGTGCGATTCTTGCCTCCTGCGTGCCGAGGGATTTCGTGAGGCTGGAGTCAATGACCCACTATTGGCGCCTTAACTATTTGCACTGATTTCGGCTAACGATACTGCAGGTTCATCCTCAGCAACTAATTCTAGGTTTCTCTCCCATAAATACTTCCGTGTCTCAGCAACCACCACACCGCTTAAGAGAATAAGAGCAGCAAGATTTGGAATTGCCATTAGGGCGTTTGCCGCGTCTGCAAAACTCCATACAACCTTGAGTGTTGTTACCGATCCTAGCATTACGGCTCCAACCCATAATGTTCTATACGGTAAAATTGCTCGGCTGCCAAAAAGATATTCCACGGCTTTCTCTCCATAGTATGACCACCCAAGAATCGTCGAGAATACGAAAACAAATAGGCCAACAGTCAATACAATTGGTCCGACTATAGGGATGTGATGGAAGGATTGCTTTGTGAGTGCTGCACCCTGGAGCCCAGTTTGCCAAACTCCTGTGTTTACGAGTACCAAGCCTGTCATCAAACATACGACGACCGTGTCCCAAAACGTACCAGTGGAAGAGACAAGAGCCTGTCGCACAGGGTTCTTTGTTTGTGCCGCGGCCGCCACTATTGGTGCGGAGCCAAGCCCAGATTCGTTTGAGAAAAGGCCCCGCGCGACACCATATCTTGCTGCCATCATTACGGTAGCCCCTGCAAATCCTCCTGCCGCCGCTTTTCCCGTAAATGCCGATTTGATTATTAATGCGATTGAGCTAGGTATATTAGAATAACCTATCCCTAGAATAATTATGCAGCCAAGTACATAAAAGATTACCATGAATGGTACAAGTGCTTCGCATACGCGGGCAATTGATTTTATGCCCCCCAAAATTACAGTTCCTGTCAGAATTGTTAGAATCATTCCGGTAATCCAAAATGGTATTCCCGCGACCTCATTAGCCATATGTGATATCGAGTTAGATTGGACCATATTTCCGATTCCAAAGGCTGCGATTGCTGTAAATATGGAAAAGAGCACTGCAGCCCATTTCATTCCCAAACCGCGTTCCAGAGCGTACATTGGGCCGCCAATCATCCTTCCATCAGGGGTCCGAACGCGATATTTAACAGCAAGCAGAGCCTCTGAGTACTTTGTTGCGATGCCGAACACGCCAGTCAACCAGGTCCAAAGAATGGCTCCTGGACCGCCCAAGGCAACTGCTGTTGCGACGCCAACGATATTTCCTGTGCCAATAGTGGCCGCAAGTGCAGTTGTTAGCGCACCAAATTGACTCACGTCTCCCTCGCCTTCTCGCGACTTGCATAAAGATAGTTTGATTGCTAGCGGAGTGAACCTCTGGATGATTTTAAGGCGGAAAGTTAAGTACAAGTGGGTGCCAATTAGGAGAATCAGCATTGGAGGTCCCCACAAGTAGCTGTTCAGCCAGTCTAGAAACTTTTCAATGCTATAAGCTTCCATAGTTTTTCATACCTCGGATGTGGAGCGCTTCAGTCTTAAATGGTATGCGTAGCTTGCTAATGTGTCAAGACTTACTTCCCGAAGCAATTATATTCTATCTTTTTTCAAAAATTCTCATGTGGCGATATGACATATTACGAGCGCCATTCTAGAATTAAACTAGCAAGGGTATACAAAAATTGAGTATTCTCCCATAACACGGTTTAAGTTTTATTCTTGCCTTTTGAGTTGGGGGAGACTGAGGAGGTCGGTTTCAATGCGCTGCTTTGCTTGCTCAATAGACTTTAACTATGATACGACGATTTGTGCAATTTGTGGACGGCCGCTGGAAACCGATTCGGACCGCTACTTCAAGGCGGGAATGGCGGCTTTCGATGCTGGCAATCTTGAGGAGTCCATTGTGTTGTTCAGTGACTGTCTAAATTTGAATCCAAATCACCTGACAGCTCGCTTTAATCTTGGGATTGCGTATTCTCTCAATAATCAATGTGATACTGCGATGGAGGAACTTTTAGCCGTTGCTGCACAAGACCCAAACTATCCTGGTCTTTTTACTGCGCTAGGACAGGCTGCATTTGGAAGCTATCTTCACCACAGGGAGCTGGCTCAAGAAAGAGAACAGCAAATGCTCCAGCTTCTGAAAGAAGCCATTTCACGTGATGATGCTGATGTAGATGCGCTTTTCTCACTTGGCAATGCTTACATTGCCCTTGATAACCCATTGCAAGCTCTTCCGTACCTAAAGCGTGCAGCAAAGATTGATCCCAACGCACCTGCAATATATTTTACACTGGCTAAGACATTCCAAATGCTTGGAAGAAACCAAGAAGCCTTGCTAATGGCGGAAAAATCACTGGCGATATCATCACCAGAGGATGGTTTCAGGGACCTAATTGAAGGATTGTTCAGCGACCTTCAAGATGAATTGCATGCTAAGCCAGAGATATAGTTGCTGCATTGGCTCATATTTGCTGGTCAATAGCGTAAAGGTAAAAGCTAGCCAACTACCGAGTTATTGCGAATCCTTTAATTCCCCATTGCTTTGCAAGAATCTTTGGAACGTCAGTATTATCTAATAAACCACGGAAGGACGCAGCACCGGGTCCGTCGGCAAGAAGCAAAACGTTCACACCCGTATGGCTTTTTGTCGCCCAATTGGCGGTAAAATTCAAACTGCCTTCTTCTGAACCTAGGATTGAGAGACCGCCGGTTTCATGGTCGGCAGTGACTACTACCAGGGTATCTTTGTATTTGCGGGCGAACTCTAGCGCTTTTCCTACCGCAGCATCGAAGTCGAGCAGTTGCTTTATCATGCCCTGAGTATCGTTCGCATGGCATTTCCAATCAATTTGGCCACCCTCGACCATGAGGAAAAAGCCGTCCTTATCTTTCGAGAGGATTTCAATTGCTTTAGCAGTCATCTCAGCAAGGCTTGGCTCTGGTGGTTCCGTAGTTAGAGCCCCCATTTGGAACAAGCCGAGTAGCTTTCCTGCATTTATAGCAAGCAAATCTTTTCTATTCTCAACAACGGCATACCCTGCGGACTTTGCTTCTGCGATGAGGTCGCGTTCGTCCTTGCGTTTGCTTCCGGCAGCGGACCGTGGGATGAAAACCTGGCGCCCGCCACCAAGGAGAACATCTATGCGGTTCTCAATGAGTTGGGGTGCAATGTCAGCTTCCTCGCCTCTTTTTGCAATATGAGCGCCAAAGCATGCTGGGGTTGCATGAGTGATAGTTGTGGTCGTTACCAATCCTGTGGCTTTGCCTAGTTTTGCTGCTGCCTCACGTATATTTTGCACCACTTTGCCGTTTGGAAGAACTCCAACCATTCCGTTGTTTGTTTTGAAGCCAGTTGCCAATGCGGTGCCCGCGGCAGCAGAGTCGGTTACGGTGGAGTTTGCCGAATGGGTTTTAACTAGTGCTGTGTGCGCCATAGAGTCCATTTTCAGTGCGGTATGTTCGCGTTCCAATGTCATTCTAGTTAAAGCTATCTGGGCAATTCCCATCCCATCGCCAATCATGAGAATGATATTCTTCGGCGCTTGAGCTGAGCAAGCAGGAATGATAGTTGTTGCTAATAGGATGATGAGCGAAAAGAGTATCAGTGTTCGTTTAATCATTTTTCGTGCCTCGTTACTGAAAGTAATTGACATTTTAATTAGTTCATCTTAAGCCCGGGTACTTCCTCTTTATTTTCGGTTGTTTGCAGGATTTAGCCAAAATGCATAGAATATTCAACTAGCATGAGGTTAGTCCTACTGTTATTTGTTCTTTTGGGTTTGCTTTCCCAATTTGCCACAGGTGCGCCGAAAGAGCCAATTTATGGGGTTGGCTATGTCTCAGTTTATCCTGAGAACCATCCTCTGGCGAAAGCGGGGGAATTAGAAGCCGCACTCGAGATAGCAGACCGTTGCAGGGAAGCTGGCTTGAATCATGTTAATCTTGTTGGTCCACTCCTCTTTTATGACTCCGACGTAGATTCTCGAATAGAAGCGCTTGTCTCCAAACTACACGAAAAAGGTTTGACCGTTAGTTATTGCATTAATACGTTTCTTGATAAGCAAAAGCGAAATAAGGAACTTGCTTGGCGGGACTGCAAAGGAAATCCTTATGGCGAGGAATACTTTTGTATGGCAGCAAGCCGCGCAACCCGTGTGCCTCAGATTAAGCGGTGCATCGAGAAAGGAATTCAGTTAGGCTTTGATGGCGTCTTGCTGAACTTTTTTGATTGGGGCACCGAAAATGATAGGATTTGTTTTTGCGATACTTGCGTTCGGGAGTTCTGCGATTCAATTGGAAAGAAGTTCACTAGAGACGAACTTGCTATTAAGATTCTTTATGACGAAAGCATTGTCTCGGCATGGTGGGACAGAAAAATGAAAATTCGCACCAACATTGCCGAAGAACTCGTCAAGTTTGCACGAGAAGTTGCCTCGAAAAATAAAAGAAATTTCTGGGTTGGACAGTGCGCTGGGCGAGCTGGCACCGAACCGGAGTATTGTGGTGCGATATTTGATATTCACGCGCCTGCGTTGTTTGGCTCAAGAGTCGCAGGAACACTTGAATCTTATGAGGAGATAACCAGAGCTTGCCAGAGTTGGAAACGCCGCGTCCCAGAAAAGTCTAAAGTGGTAGCTTTGCTCAACTGCGGGCTGGGCAGTCCTCCGCCACAAGATGTGCCTGCCGATGAGCTTATGGAACTTGCCCAGGCAGCTATAAAAGGCGGCGCAGATGGGTGGTTATTTGTGCCTGCAGACAAACTCAGCGGCGATGATTGGAATACTCTGGCGAAATGTGTATCTGGGAATCTAAGGTAATTTTTGCCACCCTTTTAATATTTCTTTTCTTTCAAGTAACACAAATTATCCCCGAAGAAGTGCATAAACCCATATTTTGTATGCCGACAGGTATTGAACGCATAAAAAGACGAAAACCCTGGAGTGGGTTTAAAGGATTCGCCGCTTGGGAATTTCCAAAGAGAGAATCACAAAAAGGAGGTGGACTGCCATGCGAAAGCGCGAGGGAAATCCAATGACTGTCAGAGAGGCTGGTCGAAAGGGCGGCCTGCGGACCTCGCAAACTCATGGCCATGAATTCTATCAGAGCATCGGCCATAAGGGAGGCATTAAAGGCGGTCCAAAGGTCAAGCAGCTAATCGAGGCTGGAAAGAAAGCCCTTGGGGAATTATAGTTAAAATCATTTGACTAGGTAGGAAGTGCTTGTATTACATTTGCCTTGTGAGGTTGCTTACCTTAGTAGAATATGTTTAATGGGTTTGCTGAGAATAATCGAGAGGAGGTGTCATTGTGACTCCTCAAAAGAAAGGCGAGATGACTGTCAGTGAGGCAGGAAAAAAGGGTGGCGAAAAAGGTGGTGAAGTAACTGCCAAGAAGTATGGCCACAGCTTTTATGAGGAAATAGGTCGCAAGGGCGGTCAAAAGGTAAAAAGGCTAATCGAGGAAGGCAAGAAATCACTGATGTGAGATCTAGTGCTAGAAACTTCGATAAAGGAAGACAAGCGGCAGGTAGAATACCTGCCGCTTGCGTTAATTACCGGCATCTTTGGCATTCAAACAGGTTTTAGAATTCGCACTTAAGTTAGTTTATTTATTAGTCGTCTTCGCTGCGCCTACCCAAAAGCTTCCTTCGATAACGTTGCCTTTCGACAGCTCAAGGTAAAAATCTGGCACCACATTTGAGCTAATATCCCTTGGCGGACTGCATTGTTTGTTCACGATGAGTTGGTATGTTCCATTCTCGCCGAAACCGCCTTTGCAATGATGTCGCTGGTCAGGTGCAAACTCAACTTTTAAGCCGTGACCTTGCGAATTCGTAAGTGATGCCCAATCGCAGTTATACTTCGTCGAGTTGAAGTCAAAAGCGTCAGGTCTGCTGATATTTGTTAGGTGCACATTTGCGCTATCGGGTAAGGCTGTTCCACTCGGACGGCCGATGTGTGTCTCCGGATAGACCGACCAAAGTGCCTGCCGTTTCCATGAAAACCGATTGTATTCATGGGGCATCTCAAAAGTCCAACCGAGTTCTTGGATATCGGCTTTTTGCCATTTCCATTCTATTCGGTAGCTAAACAGGCCGTTTTCGTATTCTGCATGAAGGTGGCCTACAACCGTCTTTGGTATATGTTCTAATACTATATCAGCATCTATAGATTTTATTTTACTTAGTGGAGTCGAATAAATGTCTGGTACAGCTGGCGTCGAGACTATATTTACCAGCTTGCCTCGGTATCTTTTGCACACTTTCCAGCGGTATGGGTTATTCCCTGTGATGTTTCTAATGAGGTTGAGCTTTGGGAATGTAAGTTCATTTGGTGGCTTCACGTTTACCGTGGGCAGATGAGGTTGTTCTTGCTTTGCAATATTAAATTGATAGCTGATTACGTTCCAACCGCCAGGATGGTTGAATTCTACACGCAAAGTATCAGCATCCTTTTGCAGAGGGATTTCAATCTTGCCCGAGGTCATAGGGGCGAGACTGGGTTTGATAGCGCCGGATGCAATCTCTTTGCCTTTTCTAAGGAGATGGTATGTCGTCTTGAGCTCTGAAAGGTCAGTAAATGAGTATCGATTAGTTACGTTTATGACGGCAAACCCAGGCTTTGTTTCAAGGTCGGCTTGGGAATCGAGGAGCACCGGCGTTTGAACCATTTTAATGTGGTAATACTCAGGTCGAATATTACGCCAGCCATCCACTACCCCTTTTGTTTTAACGTAATGTATGCCGGTTATTGGGTCGTATTCATAGTATTTGAGAGGATATTTGTCGGATACAGCTCTGTCTTGCCATTCCCAAAGGAAATTTCCTGCAATAACCTCGGAGTTCCATATTACTTCCCATGTGCGTTTGTGGACAGCGGCCCAGAGGTCAAGGCAGCCATAATCTGCGCCATTTCGTACATCCCAGACGTTTGGGTTTTCCGTATAGATGAGGGGCCATTTCGCCCTCCGCTCTTTATTGGCTGCATGTGAAGCTATTACTTCTGGCCGGGTGTAATGGTGGTCGTCGAACTCCACATTATTCTCGTCTGCAGGGCGGCAGGAGTTTAGCCTTGGCCGTGTAGGGTCTAGCTGCTTTACTAGGTCCGCAGTAATCTTCTGGTTTCGTCCCTCCTTGTTTTCGTTTCCGATTGCCCAGATTACCACACATGGATGATTTTTATCGCGAGCAATGGTTTCCCTAGCCCTCTGAAGCCATGCGGGAGTCATTTCAGGGTCATCAGTTGGGCACCAGCAGTATGGGAGCTCATCTACCACGTAGAAACCCATTTCATCACAAAGATCATAAAACTTAGAGCCATACGGATAATGTGAAGTACGAATAGCATTGAAATTTGCGGCTTTCATTAGGGTTAAGTCTTTGCGCCAGACCTCTTCATCAATTGCGGTACCCTTCGATGGATAGACATCATGTCTGCATATTCCGACAAGTTTTACAGGGACCCCATTGACCAAGAAAACTCCATCCTTTATTGATATTTCCCTAATGCCGATGCGGCGGACGACCTTCTCAATTGATTTTCCATTTGTGTCCTTAATCTCTATTGTTAAGTTGTAGAGATTTGGATGTTCGGCTGACCAAAGTTTCGGGTTTGAAACGATTTGCACAAGTTCTGCTTTTCCTCCCATAACTCGCGATTCTATTTTCTCCTTGAGTTCACTGAGGTGCATGCAGGCAATTGCATTGTCAGATTGCTCTCCACCAATGGCGATTAGAACTTTAACTTCTGCGTTTCCTCCCTCAAGGAGTCTCGTTTGTACTGTAATATCTTTAATGTATACCTGCGGAACAGAGAATAAAGTTACAGGCCGATGGATGCCGCCCAGGAAGAAATAATCGCCCGAGTCAAGGTCTGCCGATTTTGTGTTCTTGGTCACTCGTAGGGCTAAAAGATTACGTTCGCCAAACCTAATGTGAGGAGTAAGATCAGCCTGCCAGGCGGTCCAGCCGCTTTCGTGATAATTTGGACGGTTCCAACTCGGCTCGCTAACGTTAACAGGGTGCCCATTTAGCCATATTTCGGCGCCATTCTGCACGCCGTCAAAATTTACAAATACCAACCGGCCTTTCCAAGAAGCTGGTACCTCAAACCACTTGCGGTAGAATCCTGATGCATTGTCTGGCTGGTCATAAGTTGCGGGTGAGAAGCCAGCCATTTCCCAGTTGCCGGGTACAACAAGGTCATGCCAAGCTTTGTCTTCCTTGTAGTCCAGTTCGTAAAATGGTTCGAATGTCGCTGGTGTTGTGATTGGGTCCTTTGCGTTGAGTTTTCGCTTTTGCCCTTTGTTTTTAACCGCACCTTGTTCGAGTTTGAAGCGCCATATACCATCGAGCGATTGCACGTATTTTGGCTCAGATGGGATTACTGCAGCAAATGAGCTTTCAGAGAAGGAAAGCGACATCAGAGACGCAAGGATAATCCCAGCGAAAAGCGAATAGTAAAACAAGTTTATCACCTCTCTCAAATTGGATTTCTTTCAAGTTTCGTTGCAGGTAAGACTTTTTCCTTCAATATTCTCTATAATTAGAGAGTTTTTTGAGCCTGGATTGGTGAAAGTAATCGGTTTGAGGGCACGCGCTAGTTTTTACATTTGGGTTCAGGGGGTATGTTTTCTTCGGATTATGTTTGACACTCCAAAAATATTTATGTTAGACTGCCGTGGAGATAACACTATGATTGCGAAGAAATCCGCCGATAAGCAAATCCAAATTACAATTGAGCAGATGAAGCCCGAAGACATAGAGGCAGTAGCAGAGCTAGATACTAAATGCTTTCCTACGCCTTGGTCTGTCAGCGCCTATTCAACCGAAGTTCACAACCCCAACGCCTACTACATTGTAGCTAGACACAACAGTAAGATAGTGGGATATGCGGGAATGTGGTTGGTGATGGAGGAGGCTCACATAACTACTATAGGTGTTGATCCTGATTTTAGAGGCATGAAGATAGGCGAGCGCATGCTGGTAAATTTACTCGATGAGGCGATACACCGTGGCGCTAGGCGGGCAACATTGGAAGTTCGCGAGCACAATTTAATAGCCCAGAATCTTTATCGCAAGTATGGTTTCTACGTTGCAGCGATTCGCCGAGGTTACTACACCGACAATAATGAAAACGCACTAGTTATGTGGATTGATGATTTGTGGGATGAAAATTTTCTTCGCAATCTGCGCATCAACAGGGAGAAACTAAGAGAAGCCGAATGGTAATACTTGGTATTGAGACTAGCTGTGACGAAACAGCGGCATCTGTTGTTCGCGATGGACGGGAGATACTCTCCGACATAATAGCTTCTCAGGTCGACCTGCATGCAAAGTTTGGTGGAGTAGTGCCAGAGATTGCCTCTCGCAAGCACCTCGAGCTATTAAATCCAGTAATAAAAGAAGCGCTTGATACTGCACATGTCTGCTTCTCAGATTTAAACGCGGTCGCTGTAACAAACCGCCCAGGACTTCTTGGGGCGCTTCTAATTGGCGTATCTGCCGCAAAGGCTGTTTCCGCCGCTATGGAAATTCCACTGATGGGCGTTCACCATCTCGAAGGACATATTTATGCAAATTTCCTGGTCAATCCCGAGTTAGAGTTTCCGTTCGTGTGCCTAGTAGTGTCTGGCGGACATTCTGATTTAGTGCTGGTCAAGGGGCACGGAGACTACAAAATGCTGGGGCGAACACGGGATGACGCCGCTGGAGAAGCATTCGATAAGTCAGCTCGGGTTCTAGGTTTGGGGTATCCAGGCGGTCCAGTCATTGATAGATTGGCAAAAGAAGGCAATCCGGAGGCTATTCACTTCCCGCGTGCCAAGCTTGAGGGAACGCTTGATTTCAGCTTTAGCGGCTTGAAGACCGCGGTCATTCGGTTCTTTAGGGAACATGGCTCAGATTTTCGGATAGAAGATATAGCTGCTAGCTTTCAAGCGGCAGTAGTAGACATGCTTGTTGAGAACACAATGAAAGCCGCTGAACTTACTGGCGTCCGGCATATAGCGCTCGCAGGCGGAGTAGCGGCGAACTCTGGTCTTCAGAGGAGGATGCGCGAAGAGGCAGCAAAACGGGGAATTGGGCTAACGTATCCTCCTCCTAGATTGTGCACCGACAACGCTGCTATGATTGCATGTGCAGGTTATTACCATCTGCTGAGAGGCGAAATTGATGGTTTAGATTTGGATACCATCGCCAGCGAGCCGCTTGTTAAGGAGGAGTATGAAGTTCATTGAACTTCACAAATGGGAAGTTTCGGTTGCAGAAGCAGCTGAAATTCAGCGCACCCTCAAAAGCCGAGTGTCGTTGGAGGATGGGTTTCGCGACCTAAACTTAATTGCTGGTGTGGATATGAGTATTTCAAAGGCGAGCCACCAGGGCCATGCTGCTGTGGTTGTCCTTTCTTTTCCAGATTTAAACTTGGTTGAAGTCCGTCAGGCTACTCGCATACTGCAGTTTCCTTATGTTCCTGGTTTTCTCTCCTTTCGAGAAAGTCCGGTAATTCTTCAGGCGTTTTTAGCAATTGAGCACATTCCCGATGTGGTTATAGTGGATGGTCATGGAATCGCTCATCCACGGGGGTTCGGAATAGCTTCTCATCTTGGTGTTTTGCTTGACATACCAACCATTGGTTGCGCGAAGTCTCACCTTTATGGGGTGTATGAGGAACCAGGACCTGAGCGAGGTTCCAGCACGCCCTTGTTTGATTTGGATGGCAGACGGATTGGAAACGTTGTCCGCACGCGCACCAGCGTAAAGCCGGTATTCGTTTCACCAGGACATAAGATTAGCTTTGATTCTGCAGTAAAGATTGTTTTGGATTGTGCGCCTAGGCATAGGCTTCCAGAACCCATTCGGGTGGCTCACAGGTTTGCAGCTGAAAAAGCAGGAGTTAGTACGCTCGCCGTGTAATTAATCCAAAATACATATTAGTGCAATTATGTTTTTGGAAATATCCTATGGACCCAATTAGACAGCTTAAGTTCGCTGTTTTGGTCGTGTTTGCCCTTATTGCTCTGGGTACGTTTGGCTACTCGTATATAGAGAACATGCCGCTGTTGGATGCTCTTTACATGACCGTGATAACCATTACAACCGTTGGTTATCGTGAAGTGCATCCCCTCTCGCAAGATGGGAAAATTTTTACCATTGTCTTAATTCTTGCCGGCGTTTCAACTCTTTTCACAGTAGTGTTTTGGACGATAAGCAATGCAATAGAGTTTGCTGCAACTGAAAGAATGCAACATCTTTTCTGGAGGAGAAGGATGCAAAAATCGATTAACTCCGTAAAGGATCACTATATAGTTTGTGGATATGGGCGGATGGGTCAAGCCATTGCGTCTGAGTTTCGACGGCGAAATATACCATTTGTGGTTGTTGAAAATAACCCAGAGCAGTTACCCAAGCTCGTTGCTGAGAGAGCGCTTTTCGTAGAAGGCGACGCCACCGATGAAAAGGTGCTTCTCGCCGCGGGAGTTGAACGGGCTAGAGGACTCATTTCAGTCGCTCCTACCGATGCCGACAATACCTTCATAGTCTTGACGGCAAAGGGATTGAATCCTAACCTATACACCGTTGCTAGGTCTATTAAGGTCGAAGATGAGCCAAAGCTTCGAAGGGCTGGCGCGGATAGGGTTATGTCACCCTATATCCTAGGAGGAAAGAGAATGGCTTGGGCCGCTCTTCGGCCAACGGTAGTGGATTTTCTGGAAAACGCTTTATATAGCGAGGAATACGAGCTTGAGATAAGCGAAGTTACTGTTTCGGCTGATTCTGAGTTTGTTGGCAAGACTTTGCGCGAGTCGGGCATCCGCGAGAAATCCGGTGCAAACGTAATAGCACTGAAAACTAAAGAAGGTGCTTTAACCCCAAGTCCGTCTCCAGATGTCGAAATCAGAGAGGGCGATGTCCTTGTTGTCCTTGGTACCCCAAAGCAGCTTGAGGCTTTGCAGAAACTTGCTAAAGCATGAAAAATTGCTTGTGTTTGAAGGATTTTTTCGCTAAGTAGTAGAATATATAAGCTGGAATTGCAAGTTTTTCTGCGCTTGAGGAGCTCTCACGCAAGGGGAGAGCGAATTCTGAGAAGTAGAAAGCAGTCAAATTCAAGCGCCGAGGCCAAAGGCAGAGGAGGTGAGATAAATGGAGGCATACTGCGTCAAGTGCAAAGCAAAGAAAGAAATGAAGAACCCAGTTGCAACGACTATGAAGAATAAGAAGCCGGCGACCAAGGGTACTTGCCCTACCTGCGGCACGACGATGTACAGGATTGGAAAGTAAAACTAGTTACGCACAGCAAGTTTTAGGGGGCGGTGTGCGCGAGAAAACGACGCGCTGCCCCCAGTTTTGTTATGTTTCTCAATAAAGGGTACAACGGAGGAGTTAAACAAACGAGATGAACTGCCTCGTAACGGGTTGCGCAGGATTCATAGGCTCAACGCTTTCAGAGAAGCTTCTCTCACTTGGATGCAACGTTGTCGGAATAGATAGTTTCACCGATTATTATTCAAAAGACATCAAGCTTTTAAACCTCAGCATTGTTCTTAGCCACCCAAGGTTTCGATTCATTGAGGGCGACTTGCTTGCCCTTGATTTAAAGCCCCTTTTATCGGAGGTTGATTGGGTCTTCCACGAAGCCGCCCAGCCGGGTGTGCGCATGAGTTGGGGTGCGAACTTTGACATATATGTGCGCAACAACATTCTTGCTACGCAAAGGTTGCTGGAATCAGCGGTCGGCACGAATATTCGACGCTTGGTTTATGCTTCCTCATCTTCGGTATACGGCAACTCGCCCGAACTTCCACTCAGGGAATCGGCTAAGCCACAGCCTGTATCGCCCTATGGAGTCACAAAACTTGCTGCAGAGAACCTTTGCCACCTTTATTTTGTAAATTACGGTCTTCCCGTGGTCTCCCTCCGCTATTTCACTGTATATGGACCGCGCCAGCGTCCTGATATGGCTTTCCACCGCTTCATAAGGGCAGCAATCAAGGGCGAAGAATTGATTATCTACGGCAACGGCAAGCAGACTCGCGATTTTACTTATGTAAGCGATGTATGCGATGCCAACCTTTTGGCGGCCCAGGCGAAAGAGGTTGAGGGTGAGGTTTTCAACATTGGTGGTGGGTCGCATGTTGACCTAAATAAAGTCGTTGAAGCTATCGGCGAACTTGTTGGGCGCAGCTTGAATGTTCGGCATGTTGAAGACCAATTGGGGGATATGCGGCATACGCTGTCGGATATCTCTGCGGCAAGGAAGAGTTTAGGTTATAGCCCTAAAGTTTCGCTTCATGATGGCCTTGCAAGCCAAGTTAGCTGGATGCTCTCTTTATAATGTAAGAGGGCCATCCTTATTGTTTCTTGGGATGGCCCTCGATTTGGTGTGCTTTTTGATTAGTATCTTTACTAATCTGGCGGCTAAATCGCACACCAGTAACGAGTCATTTATCTAGTGTCTTTACGACATCCTTCTCCGAATCACGAATCCAGCGAGTCCGCTCAATCCGGTAGCCAACGCCAGTAGGCTGCTAGGCTCGGGTATTGGTTGCAAGGGCTTAATTCCATATTCCATTACATAGCCCTCTGATTCCGCATTTGCCGGCGTGCTAGCGGTTAGTCTTATTATAGGTAGAGTAAGCGTGAAGAACTCAACAGTTGTTATTGCCGGAGTGGTTGGAATTGGAATCTGCCACTCTGTGCCGTTTGCTGGCGCACCCGCTACACCGCGGTTATTTATCATCTTGATGTAGTAAATCCAGTCTGTGCCATACTGCTTTCCATTGAATGTGCTAGGTGGCGCGACAGCCGAACCCAATGGATAGAAGCGCAATCTAATAGTATTGAACTGAGCAGGAGCATCTCTCAATCCAAACACTCGAACATCCCAAGTCTTGGTAAGCGACAAATCATTGGTAGCAAACGGAGCCTTGATATCCTTCATCATTGCCTCAGTTCTGCCTGGGATTATGGTGGTAAGCCAAGCCGCATACGTCATGCCATACGGGTCAGGGAGGAACTGAGCCGCGCCATCCTGGCTGTCATAGCCGTCCAAAGACGTCGGGTACATACCCAATTGAGTGGAGCTCATGTATTCACCTGTGCCGAAGTCGGCGGTGATTTTAAACCGCCAGTTGTTTTCGGCTGCCTGTGCGGTTACGGATATAGCGAACACCATCAGGACAGCCACAGAGAGAATCAGAACCTTCTTCATTTTTCTTTACTCCTTTCAGAAAATTTCGCGGCTTTGTTGATTGCAGCTGGCCGCCATTCAGCTCCAATCACATCTTCCGCGGATTTTAAATCCCGTTCTTTGAGAGTGAGAGCTATTAACCTGCTTTAGAGATTTCTCTCTCTTTCATCAGTGGCGTGCTTTGCTCTTCACTCCAATAGAGGTACCTGCAATTATCATGCCAATCGAACTTTGGATTTTAATTTTTTTGCTCTTGCCATCGATTGGATGGTTTTGCAAGTCCCACCTTACCCCTTACGGGGTTCAATGGGGGATAATGCAAGAAGAATGCCAAATAAGCTGGGATAAAGCTCTGATAGGTAAAATAACAGGGTTGTTTTGATAATTTTGAGTCGCTAGGGGGTTGTAAATAACTTTCCAGCCTTATAACCCGATATGGGGCAGGAGTTCTGCCATCGCTATCAAATCGAGGGCATTGTGGCGAAAGATGATCTCGATGGGCTCGGCATTTCCGGTGCGCACAAATGCATGGTAAAGCTCAGGGATGATTTCGCTGGGAATATCACCAAATCTCCTACGACCGCAAATATTCTCTTCCAAGGTCTTAAGTTGGCAGTTTGGAAGTATTCGACGCCACTTTCGCCGCGCATGATGCAGGAGGTCGAGGTGCTCGACGTCAAACTTTGCCTCTAGCTTGTGGTATAGCATGCGGTCGCGTATATATGGAATATCATAGGCTTTGCCGTTAAACGTTGCTAGCATTTTATGTTTAGCGATAGTGTCGGCGGCATGGGCGAGGATGCTTTTTTCTTCGGCATAGTTTCTTGCGAAGAACTGTTCTATTTTCAATTCGCCGTCACACACTCGCATAATTCCTATTAAAAAAAGAGGACGACTAGCTATGCCGCAGGTTTCGATGTCCAGGAACAGTGCCTCCTCAGGTGTATAGCCTAAAGTAGTGAGTACGGTCAGTCTACTAATAAGCTCCTCTTGGGGCAGGATGCCGAAATCACTAGCCGAGCGTTCGACTATGTACAATTCGCCATACTCATGTACATGAACGCGGCCAGGGATGACGCTTTCAAGTGTCGTTGCTAAAGGAGTGATGTGGTATTCCAGGTTTTCTGTTTCATTGCGCTCTAGATTAAATTTCGATAGCTTGCGTCGCAAATCAGGCGAAAGCATTATTTGCCACCAACAAAATGGAAGTCAAGGCTAATTAAAATTAACTGTCCTTTATGCGAAAAGGAATAGCGTTGATAATTCGATTCTAACAAACATGTTGTTGCAGCACAAGGGCCATCTTTCGAATTGACTCAATTGCAACCTCGACTTGGCGGCGTTGACGCTCTCGCTTGTTTCGAATTGGCGGCTCCGGTTTTGGAAGAATGCCAAAGTTTGCGTTCATTGGCTGAAAATTAGTTATCGCGGGTGAAGAGATATAGTTTGCTAGTGAGCCAATCATGCTCTCGCGGGGAAAGGTAAGAAGTTCCTCGCCTTTTAGGAGTCGCGATGCATTAATACCAGCAACCAACCCCATTGCTGCCGATTCCACATAGCCTTCGACGCCTGTAATTTGCCCGGCAAAAAACACGTTTAACGCAGATTGAGTATTCTTTGCCTGAGGCTGGTGGGTAGTTTTTTGGGGATCGAACTTCATGGTGGGTTGCAAGAGGCGTGGCGAGTCTATATAAGTATTTCGGTGCATTACGCCAAACCGAACAAATTCTGCATGTTCAAGGCACGGAATCATGCGGAAAACCCGTTCTTGCGCTCCCCACTTTAGCCGGGTCTGGAAGCCCACAAGGCCATAAAGTGTGCCTTCTATGTTCTCTTGCCGAAGTTGAACAACAGCAAAGGGGCGCTTGCCTGTTCTGGGGTCTATTAGACCTACTGGTTTCAACGGTCCAAAGAGGAGCGTTTGTTTTCCCCTTGATGCCAGTTCCTCAATAGGCATACAGCCTTCAAAAAGCTTCAAGGGTTCAAATTCAGCAAGGGGTACCCGCTCAGCGGATACCAAAGCTTCCCAAAAGGCATTGTATTCTTCTTCAGTCATCGGACAATTAAGATAAGCTGCTTCTCCTTTGCCGTATCGCGAAGCGCGGAAAGCTTTGTCATAGTTAATGGAATCTGCGGTGACAGTGGGGGCGACTGCGTCATAAAAATAGAGGTGCTCTCGCCCAGTGAGCTTACTGATTTCCCGAGCTAGGGCATCAGATGTCAGAGGTCCTGAAGCAATGATTATTGTGCCTTCTCGGGGAATTTTGGTAATCTCTTTTCGAATTAAAGTAACATTTGATAAAGATAACACGCGCTCGGTAACACACTCGGCAAACTTCTCACGGTCAACTGCTAGAGCTTCCCCAGCTGGAACGCGATTATCGTCCGCGCAGGCAATGACAACTGAATTTAGGATGCGCATCTCCTCCTTCAGGAGCCCAGAGGCTGTTGTGAGGAGGTTTGATTTAAGGGAGTTACTACATACAAGCTCGGCAAGGAGACCGGTCTTATGCGCGGGTGTTTGCTTTTTGGGGCGCATTTCATATAGACAAACTTTTATGCCGCGTTGTGCTGCCTGCCAAGCGGCTTCTGCTCCTGCTAGTCCCCCTCCGATTATTGTCAATTCACCATTATTAGGCATATGCTTGATAATTCTTAGAAATTTGATAAAGGCCTCAGTGCTTTTCAGATTAAATCATATCTCTATGCCAAATAACCCTTCGTCGCCTGCGCGCTGTGTCAAAAGTGCTACATAGCTAGCCCGGAGCACATCCTCTGTTGAAAGCCCTTCAGTTTTTCCATGTAAGACCTCTTCTGCGAAGGACCTAAGATATCCACCTGGGTTGTCTTTTGCAGGTGGGAGCATCTCGGGTTCTTTATTCCCATCTTTCGCAAGCATTATTGATTTAGCAGCGCTGGATGTTTCAATTATGCCTTCGCGCCCAAAGAAAGTCATTCGCCAATAAAAGTCGAGTGTGTAGCCTAGCGAATTCGGCATGAAATATGAAACATCGCCGATTACTCCTCCGTCATTGGACAACTTGAGCATAAACTGTCCGGCATCGCGGAAATGTGGCGTCTGAGTTGCGAAGGCGTTCCAACTTCTGGCGGCAACAATTTGTGACCACTCGAGCCCGGTTGCCCAGGGAATCAGGTCAAAGGCGTGTATTCCAATGTCGTTGATAGTCCCGCCGTGTTTTCCCTCTTCAAAGTACCAGGCTGGTCGTGTGCCGAACAGTAGCGGATGCTGGCCATAAACAATAACGCCATGAACTTCGCCAATTGCGCCCGTATGGATAAGTTCGTGAGCGCGGATGAATTGCCCTTTATCACGCAAGTCGAGCATGCAACCTACTTTGAGTTGCTTTTCGATGGAGAGCATGTTGATTTTGTCGAGCTCATCAAAGCTTGTGCAGATTGGCTTGTCGGAAATAACATGTTTACCACTTTCAAGTGCTCTGATGATTATGCTCCCCCGTTTTCCGTAATAGTCGCCGACTGCTACTGCATCACATTCAACTTCGTCAAGCATTTTGTCGAGGTTATCATGGGTAATCCGCGCCCTCATGCTTTCGTTGAGTTGTTTTCTCGTTTCGTCGTCTTCCTCGCATGCCGCAACTACTTCGAAGTCGGCGGACGCATTGGCGCGCGAGTAAAGGTCAAAAATATGAGAATGGCGGAATCCTATAAACGCAATTCGTATTGCCATATTTTCCTCCGATTTTAAAATAATTCCAAAAATAAATAGCCGGCTTGGGCATGCTTCAAAAGCATTCTACCCCAAACCGGCTTGTTTGTCATCAGCAGGAGCTTTTAAACTTGAGAGACAATTACCTCTTCTTTAGGTTCTTCCGTTACGGATTCCTTATAATCACATTCTTCTGCTATACATTCAATGCTTCGAGGATTACCGTTCCATTGTTTTTCAACCAACATCGAACCACACTTTGGGCATTTGCGACCAATCGGCTTATCCCATGATACAAAAGTGCATTCGGGATACCGATTGCAGCCATAAAATGTTTTTCCCCTTCGAGTTTGTTTCTCTACGATTTCGCCTGTGCATCCTTCGACTGGGCATGCGACTCCAACAGGTTGTGGAATGTTTTCAATGTATTTGCATTTTGGATATCCAGAACAGCCAAGGAACTTTCCATACTTGCTTGTGCGCTTTACAAGCGGTTTTCCACACTGCGGACAATTTTGGTCTGTGACTTCCTCACCACCATTGCCGTTCGTGTTGTTCTCTGCGTGGGAAGTGTATGTGCACTTTGGATAATTACTGCATCTGTATTTTCCACTTCCAGCGCTGGCTTCAACAATTGTTCCACCACATCCTGGAACTGGGCATGGTTCGCCGATTCCTTTAGAAACGACTGTTTTGCATGTAGGGTAGCCTGAGCATCCCAAGAACAATCGTCCAAATTTGCTTTCCCAAATAAATAGCGGAAGTCCGCAATTCGGACATTTTTCATTTGTTTCCTTTGGGAAAATCTTCACTTTTTCCATGTTTTTTTCTGCGTTTTCCAATGCGCTTTTGAACGGGTTCCAGAACTCATTTAGTACGTCGACCCAGTTGAGCTCGCCCTCTTCGATTTCATCAAGTTTCGATTCGACACCAGCGGTAAACTCCACGTCAATGATATCTGGGAAGTGTTTTACTAAAAGGTCATTTACGACGAATCCTAACTCAGTCGGCACAAACTTCCTGTCCTCTAGTAGAACATATTTCCTTTCCTGAATTGTCGAAATGATTGTCGCATATGTGCTTGGGCGGCCAATTCCTTTTTCCTCAAGCGCTTTTACGAGCGTTGCTTCAGTGTACCTCGGCGGCGGCTCGGTGAAATGTTGTTTTGGAATCATCTTGACTAGGCGCAAGGTTTCGTCTTTCGCTAGTCTTGGCAGAATTTGGTCTTCTTCCTCATCTTTTCCGTTGTCCTTGCCTTCGGTATAAAGTATGGTGAAACCTGGGAATTTTACTGTTGAGCCGTTTGCTCTAAACAAATAGTCCTTTGCCGAAATATCGACAGTAGTGATTTTTAGCACGGCAGATTCCATTTGGCTTGCCAAGAAACGCTGCCAGATAAGTTGATAAAGGCGAAATTGGTCTGCGGTCAAATACTTTTTTACATCTTCGGGCCGTCGTGAGACAAGGGTAGGGCGTATAGCCTCATGTGCGTCTTGGGCCGTTTTCTTTGATTTGTATTGTCTTGCGTCTGCAGGCAGATACTCCTTGCCAAACTCCGACTCTATAAAACTACGTGCCTGGGCTATTGCCTCAGATGCAACTCGGGTGGAGTCTGTTCGCATGTATGTAATTAAGCCGACGGAGCCTTCCGGCCCAAGCTCTATACCTTCGTAGAGTTCTTGGGCTATAAGCATTGTCTTTTTGCTAGAAAAACCAAGCTTACGCGATGCATCTTGTTGGAGTGTGCTTGTGATAAACGGCGGTGAAGGATTCCGTTTCTGCTCACGTTCCTTGACGCTAACAACTATGTATTTTGCGCCTTCAAGGTCACTGAGGACCTGTTTTGCCTCAGATTCATTCTTTAGTTTGATCTTCTCGCCATTTTTTTCGACAAGCTTTGCTGAAAATTGCTTTTCATCGTTAAGCTTTGTGAGTAATGCAGTTAGAGACCAGTATTCCTCTGGGACGAATGCCTGAATTTCGCGCTCTCGGTCACATATGAGGCGCACAGCGACTGATTGTACTCGGCCGGCGCTTAGGTGTCTCTTTACCTTGTGCCAAAGGAGTGGACTTAGCTTATATCCAACAAGCCTATCTAGAACTCTGCGTGCTTGCTGGGCATCTACAAGGCGCTCGTTTACCTCCTGAGGATGAGCTAGTGCATCACGGACGGCGTTGCGAGTGATTTCGTTGAAGGCAATGCGCTTGGCATTTTTAAGGTCAAGGACCTGAACAAGGTGCCATGCGATTGCCTCGCCCTCACGGTCAGGGTCAGTGGCTAGATAAACTTGCCCCGCTCTTTTTGCTTGCTCCTTTAGATGAGCAAGAACTTTCTTCCGTTCCGGAATTATAACGTACTTGGGTTTGAACCCATGCTCGATGTCTACTCCGAGTTCCTTCTCAGGAAGGTCGCGGACGTGGCCCATCGAAGCTTCGACGTTAAACTCATCCTCAAGGAAGTTCTTTAAAGTTTTAGTTTTTGCTGGTGATTCAACAATGATAAGTGCTTTTGACATCTTATTTTAAAACCTGCCAATTAGGCGAAAAATTTCTAATTGGTCTAACCAAGCGATAATACTTCCCTATGTTGGCACTTAATTATAGCCAAAATTTTTTGTTATCAAACGAGGCGGTTAATTGAGTTGCAAACGCTGGATTTTAGTTTGCGCGTTTGCTTATTCCCACCCCCAGTGATATTACTTTGCTGACACGATTATCGGGAGCGGTGGTCAGTAACTTAAGACCAGATTTCGCTCCCGAAAGTTCCAAATATTATTCCCTGCTACTTACGAGAAAAGAATTATAATGTCGCTAATCTGTTGTGTCAATTCCTATATAGATATTCGGTTTCGACCTCGCATTGCTTAAAGCAAAACATTTAATCATAAATATGATTGTTGTGCAACGATGAGCGTTGGCTCAGTAATCGAAATTAGACCGCTCTAACATATGCGTTTCCTGGCACTCGACGAATAAGGCCAAGCATTTCCAGAATAGTAAGGGCGCTATTAGCAGTAGCTGCCGTTAGCTTACATTCTCCGATAATCTCATCAACATGTTTTGGATGAAGATTGAGAACTTGGAGAATAGCCTTCTGTTCGGTTGTTAGGTTGCTAGGTATGCCTTGCCGGTCTCGCCCTGTGCTTTCGGCTTCAATTCCAAGGTCTTCTAAAACGTCTTCAGCATGCTCGATGAGCTTTGCTCCTTCTTTGATAAGTTTATGGGTTCCTTGGCTTGTGGCGCTGTCTGTAGGTCCAGGTACAGCCCAGACATCACGACCCTGGTCAGCCGCAAGCGTTGCGGTAATCATAGCGCCTCCCTCAACGCCGCTTTCAATAACTACTACTCCAAGCGCTAGACCACTAACAAGGCGGTTGCGTACAGGGAACCGCCAAGACTCTGGTTGGGTGCCGGGTGCAAATTCCGAGATTATGGCTCCGTTTTCGCTAATTTTCTTCATTAGACCTCGGTTTTCGTAAGGGTAGGGCACGTCAATTCCACTTCCAAGAACAGCAATTGTTCTGCCAGCTTGGATTGCTGCAGTGTGTGCAATTGTGTCTATCCCTCGCGCTAAGCCACTTACAACCGTTAATCCCCTGCGTGCGAGGTCGCGGCTGAGTTTTGTTGCCATCGAATGGCCATATTCTGTGGGGCGGCGGGTTCCGACGACCGCTATTGCAAACCTGTCTTCCTCACGTAATTCGCCAAGAACAAATAGAACGGGCGGCGGATCGAATATTTGCCTGAGGTTCGCTGGGTAGTTTTCATCCCAATAGGTGATAATCTTGCCGCCAACCTTTTCTAGGCTGGCAAGTTCTTTGTCTACCGGTTCCACAGCTACTTGTTGTATGCGCTCGACAGTCCTAGGGTGAATATCGCCAACATGCATGAGTTCTTTAGCACTAGCGTGGAACAATTCATCGGGACCGCCGAAATGTTCTACAAGGGCAAGAGCTTTCTTTGGATTTTCTATTTTTGCCAAACGTATCCAATTTTCTATGGACATCATAACTCCCTTATGGCTGTTTACTCGGCAGAGTCTAGCAGAATCGGCGCAGGTGGTCAAGGTTTGTTGGCAAAGAGTATTACCATTGCATTCGGAAGAATGATTTTAAGCGGCACTAAATCTCCTGCTTCCCAGGTTTGAGATCCAAAGTCATGCCGCTATATGTAAGCGTTCCAAATGTGTCCTCTGGCAATTCAATTGAGCCATAAAGTTTGTTGTCTTTTATTGTGAGGTCAACCGAAATAAAGCCCTTTGGATGAGGTAATTTGCCCTTTGCCCAGGTAAGTGGCCAAATTTGTGGCTCAATCCTTACTTTCCTAAAGCCTGATTCCGCAGGACGAATTCCAAGCACCGAAGCGAAATAATGATATATTGGGTGAGCACCCCAGGCGTGGCAGTCAGAACGGCTTGGCTCAGGATGCTCAAAAGTTGTTTTAAAACCTAGACGTTTTAAGTCGAACCATAGGCTCATGCGTTCAAAAAATCGGTCCATGCGGCGAATAAGACGGTAAGTCTCGAACAAATAATGAGTGAAGTATATCGTTGTGCGCTCGAGATCGGGGTCGTGAAGTAGCCCATGGATAACACTATTGCGTTTTGATTCGTCAATATTTCCCGATAGAAGAGCCAAGCATTGGGTGTGCTCACTAAACCGAGTTTTTGCCAAATTATCTGCAAAAATTCCTCGGTCTTGGTGCCAGAATGCCTCTTCGGCAGATTTCCTAACCTGATATGCAAGTTTTTGATTTCGCTTGGCAAGCTCTGTTTCACCAAGCATTTCTTCGAGTTCTGCCGCAAGGCCGAGAATGAGAATGAATTGCCAATTTATAACGCCGCTCACGCCTTTGTCGCCATCGGGAGGTATTCCATTTCCCCAGCTAGGCACCCAGTCCATGAAGTTCCATCCATTCGGTGCCTCCAAAAGGTTGTCATTGTTTACCCAGCGTCTAAAAGCATCGAGCACCGCACGGACACCTGGCATGCGGTCGCGGACAAATTCAATGTCATCCCGCCACATGGCATAGTCATGGACCATGCCAATCCACCACAGAGAGAATGGCGGTATAATTTGCATTATGCGGCTTGGATAACGGGATTGAGTAATTCCTGAAATTTTTCGTGATTGATCAAATTGCAAAATTGCCTTTCTTGGAAGGCGGTCATCCCGTGTAAATGTGTATGTGGCTAGGACTTGAAGACGGACATCGCCAACATACTGAAGTTGTTCATAGTAGGGGCAATCCATATATGTTTCATGTGAGCACATTTCGAGTGCTCGTCGGGCAATGGGGACAACTTCTTCTAGGCGTGGGTCGGCAGATGCAAACTCCATTTGCATTTCATAGGGGTAATGGGTTTCGCGGATGCCTAATTTCTCGATAGTCAATGGTTCATCTGCTGTGGAAACAAGCACTTCGAGATATCTGCCGGCTTCCCACCAAAGCGTTGAAAACTCGCGTTTCGAGCCGCCGTCTGGTTCGAATATGTCGCCGACGCCGATGAAATACTTGTTTTCCACGACATCTCGGTTCCCTTTTGGTCCGCCTTCGGGCTTTTCATAAAGTGCTTCTGCCCATAGGATTCGAACTTTTGAACCTTTGCCGCCTGTGGTGACCAAGACAGGGTATGCGCAGTAGTAATTGCCAAGGTCAATAATTATGCGCCGCATACTATTTGGGGCAATTGTGAGCGTCATTTTTCCTTCTAGAAGCCGATTCCATCCTTCTGCTTCATGCACAAGGTGTTTATCCGCCTTCACTTGAATTGGGCGCGTATCTTCAGTGGCAACTGCTTCGATATGGCGCACAACTCCCACCGTTATATACTCTTCGAGCATTGCTGGAAGCATAGCAGGTCGAAGCATCCAAATGGGTGGAAATTCATTTGCCGTTGAGGCGTTCGCTGCTTCGCCAACGACCTCAGCTTGGGTCCAGTCATCTCCTTCACCCTTTTCAAAGCCCCATGGGAAGTCTGAGCCGACGATATTTAACTTTGCACCAGTGCCCCATGCCATGCCGGGATTAATAAACTTGTGTCCACCAAGCCTTTTGCATTCCCAACGTGCTAAGCCTGTGTTTATAAGTTTCTCATCCACACCTTCAGCGGCGAGCAGAAAACCAGGCCGAACTGTGTGCTGGGCATATGGGGAAGGTCCATTTGGACCAAGCCACCACGTTTTGGCAACAACCATGTGTTTGCCAGCTGGGATATCAAGATCATAGGTTTCATAGAACCAATTTTCGCGGTCACCGCGCTGTGGTCCACGCCCAATATGCCTGCCATCAAGGAATAGCTCATATCTTTCGTCGGCGCTCACATGAATGCGAAGTTTTGTCCTTTTTGTTAAATTGAACTCTTTGCGAAAAGCGGTGACGGATGGTTCTGTGCCTCGTACTGCTGGGTGGCTTATCCACTTGGCGGGCCAATCGCCACGCCTCATCCAGTGTGCGCTGTTGTTTTCAAAGGGTTCTTTTTCTAGAATGACTTGCATAAACTACTCCTAATCGAAGTTATTATTCAAATTTAATTTCAACCCTTGTTTCGCCTGGGGGGACAGCAATCATTAGCCAGCTAGATTGTTTATCCAGCTTGATAGTGCGATAAGGAAGAGAGATACTAGGTGGAGCTCCGAAATATCTTAGTTTTACAATACATCCCAACTCGGAAGGCGTTTGAATGGTAAATGTTTCCTTGCCGTCTGTTTTCCTGATGTCTTTGATCTGGCTGTCGTTGCGGTCTATCCACCATTTCGCAAGTGCATCGGGTGTAGAATGCACCGGCGTGATTCCCCATTCTTTAATCAATGAGAGCAGCCTGTCGATTGCATTGCGACAAGTTTTTTGCTGGGAAATATATACGGGATGATAAAAGAAGTTCATTGTAGAGCCATAGTGGATGGCAAGTTTTAGTGCTCGTTCAAGCGTTGGAAAGTCGGTGCCGCCAGCGGTGTATCCAACTTCATAGGCAGTAATTGGGAGCTCAACTACACCAGTTCGTCGGTTGCCATAGGCATGATTGGCATATATATTGAAAGGAAACGCCGTGCCGAACGCAAAGCCAATAGTGTTTGTTGGGTTGAGTACATCAAGTCGCCTATGAACGAATGAGTTGTCGCCTCGTATGCCTGCTTCGCTTAACCAAAGAGCTGGTTCATGGTAACTTGTCCATCGGCACCAGTGGCAGTTTGATGTAAAAGGCTGTCTGTTAAAATGCTTAATGAAGGCTTTTGTTTGTGTTAGAACGTCCTCACGAGAAAATCCAGTTGGGTGAGCGAAGCCATTAATGAAGTCAAAGTGAGGAGCAAGCTCGGTGCCCAATTCGTCGAGGCGACGAATTTCGCCAGGATTCAAGCCGTATTTTCCGTCGAGGAGCATACAATTGATATGATATGGAAGTTTCCGACTTGCCATAAACTCGGCAGCTGGAATTTGAACGCCGGTACTACCTTCATCATCCCCACCATAAAATAACAAAACATCGGGGATTTTATCGTTAACGGGCGGAAGACGGTGGATAAGAGGAATGCCTGATAACCCTACAAAACGCTCAAGGAGAATCATCAGTTCATCTGTATATGGGATTTCTGGTTCATAATCTCCAGTAACCAATGCATCTCCGGTGCGAAGATATCCATCACCGTCGTAATCCGAATCCACCGGTCTCCCTTGTTGAATCACCCAGAACGTTTTTGCAAGGTCAAATCCAAAATAAAAAGCCCAACCATCTCCGTATTTTTGGCTTGTTATGACGGCGTGATTTTGGGTGGTGGCAATCACAGTGGAGCTCTCAGCATTGACTAGACGAATTGCACCAGCAAGAAGAAGGGGCTTTCCGACATATATTGGAAAGCGAATTTCTTTATGTATGCCTTTGGTTAAGTGAAGTTCACCAGTTATTGAGAATTCGTCGTTCGACTGTGGAATTTGCCTAATGAATCTGTTTCCGCATATGCCATCCAGCCCACTGGTTCCACATGCAAAAAGTGTCCCGCCATTGCGAACCCACGCATCAAGATTAGAAGCTAGGCTGCTAGCATCAATGTTGCCTATGAAAAGTGTGCTGAAGTCATGGAGTTTTGTTGGAAGGTCGGCAGCATGGACTTTTTCGGCAGTTAGTCCTATGCGATCTAGTATCTCTTCGATATAGGCCCACCAGTAGGTTTTGCCTTCACCGTTTGTTTTCTCCCATTGTGCCTCGTCAATAACATAAGCGGCTTTTAGGAGGTCCATTCTGCCTTTCTCCAAGTCATTGGCGCAGGAGTGATTGCTTAGCCTTGTAGTTTCTCGATTACAGTATGTAACTTTTCAGCCGAGGCTTTGGCAGTGTCCTCAGGTACTAGGGTGTAGGCTAAAACCATTCGTGGTATAACCTTTTCTGCAATTGGGCAGAGGCCATCTGGGTACTCGACCTTTTCCTTCACGCTACCACAGTGAAACGCATGGGCAAGGCGGTCTTTTATTACTGGATGTTTATATGCTGGCATCCCTGTATAACCCAAATTTATTCCGCATTTTGACTCCTCAATTGCCTTGCGGAATTCTTCCAGGCTGAGGCCATACTCTTCGCCCCTAAAATTAGCTGCCCAGAAATGGTATGTGGACTCGGCGTTCGGTGCGCATTGTGGCGAAAGCCATTTGCAATCAGCGATAGCTTGGTCGAAGTACTTTGCGTTTGCCTTTAGACCTTCTATGAGTTTGGGGAGTTTCTCTAACTGCGCAATTCCAACAGCAGATGTCAGCTCATTCATTCGATAGTTATAATGCAAGCCGTATGCGACCGAATAAAACGTTGGCGCGCCGGCGTGGAGATCAAGCTTCTTGGCTAGCTCCTCATTGTTTGTTGTTGCCATTCCGCCATCGCCAAGCGACATCTGCTTGCTTGCTTGGAAGCTGAATGAGCCTATATCTCCAAGTGTTCCCGTGTACCGGCCTTTGTATTTTGCTAGAATAGCGTGGGCAATGTCTTCAATCACAAGAAGATTATGCCGGCGCGCAATTTCCATGATTGGGTCCATGTCCGCTGGGAGGCCCCAGGCATGTGTCACAATAACAGCTCTTGTTCGCTCGTTGATTGCCTCTTCCAGCTTCGATGGATCGAGAGTATGTCTGTCCGGGTCTATGTCAACAAATTTGGGGATTGCGTTGTTATAAAGACTAGCTAGCGCCCCAAATATAAACACAGGGTCACAGATTACTTCGGTTCCTGCTCCTGCATCTGCACATATGACCGACGCGTGTAGCACACTCATGGCGCAGTTCATTGCTACGCCAAACTTCGCGCCAATCATCGCGGCGAATTCGGCTTCAAAGCGCGTGGTAAAAGGCCCATTCAGCGCTCCAAGCTGTCCTGAGCGAATAACCTCGCCCAGGAGTTCCATTTCCCTCTCCCCGTAATCTCTCTGAGCCATGAGTTTACTTTTTCAAAGCTTCGCGTACGGCTTCCAGCTGGCCAGCAGAGCCCAGAAGCTCGTTTCGGCTAGCTATGAATTTGGCGTACTCTTCCATGAAAATCTTGCCAATTGGGCGAAAGTCGAAGACCTCAGGATGGTCGCGGAAGAACTCCCGGTGCACCCTTGTCCATACCAGTCGGCCGTCAGTGTCAATGTTAATCTTACATACGCCTAGCTTGGCTGCTGGTAAATATTGGCTTGGGTCTACGCCTTTTGCTCCTTTTAACGCTCCACCAGCTGCGTTGATTCGCTCTACTTCTTCCTGAGGTACAGAGGATGAACCATGTAAAACCAATGGGAAGCCGGGAACTAGCTTCTGTATTGCTTCGATGACCTCGAAGTGGAGCCTTTGGGTGCCCGAGAACTTAAAGGCTCCATGGCTTGTGCCAATTGCGCATGCTAGGCTATCGCAGCCAGTCCGCTCGATAAATTCGGCTGCTTGCTTCGGGTCGGTTAAATGGGCTTTCGCTTCGTCAACACTGATGTCTTCTTCTACTCCACCCAATTGGCCGAGCTCAGCCTCAACGCTGATGCCCTTTGCGTGGGCTGCTTCTACAACTCGCTTGGTGACAGCTACATTATCTTCGAATGGTAGGTGGCTTGCATCAATCATTACCGAAGAGTAGAAGCCAGATTCTATGCAATCATAGCATGTCTCTTCATCGCCGTGATCAAGATGAACTGCAAAAATTGCCTCAGGGAAGATTTCGTTTGCTGCACGAATCATGGCTTCAAGCAAGAGCTTGTGGGTGTATGACCTTGCGCCCTTCGAAATTTGAATAATGAACGGGGCTTTGGAGTTTATGTTGCCCCTAAAAAGGCCCATCGTCTGCTCAGCGTTGTTGATGTTGTAGGCGCCAAGGGCATACTTGCCATATGCGTGTTGGAAAAGTTCTTTTGTTGTGACAATCATAATTTACCTTAACTCCTTATAGCTTAGTTTTACTCAGAGCTTCTTAAGTTCGTTTGCTCTGAGTTGGAAGCGGATAATTAGTTCCTAAATAGTTTAGCGGATATATCCGATTTTTGGCAAGTATTGTTCTCGTTATGAAGAAATTACTTTTGCAAAAGTGTTCTGCCAGATGCAATTAGACTATCAAATATAGGTCTATGGCAACCTTCTTATAAACAATATTGTTTAATGATTGCTTCGACCTCAGCGCGAGTGGGGAGCGCAGTTATTGCTCCGTGTTTGGTCGTTGTTATTCCGGCTACAGCATTTGCAAACTTAAATATTTTATGGATTTCATCTTTTTCAAGACTAGCTATCTCGTTTGGATTTGTGGTTAACGCCAAGAGACAAGATAGCATTCCAGCAACGAAACCGTCACCAGCGCCCGTGGTGTCAACTACTTTGACCTTTAAAGCAGCCTCATATCCTTCAAGTCGCGTGGTTCTGAAATAGCAACCTTCAGCGCCAAGGGTAATCGCTAGGAGGGCAATGTTCGGATAACTGCTAATTAATTCTTTTGCCCCTTCGGATACGTCGGACTTGTTGGTCAAAAATGCTAATTCTTCTTCGCTTACTTTAACTACATGTGGATAAATCATTGCCGCTAGCATTTGCTTCTTGGCTTGGTCTAGACTTGGCCAAAGGGGTTTTCTTAGGTTGGGGTCGTATGAGATTAAAAGGTTGCTTTCAACTGAGCATTTTATTGCTGCTTCGGTTGCAGATTTGCACGGTTCGGATATGAGAGTTATGGAGCCGAAATGGAAAGCCTTGGCGGATTTGATGAATTGCATGTCAAGCTCATCTTGTCTAAGCAGCATATCGGCGCTGGGGTTGCGGTAGAACATGAACTCTGGGACGCCTTCTGCGCTTAGAGCAACGAAAGCAAGGCCAGTAAGCGCTGTCTTATCAAAAATCAGTCGGCTAGTATCAACGCCATTCTCTCGGAATGTTTTTTCAAGGAAGTGGCCAAAAGGGTCATCGCCAACTTTGCCTACGAATGCACTGGGATTGCCTAGCTTTGAAAGCCCTGCAGCTACATTGGCGGGGGCGCCACCGGGTGCCTTTTTGAAGGCTGTGACTTCCATTAGTGGCACTCCGCTCTCAAGCGGAATGAAATCTATTAATGCTTCGCCAAGGCAGACAACGTCAGGCATGATAGGGATGAAGCGGTAAATTTGTTTTCTTTAATAAAAAGCTCTTTATCGCTAAGCTTCTACCTAATTTCTTACATGTCAAACTTCAGGTTCAATTAAACCATAGTGTCCGTCTTTTCGCTTATACAAGACGTTGATTGCATTTGTATCGGCGTTGAGAAACACGAAGAAATCATGGTTTAATAGCTCCATTTGTAGCGCGGCTTCCTCGGGAAGCATTGGTTTGAGCGCGAACTTCTTCGTTCGCACAATCTCTGGCGCCTCTTCTTCCTCTTCTTCCAGGATTTCTTCCTCTTCTTCCTCTTCAGCAACTGGCTTGATTATTTCCTTTGGGGGTTCTTCATGCACACGGTCGTAAAGCTTGCCTTTGAATCGCTTGATTTGCTTCTCTAGTTTTTCAACAACTTGGTCTATTGATGCGTACATGTTGTCTGAGCGCTCTTCGCCTCGGAGAACTATGCCATCACCCTCGAGCATAACCTCGACGATGTGCCAGTTGCGTTGCACGCTTTGTGTGACGATTGCTTCTTTAATTTCGCTGAAATATTTGCCAAGCTTTTCTATCTTTTTTTCCGCATACCTCTGCAGGGCGTCCGTCACTTCCATGTTTTTCCCTTTGACGGTTACTCGCATCTGCTTGTGAACTCCTTTCAACAGACATGCAGGTTGGTTTGACTCTGGGCGTAAAGTACGCCGCCTGCCAAAAGCATCGTAGCGCGTCAACTGTAACATACGCCATAAGGTTTGTCAATGGCGTGCAGACCTTACTATCCATATCGCGCTGTGGGGGCGAAGTACTATTACATTTGTCCTGCGCTTTTCTTTTGGAAACACGAGCGCATTGCTCACTTCCGAATAGTGAACAGGAATATGTCCATGATTGACCGCTATATCAATTTCATACCCATTACCAATTAATAATCCTGTTTCAACATTCATATGTCTAGGTAGTCGCGAAATTCGCAGTTCGCTGATTCTTGATACTATCTGCTTTTCAAGTTTGCTCAGGCATGAGTTGTCTTTCAATTGCACCCGGATGACTTTTGTTCCCTTTTTCTCTGCCTGACTAATTGCTTTCTCAAAATCTTTTGAGTAAGGAGCATTTGGAACAACAAGAAAACGGTATTGCCCAATTTCCCTTGCACTTGTGAAAACCCAATCTACCGTAATATCGTTCTTAATAAAGAGATTGTGTAACTTTACAAGCCAGCGGTCGAGGGAGAGTTCGTCATCGTTGGAGAGTGCGTATGCTTCATAAGGCATCACAATAGCTGCTTTGGCAGGAGCTGGCTTAGCAGCGTATATGTAAGGGGCGACTTCCTGGAATATTGCGTTGGCTTCGGCTGCCTCAGCACACGTCTTTTCTTGCCAGAGTGGGGCATCCTTTTCTCTGCGGCCAATGCTGGCTATACCTGCACGATCATCTCGTTCATTATATCCATAGTGAAGGGGCAGCAGACAGCGAAGCGATGCTATTCCCAGCATTTCCGCTTGTCCCCACGGGCGGTGAAATTCGACAGGACGTGCACTCCAGGCTTTGTATCCTGAGTCGAGATAATACTCAATAGCGCCAATTCGTCCCGCAGCTGCTGATTTTATTAAGTCTGCATCTGCAAGTAGATATTCGATGCCATCGTCGCCGTCGTGTTCGCTGCATACTATATCAAAGTCCCTCCAAAGCTCTGGACGGATTGCTCTTCTACCGATGCCTCCTTGGTTGACGCCGCTTTTGCTTCCCTCTAGCAAGCCATGTTGGCGAAAGCAGACCATTGCATAAAGTCCTGGAAACTTTGCTTTTAATCCCCGAGCAACTGCACGCCAGCCGTTCGAGAGATATTCTGCTCGGAAATCGTTCCATAGCACTAGGGCTTCTTGTTTGTTTGTTTCAGACGGCATGGGTGGCTTGGAAACGAGGACTTTGCCAATGCGGTTCTTTTGGTATTCGACAAACTGCTCCGCAGTATCTGGTGAATAATCTATCCAATGGCCATCATAGTCTGCCATGCCGGTTTCATATATAACTAGCATCACTGGATGATGTTTGCCATCCGGTCCTAGGATTCGAGGAAAGGCGGGATGGTTAATGTATCGCGAAAGCACTTGGGATTGGTATTCGACCATAGCATCAATGAACGATTGGTCGCAGAACCGCACCTGAGCGCCAATAGCGAATCCCGTGGGTGGGCCTCCTGTTTCAGTTATTGGGAGCTTGACACGCGAGAAAAATGGGCCGCCGGCGTGGAAGCAAGCATTCCATTGATCTGGCATGACATAAATACCCAGGCTTTTTGCTTTTTCGTAATAATGGTCCCATACCTCACTCAAAGACAGATGGGTATAATCGGTGAATGCGATTGTCCAACCCCTTGCCTTTATGTCCTCTAGGTCGCGGTCCATTAGGTAGTATTCATCTGGAAAATTGTAATATCGTTCGTAATACATGGTGGCAATGAAAGGCTTCCCATTTTGAAGCATTCCAATGAATTTTTTGGGCTTTTGGATATCGTTGTTCCCTGATGCAAGTGAGGACATCATAATACAAAGTACACCAAAAAGAAGCGCTATGCGCACCGCTGGCTCCCCTTTGAAGTGTTTTGTCTGTAAACTGACATTTGGTTCTCTATTCTCCATATACCGTCACAAAAATTGTGCGGCGACGGGGCTTGATATCGCATTCGAGAAAGAATATCTGTTGCCAAGCTCCGAGGACCAGCTTTCCATCCGCAATTGGTACAGTTAGCGAAGGTCCGAGAATCGTAGCTTGAAGATGCGAGTGGCCGTTTCCATCGTGCCAGGTTTTTTCATGGGCGTAATCGCGGCTCGGCGGGATCAGCCTGTTGAGAATTGCTGGCAAATCTTTGGTAAGCCCTGGTTCAAACTCAATCGTGCCGACAGCTCCAGTGCTCCCAATATTAAAAACATTGACGATGCCCTTGATTACTCCTGATTCGCGGACAATTGCTGCAATTTGGCTTGTGATATCATGCATTTCGTGGCTTTCACGAGTGTTGATGTTTATCTCAGATTGATAAACCATTCTTCCTTAACCTCTCGCTTTTTATGTTGGAAAGTCACTTGGCAATGGTTTGGCAGGCACTGGGTGGCCTTTGCTTTTTTCTTCATCCTTATGAAGGTGGCCAATGCGCCCTCCTTTCGGAGTGGCGTCCTCAAACCAAAATGCCCACAAATCTTCGTAAACTTCTATAACGTCGTGTTCGTCGCCGGCACGAGTGCAAACAATATCTCCAGGTTTGACATAATACTCATGCCCTTCGGACATTACTTTTGCCTTACCCTGAAATATAAGCCAATATTCATCGCAGTCATGAAAGTGGCAATCAAATCTTCCATTTTCTCGAGGGACGCCGAATATCCCGGCACTTGTAACTTTGCACCACTCAGGTCTGTTTCCCTCACCCATTGGCTTTTCAGACGTGCGAATTACTGGCATATTACCCTCCTTGTTATTGACCTAACCAGGCAATCGCTTCGATTTCAACTTTGGCATCTTTTGGCAATCTGGAGACTTCAACGGTGGCTCGTGCCGGGGGCTCGGTATCAAAATATCTACCATATACTTCATTTACGATTGCAAAATCATTCAAATCAGCTAGATAAATTGTTGTTTTTACCACGTCGTTAAGCGTTGCTCCAGAATCCTCGAGAATGTTCATAATATTTCGCAAAGCCCGGTCTGTCTGGGCTGCTGTGTCTCCCTCTACAAATCTGCCCGTAGCTGGGTCGACCCCTAATTGACCGGAGATAAATAGAAACTCGCCGGCTCGAATTGCTTGTGAATAAGGACCAATTGCAGCAGGGGCACGTGATGTAACAACTGGTTGTTTTGTCATTTCTAAGTACCTCCCTTTGAGGCTGACTTTTAGTCATTATATTCACCAAATATTGAAAAAACAAGCGGAAACCAATTTCTTTTAGTCTTGTTTCACCCTAGGAATCTCGCCAAGAAATCCAATAATTAATTTAAACAGTTCAAAGATTATCAGCTTTTGCAAAGCAAGTAAGTTTTGGTGGGGGTAGTATGAGGAAGTTAAAACTAAAAGGCAATCTTGAGTCAAGATTGTGTATCTTGACTTCAGGATTGCTTTTTGCATTACTCCTTGCTGTGGGGCATTTAGTTATCTCGGAACAATCAAAAGCTCTCAATGACCAAAAAACCGATAAATACCAAGTACTTTCAAGAATTCTTGCTCTTTCGTTTTCTCCTATAACTGAAGTAGGCGATATGAACAAATACAGGGCATTTGCTGAGAGATTTATGAAGGCGGATGCTGACATTTTGTTTGTAGTTATAAGCGAATCAAGTGGGAAGACTCTATTTGCCCAAAGCCGACTGTCTAAGGATTACAATCAGAAAAACCTATTTGGTCGTCAGTCTTCAAACCTTCTACGCTTCCTGCGTACACTTGATCTTTCAGGAGGTAAAAACTTCCAAATTGTGAACATTCCGACAATGATTAAGCCTGGGGAAATGGGCACGATTGGAGTCGGTTTTGGCACTCAGACGGTTGATATGATTATTGAGGGTTTGCAAGCGCGATTGTTATGCGTTTTTGCTGTAGCTTTTCTTGTCGGGTTGGTAGGAACAATCTCATTGGCGAGGGCAATTAGCAGGCCAATAAGGCAGCTTACCGCAGCGGCTCGAGCTGTTTCTTCTGGTAATTTAGATGTTACAATACCTATAAAATCTGCTGATGAAATTGGGGAGCTTGCGGGAGCGTTCAACCATATGGTTGTGGCTCTTAAAGAAAGCAGAGATCGCCTAATTGAGCGTGCTAACACTGATGGACTTACGGATCTTTATAATCACCGTTATTTTCAGGAGCGCTTAGGAAAGGAGTTAAGTCGGGCTGAGCGTTATGGCCGACCACTTTCCATCATTATGTTGGATATTGACCACTTCAAGGCGCTGAATGATACGCATGGGCATCCTTTCGGTGATGTTGTGCTCCAAGAAGTTGCAAAATTGCTTGTTAGCTCGGTACGGGATATTGACGTAGTCAGCCGCTATGGTGGCGAAGAGTTCGCTATTATACTTCCAGAATCCCAGGCGTCTGAGGCTGTTGCCGTTGCAGAAAGGCTCAGGTCAGCTGTAAGGAGGCATTGCTTCATTGGTAAAGATGGTCAAAGCATCCCCGTTACCATCAGCTTGGGGGTGGCGCAGTACCCTATCCACAGTACTGAGCGCGAAGGCTTGATAATGGCTGCTGATTTAGCCATGTACCAGGCGAAGTCTATGGGCAGAAACCGCGTAGTTGCGTTTAGTAGTGACTTTTCAACGGACAAGTCTGCTGACCCATACCGACTTTATCTACTGCTTCATGCTACTGATATTAGTACAATCGAGGCCATAGCCGCAGCAGTAGATGCAAAGGAGCAGAGAGAACCTGGTACGTCATGTGCTGTGATGCAAGATGCTGTTGCCCTTGCAGAAGCGCTTGGCTTATCGGAACAAGAACGAAATGATGTAAAGATTGCAAGCTTGTTGCATGACATCGGCAAGCTTGGCATCTCCGCTTCTATTTTGAGGAAGAATGGGGATCTGACCGAGGAAGAAAAGCGAGTCATTAGAAGTCATCCGGCCTTAGGCTATGCTATTGTTCAAAAGTCGCCTCATCTGAAGTCAATGCTTCCTGGAATTCTTTATCATCACGAAGCTTGGGATGGTAGCGGTTATCCAAACTGTTTAAAGGGTGAAGAGATTCCCCTGATAGCTCGCATAATTGCAATTGTTGATGCTTACCATGCAATGATGACGGACAGAGTGCATGGCAAAAAGATGACACCTGATGAAGCAAAGGAAGAGCTGCGGCGGTGTGCAGGCACACAATTCGACCCGAATCTAGTGGAGCTGTTCATTAATATATTAGACAGAAGGAAAGCAGATAACAGGATGGCGGCATAAGAGGATTTTGCAGTTGTTTTTGAATAAAGCGGTCGCAGAATATTTGAGGGCAGAAGCCTTGGCTTCTGCCCCATTTTTATTACTAAACGTTCAAGCATGCTTTGACTATGACTCAGTGGTTTAAGCATGCAACGGCTCTTGACAAAACTGAGAAAATGTTTAATAATATATAAACAATTTCTTCTATTGTGCCCCTCGACCATACCGCGGAAGGCTTGGCGCAGGGTAGCAATTCCTTCAAAGAAAAGGAGCTAGGCGATGTGCAAAAGATATTACCACGCTAAGATGTTGCTCCCCTTCCTGGTTAGTTGCATGTTATTGTTGTTTTTCGCTAATTTTGCCTATTCACAGTTAGCAAACTCCCCTTGGCCGATGTTTCGCCATGACCTTCGACACACGGGTGCAAGTCCAATCCATGATCCTCCTATGGCTTCAACCTTCTGGAAATATTATACGGGCGGGGGTTACAGCTCTTGTGCAGTCGGCTCTGATGGCACTATTTACATTGCCGCTGGTTCGTATCTAAATGCTTTGTACCCAGATGGCAGGCTAAAGTGGAAATGCTTAATTGGCACCGTAGATCGCTCAAGTCCAGCAATAGCGGCAGACGGAACAGTATATGTTGGCTCAACCAATGACATGCTCTATGCTGTCAATCCCAACGGCACCGTAAAATGGAGTTATCTAACTGGGGGCGATGTAACAAGTTCTCCGGCAATCGGGCCAGATGGAACTGTTTATGTTGGTTCAAGGGATGGCAAGTTGTATGCAATAAATCCCAATGGAACGCTAAAATGGGCGGCGCAGTGCGGCACTAGTGTACATACTTCATCGCCGGCAGTCGGGCCTGATGGGACAATTTACGTAGGCAGTTATGACAAAAACCTTTACGCTATCAATCCAGATGGTTCTGAAAAATGGCGTTTTCCTACCGGTGCCGAAGTCTTGAGCTCGCCAGCAATTACAGCAGATGGAAACACTATATATTTTTCTTCGTGGGACCGAAAGCTCTATGCAGTTAACAAAAACGGCACACTGCTTTGGACATTTCCTATTGCCCTTAAATCTGGAAGCACTTCGTCTTCTCCTGCTATCGCCCCTGACGGCACAATCTATATAGGGTCGAATTACGGAACGCTCCATGCAATTTCTTCGGTTGGGACTGAAATTTGGCGATTTGAAACAGGGTCAGATATTCGCTCGTCGCCTGCAGTTAGTGCGGATGGTACGATATATTTTGGGACATGGGATGGCTACCTGTATGCTCTCAATCCAAACGGCACTCTAAAATGGCGGTTTCTTGCCAAAAGTGGTATATATGCTTCCCCGGCAATTTCTGCAGATGGTACTGTTGTCGTTAGCGCAACTGATGGTTATGTGTATGGCGGTTTGAGGGGAACACCTCCCGCCACCAATCCGCCGAGCAACCTTACTGCTACCGTAATTTCTGAAACCCAGGTTCATCTTCAATGGCAAGATAACTCCAACAATGAATATGGCTTTAGGATTGAGCGGCGGCTTGCACCTTACCTTAACTTTACTTTGGTAGCAGTAGTTGGAGCTGGCGTTACCTCTTATGATGATTCTGGCGTGGGTAGTGGTTTGACATACTGCTATCGGGTATGCGCCTATCAGGAGGGCGGCAACTCTGGCTACACAAACGAAGCGTGCGTCACTATGCCTGGATTGGCCGCCCCAACTGATTTGGTAGCAGTTGGTATATCAGAATCAGAGGTAAGTCTAACTTGGAGAGATTGGTCTGCAACCGAGCTGGGCTTTGCGATTGAGCGAATGACGGGTCCAAACGGACATTTTCGCCAAATTGCAGTTGTTGGTCCTAACGTGACGTCCTATACCGACGCGGGCCTTGCTCGCGCAGAAACATATTACTATCGCATACGGAGTTTTGACGCGGTAAGATATTCTATATACTCTAACGAAGCATGGGCGCAAACTCATGGTATGGATTTCTCCGACGTAACTTTGGGCAATACCTCAAGGAAGCAGATGGCGCTGACGTTTGATGCTGGGGTAACGCCAATCCGTCCAGGTTTGCTTAATATCTTGAGGCAGTATAAAGTCTATAGTACATTTTTCATCACTGGCAAAGTGGCCGAAGCTGAGCCATGGAATGTTGTCCAGGCTGCGGTTGATGGGCACTACATCGGCAATCACACGTACACCCATCCCGACCTCACCACCTGTAGCGACGAGGAAGTTATCTATCAACTTACGAAAACAGATGACGTGTTATATTCGATATGTGGCCACCATGCTAGGCCATATTTCAGAGCGCCAAGTCTCAAGAGAGACGCGCGGGTACTTGCGCTTGCGCAAAGCGTGGGTTATCGAGATATCGCATGCACAGCGGGTGGGGGAGATTATAGTGGCTGGACTGTGGAGCAAATTATCAACAATACGCTTAGCAACGCAAGAAATGGTTGCATTATGTTATACCATTGTAGCCCGGAAAACACGGAAATCGCCATGCCAACTATAATTACTGAGCTGAGAAATAGAGGCTATGAGCTTGTTACCGTTCCTGAGATACTTGCACCAGAAGTCGTCACAAGTCCAAATGGCTTGATAAACCCTGGCTGGAATCTGATTTCGATTCCTACCGAGCCTGCCAACCCCAATCCTCTTGTCGTTTTTCGTAACGTGGAAATTGACGGTAATTTATACCGGTGGGATAAGGATTTTGTGAGCTACTTTTCCTTTGACTCATGGGATGTTGAAACATTCGGTACCGTTAGTCCAGACGAAGGCTACTGGCTCTATACCACCGCGCCGGTAACAATAAAGTGCGCCGGTGCCCAACCCTCAGCTGCTCGACACATAAAACTTGCCCAGACATCGCCATCTCCTGTCAAATGGACGGTAATAGGCTATCCGTTTTCAATAGCTCAGCCAATAAGCAACTGCAGGGTGAATAATCCAAATGCTACGGACCCCAAAGAACTGCCAATTGCAGAGGCTGCGGCGGCTGGCTGGATTTCGAGCACTTTTTGGTGGTGGGACTCGGCCTGTGGTTCTCTTCGAACAGTAGGTTTGCCGGATGATTGGCCTGACACAACGCAGCTAGAGCCCTGGCGTGGATATTGGGTTCAATCTTTCACAAATGGCTTGGATCTTATAATCCCAAAGCCATAAGAGTATTTGCATTTTTTGAAAAAGGGATGGTTTGAAGATGGTAAAAGCAAGTTTTGTAAAACCTATTAAGATATTTTTAGTTGCAATATTGGTTGTTTGTTCGGCTAGCGCAATGGCACAGCTGGCAAACTCCCCTTGGCCGATGTTTCGCCATGACCTTCGTCATACGGGTGCGAGCCCGAGCCATGATCCTGCTCCGGGTGGTACTTACTGGAAATATAGTGTTGGTGGTGGGCTTTCATCGCCGGCAATAGGTCCAGACGGCACAATATATATCGGCGGCACCTCATCGCTTTATGCTCTAAACAGCAATGGAACATTTAAATGGTCGGCGTCCATAGGGTCCTCTACACGTTCATCTCCAGCGATAGCATCCGACGGAACAATCTACATTGGAAGCAACAGCGATAGGCTGTATGCTTTTAATTCAAATGGGACATTGAAATGGAGCTATTTAACGGGAGGCGACATTACAGGTTCTCCTGCTATTGCCCCCGATGGCACGATATATATTGGCTCGAGGGATGGAAAACTTTATGCTCTTAATCCAAACGGTACAAGAAAGTGGTCCTGTACATTGGGCGACATGCATATGTCTTCGCCGGCGGTAGGCCCAGATGGAAAAATATATGTTGGTAGCAGTAATTCGAAATTGTATGCAGTAAATCCAACTAATGGCAGCATTTTGTGGAATTATTCCGCGGGCGATGGCATTCTTAGTTCGCCAGCTATTAGTTCAGATGGCTCCAAAATATTTTTTGGTGCATATGATGGTTATTGTTACGCTATCAACGCTTCGGATGGTAGCCTTATATGGAAGTTCTTGGCAGGCTATAAGAATGGCAGTACTACCTCCTCACCAGCCATTGGTCCTGATGGCACAGTCTACGTAGGTTCGAATTATGGCACGCTGTATGCACTTGACCAAGCAACCGGGGCGGAAATCTGGCATTTCGAAACGGGTTCGGACATTCGATCTTCGCCGGCGGTTACCGCCGATGGCACGATCATTTTTAGTACATTTGATGGCTATGTCTGGGCTTTAAACTCGAATGGCACGAAAAAATGGCACTTCTTAATGAGAGGAAGTGGTTACTCATCCCCAGCAATTGCTGCTGATGGAAGTGTTGTTATTGGTTCTTTTGACGGATATGTTTATGGCAATTTGAGAGGTACACCTCCTGCTGCAAATCCACCGAGTAATCTTGTGGCAACTGCCTTGTCGGAGACTCAGGTTCAACTGCAATGGCAGGATAATTCAAACGATGAATATGGCTTCCGTATTGAACGCAAGATCGCTGGAGGTGCTTACGCTTTTATTGCAAATGTTGGTGAGGGTGTGACAACCTATACTGATTCTGGGCTCAGCTCAGGTCAAACTTACTACTACCGTGTATGTGCCTATCAAGAAGCTGGAAACTCTGCTTATTCGAATGAGGCGTTGGTTACGACTCCTGGCCTTGCAGCACCAACCGACCTTGTTGCGACGCCCATTTCAGAAACTCGCGTCGACCTTACTTGGACTGATAGGTCACCGGATGAATTAGGCTTTAGGATTGAACGAATGGTAGGGCCGAATGGCCTCTTCCAGCAGATAGCCATAGTTAATGCAGGGGTAACTACTTATTCTGATGTAAGTGTGAACCCGGCGACAAACTATTATTATCGTGTACGGGCTTATGATGCCACTCGAGTTTCCACGCCGTCAAATGAGGACTGGGCACTTACACCAGGTAAGGACTTCACAGAAGTATCTATTGGCAATACTTCTCGCCGCCAAATGGCTCTGACATTCGACGCAGGCACGGCATCAATTCGTTCTAGTCTAATCCAATTCCTAAAAGACCAAAAGGTTTTCTGCACTTTCTTTATCACTGGTCTAGTTGCTCAAACACAACCCTCGCAAGTAGCCCAGATTGCTGCAAACGGTAATCACATTGGCAATCATACATACGACCATCCGGATTTGCGTGACTGTACCGACGAACAGATTGCGTGGCAATTGAGCGTTACTGATGACATCTTGTATGGCATTACGGGTCATCATACGCATTCGTATTTTAGAGCACCTTATGGATATACCAATTCGCATGTTCTGGCTGCAGCGGCTAATGCAGGCTTTAGAAGCATATATTGGACAGAAGATTGTGGTGATGCATCATGGAATGCGTCAACGGAGGAGATTATTAATCGTACGCTGAATGCGGCAACCAATGGGTGCATTATGCTTTATCATTGCACTGTGGCCAATACCGAAGCTGCTATGCCTACAATCATTAGCGAACTAAGAAATAGGGGTTACGAATTAGTCACAGTGCCGGAAATCATTGCACCCGAAGAAGTAGTAAGTCCAGAGGGTACAATTAACCCTGGTTGGAATTTGATTTCAATTCCTCTTGAGCCGGCTAATCCAAGTCCTCATATAGTCTTCCGTCACCAGGACATAGATTCAAAACTTTTCCGATGGGATAAGGACACAGCTACATGGGTTGTGTATAGCTCTTGGGATCCTGGGGCGTTTGGGAATATCAGCGCTGACGAAGGGTATTTCTACTACGCAACTGAACCTACTACAATCAGATGCATGGGTGCTCAGCCTACGGTTGCTCGTCACATTAAGCTGGCGCAAGCGGCTCCTTTAGAGTCCCCATGGACTATCATTGGATATCCGTGGACGACCCCTCAGGATATAAGCAATTGTGAAGTATTCAATCCGAACGCGGTTGAGCCCAAGACGCGTTCCATAGAAGAGGCAATATCAGAGGGATGGATTTCAGCTACTTTGTGGTGGTGGGACTCTGCAACCTGTTCGCTGAAGACCGCTGGTTTGCCAGACGATTGGCCAGACTCAACTCAATTTGAGCCATGGCGGGGTTACTGGCTGCAGTCGTATGGCAACTGCCTCGAGCTTATAATTCCGCCACCATAGAATGCTGTGCAAATATTTAAGTGCCTGGCAATTCAACTCTCGCCAGGCACTTGAATCTAAAAGGGCATTCTACCAGCTATTGTATTTCCCTTGTTGCTTTCCTTTCGCCGAGCTTTTCGAGGATTTCCTCTGGTTTTTCAGCAGCACGAAGCATTTCGTTTCTGTCTATTAGTCCTCTCGAGTAAAGCTCGAAGAGCGAATGATCAAGTGTTTTCATCCCAAGCTGCTGGCCGGTTTGGATAGCGGAGAATATGGCATATGTCTTTTTCTCTCTGATTAGGTGCTGAATTGCCGGAGTAGCAATCATGATTTCGAATACTGCTACTCGGCCATTGCCGTCTTTTCTAGGTAGGAGAAGTTGCGATATAACTGCAATGAGGTTGCCGCTGAGCTGTGTTCGGATTTGTTCTTGCTGGTCAAATGGGAATACGTCTACAATTCGGTCAACTGTTCTAGCTGCTCCGGTTGTATGTAAGGTTGAAAATACAAGGTGGCCAGTTTCAGCGGCAGTAACCGCTGCTGAAATAGTCGCAAGGTCTCGCATTTCACCCACAAGGATAACATCTGGGTCTTGTCGCAGAGCCTTGACAACCCCCACGGCAAAACTTGGGACGTCGTTTCCAACCTCTCGCTGTGAGATAATGGACTTTTTGGGCTCGTGGTAATATTCAATTGGGTCTTCAATAGTTATTATATGGCAGTCTCGGTGTTGGTTTATGAAGTCTATCATCGTTGCCAACGTGGTAGTTTTACCAGATCCTGTTGGCCCAGTTACCAATATCAACCCTCGTGGTGCATAGAGTAGCCTCTGAATGCGAGTATCAAGCCCAATCTCCTCGAACGTTAGTAGTTTGTATGGAATAAGGCGCATGTTGATGGCAACGGTCCCTTTTTGCATAAAGGCTGCGACTCTAAAGCGAGCTCTGGCGAATGTGTAACCAAAGTCTGCTCCTTGTACTTCCTCCATCTCAGCTAGTGCTCTGGGCGTAGCTATATCTTGCAGAAATTGCTCTGTTTGCTCTGGCTTGAGTGGACCATATTCCTCGAGTCTGTGAAGCCTGCCGTGGATTCTAAGTGTGGGAGGCTCTCCTACGAGCATGTGCATATCGGAGGCGTTCAAATCTACAGTTTTGTTTAAAAGTTCCTCTACGTCTATCCTATCCGCCATACGGTTATTCTCCTTTCCAGTGTCGCGTTATCCACAAGCGCATTTGGAATTGGTATACCATAATACGCTTGTGGTGTCAATTAAGATGGGCGTTTTTAAAAAGTGGGCATAAAAAAATACCCCGGTTGTCGGCAGACCGGGGCAAGACCGGAAAGGAGAAAAAGATGGTGCTTTCTACTCAAATTATCGGTGCATAGCGGGGATTACTGGAGTATTTTTATTAGATAACAGCAAAATTCCGGGGTTTCTGAATATCTTGGTTTTGCAAATTCTTAATGCATATTCCCCACTCGACACTTGTGATATTAGGTGTTAGAATCTACAGGTTGTGGGAGAATTGGTTTTTGGAGCAACGGAGGACATATATGAGAGCTGATGACTTGCAATACAAAATAGAACGTTGGATATTCCATGATGGTATACCAGTGACAAAATTAGTAATCATAGCTAACATTGTAACTTTCCTCGCTATGGTTCTATTTCGAATGCGAATAATTGAGGAATACTTTGTTTTCAATACTTCCCAATTGCTTGCAAAACCTTGGACTGTAGTAACCTATCCACTTGTGGGGATATTTGGTGGCATTATTTATATGCTTTTTGCTATCTACTGGCTGTGGCTTGCAGGCGGGAGTCTAGAGCGGTCATGGGGAAGCCGGACGTATGCCGCATTCTTCTTTATTACTTCTGCCCTGACAGCGTTTGGCTTGTATGTGGGAAGCATGCTGATTGGCACTTCGGCTAGTGCCGCCGGATTATGGCTTCCAATTGCGGCAGTGACTGTTGCGTGGGCCATGCTGAACCCTGAACAGCAAATATTGTTTATGTTTTTTATACCTCTTAGATTAAAATGGGTAGCCCTAATTAGTGTAGGGATAGTATTTATCGAGTATGGCTCACGAAATCTAATCCTTGGGGTGTTTGCGCTTGCAGGCTGTGGAGCTGCCTATTGGTATGCTAAAAGTGGTACCGAATTTCATTTTGGCACATCTCGCCATCGCGTCCAGGATAATGTCATCCGCATTCGTCCTAGATATAGCCGAAGTCGGACATTCAATCCTCTCAAATGGTATAAGGAATACCGCCAGCGGAAGCGCCTCGAGGATCTCTTTAAACGTTCCGGCATGGGAGATTAAAGGAAAACTAGCTGGTTCCCAGCTTTAAGTGGTCTGTGGTTGTGCATTCAAGACAGCGAATGCACTCTGCAGTGTTTATCTCCTTAACAGGGTCAATCTCAACTGGGCATTTCTTGCGGCAGAGTCCGCATCCGTTACAAGCCTCGGTGGTAATCCTCAGTCGGAATAGCGAAAAACGATTGAATAAGGCGAATAATGCACCAAGTGGACAAAGAACGCGACAAAAACTTCTTGATGCCACTATAGCAAAAATTAGCACGCCTACTAGTATGGTAATCCTAGTGGCGAAACTCCACCATGATCCCGTGCTTATGCCCATAAAAGCCCAAGGAATTGCCGATTCAAGCGTCCCAGCTGGGCAAAAATTGCAGTAGGTATATGGCTGCCCTGGCAAAAAGAATGGTATGGCGAATACCAATCCGATAAGGAGAACATATTTCACGAAGTTAAGCTGGCGTGGTAGGGTAATCTTCCGCGTTGGGATTTTATGTAGGATGTCTTGAAGTAAACCAAAAGGGCAAATCCAGCCGCAGACCAATCTGCCGCCAAGTGTGCCGAAAAATCCCAAAATCCCAATTGTGATGAATGGAATCAGCCGAAGAGTGCTAAAGTTAACAAGGATTCCAATAGGGCATGCCATTGCTGCCAGAGGGCATGAGTGGCAATTTAATACTGGTGCGCATATTGAGCGCAACCCAATGGAAGGGATGTTTAGCACAACCAGGAAAGAAATTTGGGTAATTAGCCTTGTTTTGCTTATTTTTTTGATTATGGAACCCATAATCTTTAGTCTACCAAATTCAAGTGGGGCAGGCTTTTCCTTTGCCTGGTTGTGTTTCTTTCTTTTCTTTACCAGGTTTAGTAAGCTTCCCGTCTTTTCCGCGTTCCACGCTATGGGTTTCGCTTAGTTCTGTTACAGCCGGCTCGCCTAAAAGCTCTCCATCAACATTATATCGAGCTTTCAATGCGGAGTAGGCTATAAGCCCAGCGAAAAGGACGATGCATATAATAATTAGTACAGCCCTTTTCATTGTTTGCCTCGTTATAGAAAGGATATCTGCTACTTATTTGGTGTGAAAAGTTTAACATGATTTGTACAAATATTACAAGCGCACGGATTTCTGGCTGTCGATGTACGGAATTGGGCGGATAATCTAGTTGCTTGCAAATCTTTAGAAACTTTTTCCTGCATCTTTGCCTTACGAGGACAATTCTTCAATTATCGCGAAGGCAATTCCCCAAATTGTGTTGAACTTTAAATCACGAAGGACAAAATTAAACAAGATAGTATTAATTATTTTCGGAAAGGATAGCCATTATGTGCACAGAAGGCAACAAATTTTTGTTGATTGATAGAATTGAAAGCCTTCAGCAGCTCGAAGATATGCTTAGCGAGCCAACTGAAGGAGTGATTAAAACACTTGCAAGGCTGGAGGGGGACGTTCTCATCCTTGGAGTTGGCGGCAAGATGGGCCCAAGCCTTGCGCGAATGGTAAAGCGTGCTTCGGATGCTGCTGGGGTGAGCCGTCGGATAATCGGTGTAGACATTTTTCCATCATCTGAGCAGGAATCGAAGCTTCGTGAGGTTGGTATCGAAACAATAAAGTGCAACTTGCTTGACCCCGATGATTTGGCTAAACTCCCCGATGCTTCTAATGTTGTCTTCATGGTTGGCATGAAATTTGGCACGACCGGCCAAGAGGCGTTAACTTGGGCTGTCAATGCATTTTTGCCTGGCATGGTATGCCAGAAGTATAAGAACAGCCGGATGATTGTATTTTCAACAGGAAATGTCTATGGTCTTTCGCCTGTGACTCTGGGTGGTTCAGTAGAAACAGCGCCGCCTAATCCTGAGGGCGAGTATGCAACAAGCGCTCTAGGGCGCGAACGCATTTTTGAGCATTTCAGCCTTAATTTCGGCATTCCCATAGCAATTATCAGGCTTAACTATGCGGTCGAGATGCGATATGGTGTTCTAGTTGACATAGCCCAAAAGGTATGGTCGGGCGAGGAAATTGACCTTACAATGGGAAATGTGAACGTAATCTGGCAGGGCGATGCCATCGCAATGGCTTTGCAGTCGTTTGACTATGTGGCTAGTCCACCTTTTGTAATAAACATAACCGGTCCGGAAATCCTAAGCGTTCGGCGAATTGCATGGGATTTTGCCGGATTAATGGATAAACTAGTTGAATTTTCCGGTGCGGAATCACCCGATGCGCTGCTTAGCAATGGACAGCTAGGACATCGTCTCTTTGGGTATCCGAGGGTTCCAGTACAACAAATGATACGATGGATTGCTGATTGGGTTATGCGCGGGGGAGAAACTCTTGGAAAGCCTACGCATTTTGAAACAAGAGATGGCAAGTTTTAATAGCATTAAAGATAAGATTTTACTTGCACAGCGAGAAGTCAGAAGAATCTAATACCTAGAAAGAGTATTGTAAATTTGTGTGCGCTATGGAGAACAGCATCAAGAAAATCCTAGATGAGGGAGTGGTCATTCCCGCAAGCCCGCTAGCGTTGACAGCTGAGCGGAAGCTTGACGAGCGCCGGCAAAGATTACTTTGGCGGTACTACATAGCTGCAGGAGCAGGTGGTTTGGCAATAGGGGTTCATACAACCCAATTTGCTATTCGGAAGCCAGAGGTTGGTCTTTTCAGACCGCTTCTCGAGCTGGGCGCCGAGGAGATGAAACACATCAAAAAGCCTTTTGTGCGGATAGCTGGTGTGTGTGGAAAGACGGAGCAGGCAGTAGCGGAAGCTTGCCTTGCACGTGAGCTTGGCTACCATGCAGGATTATTGAGCTTGGCTGCGCTAAGCGACGCTAATGAAGACGAACTTATTGCTCACTGCAAAACTGTTGCTGAGGTAATTCCTCTTGTTGGTTTTTACCTTCAACGCGCAGTTGGCGGTCGAATACTTCCATATAGTTTCTGGCGGCGATTTGCTGAAATTGAGAATGTTGTGGCTATTAAAATTGCTCCTTTCAATCGCTACCAAACAATTGACGTAATTCGTGCAATAGCTGAGTCGGGCCGTGATGACATTGCACTCTATACTGGAAATGATGATAACATTGTGCTCGACTTGCTTACGCCTTATCGCTTTTCCGTAAACGGCAAGAAAGTTGAACGCCGAATTGTAGGCGGACTGCTAGGCCAATGGTCGGTATGGACTCGTAGCGCAGTACAGTTACTTGAGAAATGCCATGAAGTTGTTTCCAAGGGCGGAGATGTGCCAGCTGAAATGATGCGTCTTGCGGTGGAATGGACAGATGTTAACGCGGCGTTCTTTGATGTCGCAAATGGTTTTGCAGGGTGCATTGCTGGCATTCATGAAGTGCTTCGCCGGCAGGGATTGCTAGAGGGCATTTGGTGCCTTGACCCAAAGGAATGTCTCAGCCCTGGGCAAAGTGAAGAAATTGATAGAGTATATAAAAGCTATCCGCACCTGAACGATGATGATTTTGTGCGGGAGTGGCTCACAACAAACGGCTTGTGAGCATTTTTATTAATCAATTATTTCGAGATATAGGTGGTAAGTATGAAGTATGTGAAATTTGGAAACGCTGGCATCGAAGTGTCCAAGCTTGCCTTGGGGTGCATGGATTTTCCCACAAGACTTGATGAATCGGAAGCCCAGCGGGTGCTTGATACTGCACTGGATCACGGAGTGAATCTCCTCGATACCGCTGACACATATGAAAAAGGCCGTGCAGAAGAAGTACTTGGACGCATACTTAAGGGCAAACGGGATAGGGTAATCCTTGCTACCAAGTTCTGGGCAAAGATGTATGATCGTCCCAATGGCCGGGGTTGCTCAAGGGTACATATAATAAACGCTTTGGAAGACAGCTTGCGACGACTTCAGACTGATTGGATTGACCTTTACCAGCTTCATCATCCTGACAGCAATACTCCAGTTGAAGAAACAATTTCCACACTCGACAATCTGATTAAGCAAGGGAAGATTCGCTATTATGGTGTTTCAAATCATTATGCTTGGCAGATGGCACATATGCTTGGAGTAAGCGCCTTGCATAACTGGGAGCCGCTTATTTCTGTGCAGTGCCGCTACAACATAATCGACCGCGCTATCGAAAATGAGATAGTACACTTTGTCCAGCGGTTCAATATAGCGACAATGATTTATGGCGGCCTCAGCGGTGGTATACTTTCTGGTGATTATCATCGGGGCGATCAGCCGATTCCTGGTTCGCGTCTTGCAAGACTGAAGAACTATCAGGCAAAGATTACTGATGCTACTTTCGATTTGCTTGAGAAGCTTGAGGTATTGTGCAAGAAATACAATATAGGCATGAACCAACTAGCAATTGCATGGCTTGTTTCAAAGCCATATGTAACGACGGTTCTTATGGGTGGAAGCAAACCAGAACACTTCGAACCCATTTATAGCGTCTTAGATCTTGAGATTGCTCCGGAAGACCTTCAGCAGATTGATGAATGGTCACAGCAGTGGCGATATATTCCGTTTCACAACCAGCGAATTGTTGAAGGAGCTGCGCCAGCTCTAAATTGGTGGTAAGAGGTTCTAATTAAGGGTAAGGAGGAGGCGTTATGAAACGTATTTTGATTGTCTATCATTCGCAAGAATACGGCAATACTAGAAGAATGGCGGAAATGGTGGCGGAAGGTTGCCGCCAAGTTCCAGATGTAGAAGTCATGCTGGTAAACACAAACGAGTCGCGAGTTGATATGAACACTGCCGAGCAGGCCGATGCCTATGCGATAGGTAGTCCAGATTACTACTCATATGTCGCGGGTGGAATAAAGCAGTTTTTTGATGACCTTTATATCGCTGCTCTTGCTGGAAAACACGTCAAAGGCAAGCCATGCGTGCTATTTATGACCCATGGAGGCGGTGGGAAGGGCATCGCTAGCCTTGAAAACCTAGCTCGGGCAATTAATTTGGAGATTATCGCTCCTGCAGTTGTTTGTCAGGGCGCTCCAGGAGGCGATGTAGAAAATCAAAGCAGGAAACTTGGCAGAACTTTGGCGGAGTACGTTTAGGCGTGAAAATGCTATATTTACTACTTGCCTGTTTTCTTATTATCAACAAAACGGAGGCTTCGGTGAAACTTCCACAATCTGACCGTTCACTTTCAGAACGGTTTATGAATCCACCTGCCGAATCGCGCATAATAAAAATTATCCATTCTTGGCCAGACGACCCAAATGCCCAAGACGACTTAATCTCAAAGCTAATCAATTCCGGTTTTGGCGGAGTGGTGTGTAATGTCTCGTTCGACCAATACCTAGAGAGTGAGGAAAAATGGGCTGCCTTTGTTCGCGCGGTAAAGGCGGCGAAAAAGGCGGGAATGTCACTATGGCTTTACGACGAGAAGGGTTACCCCTCAGGTACTGCCGGCGGTATCACGATGCGTGGTAATCCGGAGTGGGAAGCGCGCGGACTTCTAATTGCTGAAAAGATTTGTGAGAGTGGTTTAGTTAATATCGACCTCCCACCTGGCAAGTTATTTATGGCGGTTGCATATCCAATAGTACAAGGGCGAATGATACCAGATAATGCGGTAGATTTGTCTGCATATATTCATGAGAGAACACTTAGCTGGAATGTGCCTGAAGGTGTTTGGCATGTATTTGCAGTAACAGAGGATTTCCTTTATGAATCTACGCATGCTCAAATTAGCCTTGCAGATAAACTACACTACATAAACCTCTTGATGCCAGAGCCGACCGCTCGTTTTCTTGACGTTACCTACGGTGCTTACGCAAAGCATCTTGGTACTAATCTTGGCAAGTGGTTCATTGCAACGTTTACCGATGAACCATCATTAATGAGTTTTTGGTTCAATCAGATGCCCTATCGTGTAATACCTTGGTCGCCCAACTTGCCTGTAGAGTTCGAGAAACGCCGAGGATATGCGCTAAAGCCGGTTGTACCTATGCTTGTTGGTGATGCTGGTGAAAAAGGACAGAAGGTTCGCTATGATTTTTGGCTTACAATTGGCGAGCTTGTTTCAGAAAACTTTTTCGGTCAGATTCAAACATACTGTCGCAAACATAACATACCATCCGGCGGCCATCTCCTGATGGAAGAATCACTAGCAGCTCATGTTTCGTTTTATGGCGATTTCTTTCGATGCATTCGGCGACTGGATGCCCCAAGCATAGACTGCCTGACAAGCATACCGTCGGAAGTTCCATGGCAGATAGCCCGTCTTGTCAGCAGTGTTGCCGAACTTGAGGAAAGATCACTGACTATGTGTGAGACATCCGATTTTATCCAGCGCTACCGACCTCAGGGAGATGCCAGGCCTATTCGCGATGTTACCGAGGCGGAGATAAGGGGCACATGTAACCGCCTGATGTTAAATGGAATTACTACCATTACAAGCTATTACTCATTCTCTGGCCTATCAAATGACCAGTTGAGGAACTTAAACACGTACATTGGTAGATGCTGTACAATGCTCAAGGGCGGCCACCAAGTGGCAGATATCGCAGTGGTCTATCCAATTGAGAGCATGTGGCCTAAATTTGTTCCTGCACATCAATATGCAACAGACTCACAGGATGCTAAACGAATCGAAGATGTTTTCAACAAGGTAAGCCAGTTGTTGTGGGAGTCTAGCCGAGATTTTACTTATATAGATGGTCAGGCTCTATCGAGGGCGCGCGTAGAAGGAGGCGCTCTTGTGCATGGTAAACTTCGTTGGAAAGTGGTCATTCTGCCTTGTGTAGACACACTACCGATGAAGGCATGGGAGAATTTAGTTAGCTTTTACAGGAACGGCGGCGTCATTATCGAGATAGGAGCGCTCCCAACCAATAGCGAAAAGGAATTCCCGTCTCCCAAAGTTAGAGAATTGGCGAAAACTTTGTTTGCGCAGTCTAACACACCAAATGGCAAAACAATATTTCTAGATGCTGGAGCCGAAGAAAAACTTCTAGATATTCTTCGCTCGACCACGAAACCCGACGTGGAAGTTCCAGCAAATTCACCGATTAGGTTTGCACATCGACTAATCAACGGCTTTGATGTTTACTTCCTGATTAACGACGGCGAAAAGCCTTGGAATGGCACGATTAATTTTTCGATTGCCAGAAAGGGTGAGCTTTGGAATCCCACTACGGGCGAAATCAAGCTTTTAGATTCAGCTAAAGGCATCCAGCTTGAACTTGGTCCATATGAAGGCGTATTTTTCCGTTTCCTTCATAGCTAACCATCACAACGCGTTGACTGCTTGAAGCCATGCGCGTGCCATAAGTGCATGCCCTGCAGGAGTGGGATGAACGCCATCGGGTGCCCAGAATGCTAGCTCCCTGCGCGCCGATGCTTGAGCAAAGATGCCATCGGTTGGAACGAGTATTGCTCCAAATTCCCTTGCAAGATTTCGTACTATCTCAATCTTTGGGTTAAGATCCTCACGCCATAGAATTCGGTCTTCGGGGATTGGGAGAACGAAAGGTTCTAGCAAGATAAACTTTGCATTGAGCTGTTCCTTTGCCTCGGTGAGGATTTCACGATATGTGTTTTCATAGACCTCATGCGGCATTGGGTTGTTTTGGGTGTAACGTCTTGCAGCTTCGTTTATTCCTATCATTATAGAAATCCATGTTGGCTTTAGGTCGAGGCAGTCTGCTTTCCATCTTCCTTTGAGGTCCATGACCGTGTTGCCACTAATACCGCGGTTTAGGAAACGAACACCAAGCTCTGGATACATTGCCGAAAACCATGCTGCCGCTATCATTGCATAACCACGGCCTAGGTCCTCGCCTACTTCGCGGTTGCGCCCAGCATCCGTAATGCTGTCGCCTTGAAAAAGAACAATTGCATTTTTCTCAAATACTGGTGACATAACTACCTCCTCTGAAATTCCTAACATTTGAAATATTAAACCAAACACTTGGTAAACCCTTTTCTAGCTATTTAAAAGTTTGCTCAGGATAGAGTCCAATGTTTGTTGCGGGTAATGCGCCGCACTGGTATAATTCTAACAGCTAGAAAGGACAAGGGCTAGTAATGGAGGCTCGAATGCTAGAGCGAGCAAAGAATGTTCTTGAGATTGAGGCAAACGCAATCCTTGCGTTAAGAGACAGACTGGACAAAAGTTTTGTTGATGCTGTCGAGTTGATTCTGAAGTGTAAAGGTCGAGTTGTCGTTACAGGTATGGGAAAATCTGGCGCAATTGCAAGAAAAGTCGCCGGAACGCTTTCAAGCACAGGAAGCCCAGCATTGTTTCTACATCCTGCTGAGGGAGTCCACGGCGATTTAGGTATGGTTACTGGTCAGGATGTAGTAATCGCTTTCTCCAACAGCGGCGAAACTGAAGAAATTATGTCTATAGTTCCCATAATCAAGCGAATTGGCGCAAAGCTAATCAGCATAGTGGGTAAAAAAGACTCGGCACTGGCAGCAAATAGCGATGTCGTGCTTGACGCCTCGGTCGAGCGCGAAGCATGTCCGTTGGGTTTAGCGCCAACTGCAAGCACTACCGCTATGCTAGCTCTTGGAGATGCAATTGCACTGGCTGCAATGGAAGCGCGAAAATTCACGGCGGAGGATTATGCTCTCTTTCATCCAGGTGGAACGCTTGGGCGCAGGCTTACGCTTCGCGTTTGCGATGTCATGCGCACCGACGACCGTGTGGCTATAGTTTCAGAGGATGATCTGGTTCGTGATGTCCTGTTTGCGATTACTCGCGCAGGGGCAGGTGCGGCAGCAGTTGTAGACGGCGAGCGTCGGTTAGTCGGAATCATAACTGATGGTGACGTGCGCAGGCATATGCTTGCAGATGAACGCTGCCTTTACAAGCGAGCGTCTGAGATTATGACGGTAAACCCGAAATTTGTAAGACCCAATCAACTTGCTACCGAAGGAATGCATATCCTGGAAGTTTTCAAGATAGGTGAGTTGCCAGTACTTGATGACGAGAATAGGCCAATCGGTATGCTGATGTTAAAGGACTTATTTAAGGCTGGTATAGTATAATGGTTGAAGAAAGATTGCTTCGAATAAAGCTATTGGCAATGGATGTTGATGGGGTTCTAACAAAAGGTGACGTTATTTATGAAGACGACGGCGCCGAATACAAAGTCTTCAACATCATGGATGGTCTCGGAATCACAGTTGCAGGGCATGCTGGTCTTCTTACAGCATTTGTTACCGGTAGGAAATCCGGTGCGGTTGCCCGTAGAGCGAAGGAACTCAAAGTAACCGCATTGTGTGATGGGTGCCAAGACAAAGGCACCGCCATTCGAAACTTGCGTTCTAAATTCAGCCTTTCAGCTGATGAAATCGCCTTCGTTGGGGATGATATTAACGATATTCCGGCTTTTCGGGAAAGCGGGTTGAGAATTGCGGTTTCGAATGCATCTGATGATTTAAAAGCACATGCTGATATAATTACAAATTGCTCAGGTGGAAATGGTGCCATCCGCGAGGTAATCGAGATGATCCTGAAGGCTCAGGGTAAATGGTCCTCTGCGGTCGAATGCTATCTTCGTGAGCTTGAGAGTGCCGGAAAGGCTTAAATGCCAAATCTCACTATCCTTTACACAGGTGACCTTCATGGCAAGCTCCGTCCGAATGTGGCTGAGCGGATAAAAGCGGAGAAGGCCGCATGCGGCAACTGCCTCCTCTTCGACGCAGGTGATGCTGTTCCCTCAGGTAATATCTATTGGCGACCTGGTGGCGAACCTATTTTGGCTAGAATGAGTGAAATCGGATATGATGCAATGGCGCTAGGAAACCGCGAGTTCCATTTTCTTCAGTATGGCTTTAAGTCGAAAGTATCGCTTGCTCAGTTTCCCATTCTCAGTGCTAATCTCAGGTGCAAAGGTAGTTTGTGTAAGCCAATGATTCTCCCCAGTGCCATCTTGGAGTCTGCAGGGGTAAAAGTGGCAATATTCGGTTTAACCGTGCCAATGATTACTCGCCAGATGTTAGTTAGGTTAGTTAGTCCATATTGGTTTGAAGACCCCGTAAAAGTAAGCATGGAGATAGTGCCTATTCTTCGAGCAAAAGCTGATGTCGTGATTGCGCTAACACATGTTGGAATCAAGGTTGATAAGGAAATTGCTCTGGAGACGCAGGGCATTGACCTTATAATCGGCGGCCACACGCATATTGCGTCAACTGAGCCGATTGTCATTGGAAACACGAAAATTCTCCATTCAGGATGGTGGGGTCAGTATCTTGGCAAAGCTGAGTTGATAATTGGGCGAAAAGGGATTGAGATATCAAATACGCTGGTTGACCTAAGAAGCTAAGGAGGCGCCTATCTAGTGGAGTTTAAGATTTCGTTGACTGCACTCCCAGTATCAATTGTAATTTTATTAATCGCCATCTCGTTTGGTCGAATGCTTCTAAAACATTTGGGCATTAAGGCTTCTGATGACCTAGAGTGTTCTATTTTCGCTACTGGTTTGGGGTTGGGAGTTTTGGCATATCTAGTGTTGGCAGTTGGCCTTGCAAATATTTTGTATGCCTGGGTGCTAGTTACTTTGCTTCTGATATTAGCAGTCGCCTCCCTAAAAGAAATAGGAGCATTTGTATGCGTCATTTATAACCACTTGCGAATGTCGAGGAAGAGAATAAGCGCCCTATATGTACTCATTCTAACTGCTGCTGTTCTCATGGGGGGTTTTGTGCTAATCTCAGCTTTGGCACCGCCAGCCTTCAGTGATTGGGATGGCTTAGCTTATCATCTTGCTGTTCCCAAAATGTACCTTAAGGCACACAAGATCTACTATATTCCGTTCATTTCCCACTCGAACTTCCCGTTTCTTATCGAGATGCTCTATACAATTGGTTTAGCATTAGGAAGCATAGGTGTTGCAAAGCTTTTCCACTTTGCCATGTATATTATAACAGCCCTTGGGATATTCTCGCTGGGACGCAAACATATCAATTCGGTGGCTGGTATCGTTGGGGCATTGGTGTTCATGAGCGTGCCTCTCTGCATTTGGGAAGCGGGGATTGCATATTCTGACATCTCGACTGCGCTATATGTGCTCTTGGCAACCTATTGCGTGGTGAATTGGGAAGCGAAATTTGAACGCGGGTGGCTGATTCTGGGTGGAATTATGGGCGGATTTGCCTTAGGTACTAAAGTCTTGGCGGCGGTGCCGGTTCTTGCATTATGTATTTGGGTGTTCGTATCTGCATTTAGAATGAAAGGGATATCCGAAGGAATAAAATCAGCATCTATTTTAGGCGCAATTTTGCTTTTAATAGCTGCGCCATGGTACGTCAAGACTTTCATATATACTGGCAATCCGGTCTATCCATTTCTCTACAACATTTTTGGTGGGAAATACTGGAGTGCGGAGGCGGCTCGAAGCTATCGGCAGGCACAGCTTGAGTTTGGAATGGGGCGCGGTCTACTTGATTTTGTTCTTCTCCCTTGGAATATCACAATGCATGGAAGTAAGTTCTATGATAAGGGTGCCCCTGTGTTCTTTGGAATTATCGGTCCAGCATTTCTGGGAATACTTGGTGTTCAAGTATTTCAAAGAAACATAAGCAAAGTTGCAATCAAACTACAGCTTGTTGCGGGGGCGTTTATAATTGCATGGTTTTTCCTGATGCAAAGTGCACGGTACATGATAGGCATACTTCCGCTTTTGAGCGTTGCTGCTGGTGCTGCAGTAGCAAAAGCAAACAGCGATTGGAAGATGACCAAACATATTGTCAATATGTTTGTTGCAGGGTGCATATTGATAGGCTTATATCCGGCTGCTGTCATGGGTTATTGGTGTGGTCCTGTGGTTTTTGGATTAGAACCTTTTGAAGAATACCTATCTCGAAGTCTTGACGTATATGATGCGGAAAACTTCATCAATACTTCAACGCCGAAGAATTCAAAGATCATACTATATGACGAGGTTCGGGGTTTCTACCTTGACCGGCCGTATATTTGGGGCAATCCTGGTCACCACGAGATGATTCCCTATAGAACTTTCAAAACGGGAGACCAGCTTGTTGATTGGCTACGTAGACAAGGCTTCACGCATGCTCTCATTAATTGGCGGTTTTCCTCCTTGGGTTCGAAGGCGGGTTACCAAAAACTTATATTGCAAGCGATTGGATCTGGTCGTTTAGCTGAGGTCTATTGCTCAAATGGCGTCAGCGTCTATGAGATAAAATGAGAGGGCAAGAGCAACGCAACAAAAGAACTTTAGGGGCGAATTCGACTAGAAGAGGCAAACGGCATTTATACCTCGGTGGTATAATCATACTTCACATTGTTCTAGGATCGTTGTATTGGTATTACACGCCTTTTGGAGCTTCTCCTGACGAAAAGGCGCATGGCGCTTACATTCACAGCATAGTTGCTGAGCGTAGGCTGCCTGTTTTTAGTGCGGCTGACCGGGAAAATTATGAAGCACATCAACCGCCTTTGTACTATTTGCTTGGCGTGCTATTTTATCAGACAGCAAAGTCATTTGGAAGCGAGAATCCTATTGAGGCGGTCCGCCTATTATCACTTATTCTAGGTGCTCTTTCAATTTTGGTAACCTACAGAGTTGTGAAAATGCTATTTCCCGAAGATGAAGGGCTTTCAATCGCATGCGCTGGATTTGTTGCGTTTCTCCCAATGCATTTAACATTGAGTGTCTCAGTGAGCAACGATATGCTGACGGAATTGTTGTTTGGTGTTGGGCTGCTTTTAATGACACGCATATTAACGGCAGGCTCGACATCACGAAACATGTTCCTGCTTGGGTGTGTGCTGGGACTAGGTTTGTTGACCAAAACAACATGTGTTATTCTCTTTCCGCTTGCGGTTCTTACATATATCTTTGCCTGGCGTCTCGAGAAAGATTCTCATATCATGTGGCAATTGGCTGGCATATTTGGCGTTAGTCTTATAATTGGAGGCTGGTGGCTTCTTCGGAATAAGCTCCTTTATGGCGATTTTTTTGGTGTATCAGAGTTTGCAAAAGCATTTGAGCAAACTGCCCGTCCGCAGTATTGGCTCCACGAGCGAGGGCTGTCTCTTGGGAATTATGTTTTGCTTGTTTGTGGTTGGACTTTTGCGAGCTTTTGGGGCGTTTTCGGCCATATGAGGGTTTTTATGGCAACCTGGATCTATTTTCTCTTAGGTTTGGCAACGTTGGCATCAGGTATTGCGCTTGCACCAGCCATTTCCTATTGTATAAAAGGACGGGAAGAAGTTAGGACGTCGCAGGTAATTAAATATTCTTTAATGCTCTATGGTGCTACACTGGTGCTTGTATTAGTTGCTTTCATTACATTCAATTTCAAATACTTTCAGGCACAAGGAAGATACTTATACCCCGCTCTGATACCAATATCGCTGTTTTGGGTTCTTGGCATTCGGCAAGTTTTTCCATCAGGCGTTAGAAAATTCGCGCCTGGTTTCGTCATTATTTGCATGCTTTCTCTGGCATTTTATGCTCTTGTAGGGTACGTCGCACCGTTATTAACTGAGATTTATGGTGTTCTATGAAATATTAATAACTTCGTTTGGTTATTTATCGTGAGCCAATAGTGTCTTCGCATTGCGGGTGCTCTCTTACTGTGATATACTTTTTCTTGGCTAATGGAAAAGATTAGACAAATTTGTACATTACTTGAGAAAACCTACGGGAGACCCGAGTGCAAACCTAGGCGCGACCCACTTGAGGAGCTAATATTTACAATACTTTCCCAGAACACATCAGCGGCAAATTATACTAAGGCATTCAACAATCTAAAAGAGAAGTTCAAGTCCTGGGATGACGTGCGTAAAGCTCCGGTGGCAGATATCGAAGACGCAATCCGCATTGGTGGTTTATCGAAGATAAAAGCAGCGCGCATTAAGAAAATTCTAAACGAAATCTGTGATATTTACGGTGAATTATCATTAGATTTTCTGGCGAATATGACCGATGAAGAAGCACTCAATTGTTTAATGAAGTTTGAGGGAATTGGAATAAAGACAGCATCTTGTGTCCTCATGTTTTCCCTTTGCCGTCCGGTGCTTCCAGTTGACACACATATTCATCGGATTTCGAAGCGCTTGGGACTCATAGGCTCCGACGTAAGCGCAGAAGCGGCACACAAGATTTTGCAAGGAATGCTGAAAAACGAGGACGTCTACTCATTCCACGTTAATATGGTGACGCATGGTAGAAAAGTCTGCAAGGCACAAAGTCCCATGTGTTGGACTTGTTGTTTGCTTCCAATATGTGAGTATGGAAATAGGCGTCTACAATGGGAGGAGTCAGTTGGAACTGCGTGACGACGGAAGATGTTTTGCATGCGGACCTTTGAATCCCATAGGACTTAAGCTTCAATTTGCCGAAAAGGATGGAGAATACATTACTCGCTTCACCCCAAGCCAGGAGCATCAAGGTTTTGTTGGAATTACCCATGGCGGTATAATCTCAACAGTGCTCGACGAGGTGATGGCACGATACGTATATGTTAAGGGGTATAGGGCGGTAACCGCTGAGATTAGCATTAAGCTTCGAAAGCCGGCGCCAACTGGCGAAGAGCTTATTGTAACCGGCCGGATAAATTCTAAAAAGGGCCGTTTGCTGGAGTGCTCGGCGGAGGCGCGAAACAGCTCGGGCGATGTGATAGCGGTAGCTGAGGCTCGAATGCTTGAAGTTTAAATTATCAAAGGAGAAATTCATGAATCACGAAGGTTATGTTTCTGTTTTCCAAGCACCAGACGAATTGACGGCGAATTTGATTAAGGGCATTCTTGAAGCAGAAGATATTGACGTAATCATCCATTCGCACCAGGTACCTTGGATGGATAGCATTATGAAACCTGCAGAAGGCTTTTGGGGCGATATTTTAGTGCCGGAAGAGGAGGCGGAAAGAGCAAAGAAGGTTCTTGAGGCATATGAAAGTGGCTCAAAGATTTTAGAGGAGGAAGAGTAAATGAAAACAGTAAGACTGCTGGTGGTTTTGGCTGGGCTGCTAGTGCTGGTATTGCAAACTGCAGAGGCGGCTACGTATGCGAAGTCTGGCTATATGGAGCAAACAGGGACTATTACAAACGCTGGGGTCTCTAAGTCTCAAAATAGCAAGCTCTATTGGAAGGACAAGAGGTGGCGGATGGAAACGCTGGTTGGTGACAGATTGATGATAACTATTGGTACCGGCGATGCAATATACACATATTCACCTCTTGAAAAGAAAGCCGCAAAAAGTAAAGTGAACACACCAAGTATAATTGAGATTCTGGTTCAGCAAGCGGACAGAATGAAGAAAGTTAAAGGGGCGAAAAAAACAGGAACGGAAACAATTAGGGGATATAAGTGCGAGGTCTACACCTTGACTTCTCCAGACAAAAAAGCCACTGGGAAAGCTTGGATGTGTGTCGACCCTAGACTTCCAATCGTCTTGAAGCAGAGCGTAACGGCGGCAAATGGTTATTCAGAAGTTCGAGAAATAAAGACAATCAGACTAAACGCAAGCGTCTCAGACGATAAGTTCACGCTGCCCAAGGGGACGAAAATCATAGAGGTTAAGGCACAACCTAAAGCTGCGCCTAAGTCTGGCTCAAAGAAGTAGGCTATTAATAACCTTAAGAGGCAGGAGGTATTAGGAATGGCAAAGCTCTTTGGAACCGAATATACCCGTGAGCAGTTGCTTGCAAGAGTTGGTGATATCTCACAAATTGGTGGAGTGCGCTCTATCATGCTAAATGATGGTGCCGAACGTGGCGTTCGAGCGGTTGAGTTTCGCACTGGCACAGGATTCAACTTCAACGTGCTTGTAGACAGGGGATTGGATATCTCAACTGCCGAGTACAAAGGGAGGCCTCTTGCGTGGAGATCGTCCACGGGGGACACTTCACCAGCCTACTTTGAAGAGCCTGGCTTCGGGTGGCTTAGAAGTTTCTATGGTGGTTTGGTTGTCACGTGTGGGTTAACATACGCGGGTGCTCCTTGCGTTGACAAGGGTAAGCCGCTTGGTCTCCATGGCCGCGTATCAAATATTCCGGCATCTAATGTATACGCCGACGGCGAATGGAATGGTGATGATTATATTATGTGGGTTCAAGGCCGAGTTCGTGAAACTTCGGTGTTTGGCGAAAATATCGAAATGATGCGCCGAATATCAGCTGTTTTGGGCGAATCTAGGCTCAGAATCCATGATATGGTGCGTAATCTTGGCCATCAAAAGACTGAACACATGATGCTTTATCATATAAACCTTGGTTTCCCCGTTGTTGACGCGGGTAGCAAGTTGATTGCACCAGTTATAAGTTACCAACCTAGAGATGCTGATGCAGAGGTGGAGAAAGAACTTTACGCAAGTTTTCCTCCTCCCACTCCAGGTTTCAAGGAGCGGGTATACTACCTTGATATAGCTGAGGGAGCTGACGGAACTGTTGGTGTTGCTTTGGTTAATCCAAACTTTGATGGAGGACGTGGGTTTGGCGTTTATGTTAGATACTTTAAGCGTGAACTCCCAAGGTTTGCTGAATGGAAAATGAATGCCGAAGATACGTATGTCGTGGGGCTTGAACCAGCAAACTGCGCAGTGGAGGGGCGTGCGAAAGAGCGTGAGCGCGGAACCCTTCAGTTCCTCCAGCCGGGCGAAGTGCGTGAGTATCACCTAGAAATTGGCGTATTGGATTCTCAGGAACAGATTGAACAATTCGAAGAAGAAGCAAACACCATCTTTGCCCGGCGGAAGGAATAATCTTGTAGCAATATTCTAAATTAGAGTTGTTCGATACAGCCGCATTCCACATGTGCTTAATCTTCAAAAATGCATGTGGATTGGTAACTTCGATGGCATATAAGGACCTGCATGATTTCGTTGAACACCTGCAAAAGATAGGTCAGTTAAGGCGCATCCTCGTTCCGATAAGTACCGACCTTGAAATTACGGAGGTCGCCGACCGTGTAATGTGTGAGGGTGGCCCGGCGTTAATTTTTGAGAAGCCTCTGGGTTACGATATCCCCGTGCTCATTAATGCTTTTGGAACGGAGCAGCGAATGTGCGCTGCTTTGGGTGTAGCAAACTTGGATGATATAGGATATGAGATTGCCGACCTTCTTCAGCCAGAAGTTCCTGAAACCCTCCTCGGAAAGTTAATGATGATTCCTAAATATGGCAAGCTCGCATCCTATGCACCAAAAATTGTAAAGTCAGGCATTTGCCAAGAAGTGGTGCAAACGGACGATGCTTCCTTATATGAGCTGCCAATTTTAAAATGTTGGCCAGGCGATGGAGGGCGTTTTATCACCCTTCCCATGGTTTTTTCGGTTGACCCATATACTGGTGTTCGCAATGTCGGAATGTATCGCATGCATGTCTATGACGAGCGAACAACTGGGATGCACTGGCATCCAAACAAAGTGGGCGCAAAGCACTATGCGGAGTATGAACGGCTGGGACGACGCATGGAAATAGCCGTGGCGCTTGGCGGCGACCCGGCGCTTACTTATGCAGCAACAGCACCGCTTCCAGATAATTTTGATGAAATGCTCTTTGCAGGTTTCCTTCGCAAGAAGGCAGTGGAAATGGTCCAATGCAAAACAGTTAACATCCAAGTTCCGGCAGATGCTGAAATAATTATAGAAGGCTACGTAGAACCAGGCGAAAGAAGAATGGAAGGGCCGTTTGGAGATCACACTGGCTACTACTCTCTCCAGGCTGAGTTTCCAGTTTTTCATGTAACGTGCATCACGCGACGGAAAAACGCTATATACCCAGCAACAATAGTTGGTAAGCCGCCCAAAGAAGATTGTTTCATGGCAAAGGCAACAGAGCGCATATTCCTTCCGCTAATTCGTCTCCAAGTTCCAGAAATTGTTGATATGAATCTCCCAATCGAAGGCGTATTCCACAACTTGGCGGTCGTCTCAATCCGCAAGCAATATCCCGGGCAAGCCAGAAAGGTTATGCATGCGCTCTGGGGAATAGGGCAAATGGCGTTAACAAAGATAATAATAGTTGTGGATGACAACGTAAATGTTCACGACCTCAACGAAGTACTTTGGCGGGTAGGGAATAATATCGATCCTCAAAGAGATATTGAGTTTGTAATGGGCCCAGTTGACATTCTCGACCATGCATCTAGGCTTTTGGGTTATGGAAGCAAGATGGGTATAGATGCTACGAAGAAGCTCCCTGGCGAAGGGTTTGATCGTGAGTGGCCAGATGAAATACAAATGGACCCACAGGTAGTTGCAAAAATAAACAACTTATGGGACCAATTGGGATTGTAACCATGGCAAACGAAAACGAGCGAAAATTAGTGATGGCGATAACGGGTGCAAGTGGTAGCATCTACGCTGTTCGTTTTCTTGAAGCAGTTTTAGAATATTATGAGAAGATTTACCTTACATTGACCGAGAATGCTGCTGCTGTTATTAAAACTGAACTTGGAATTGATTTTCCGACCGATAAAGTAGATGCTCAATCGCTATTAGGTGGATATTACAAGAAAGTCGAAATCTTTTCTCCAACTGACCTTGCCGCTCCTCCTTGCAGTGGGTCGGTAAAACACGAAGGCATGGTAATTATTCCATGTTCGATGGGCACTGTAGGGCGAATTGCTAGCGGTGTTTCAAATGATTTGGTAACGCGCGCGGCGGATGTGTGTCTGAAAGAACGGAGGCCGCTTATCCTTGTGATTCGCGAAACCCCGCTTAACCTAATTCACCTGAGAAACCTCACCGCGCTTGCGGAAGCTGGGGCTACCATACTTCCTGCGGCTCCGGGATTCTACCACAATCCAAAGACAATTGAAGACCTAGTTTCTTTTGTTGTCTGCCGCGTGATGCGTCAATTGGGAATCACACACGTGGCGCTTCCTGAGTGGGAGAGAGCAAGCAAATGAAGTCCCTCGCATTTCGAGGATTGCGAAAGTTAAAGACAATCCTAGAGATGATAAAATTTGAACATACAGTTTTTGCCCTCCCTTTTGCCTTAATAAGCATGGTGCTTGCAGCTGATGGCTTGCCTGAAGGCAGGGTTATTTTCTGGATACTGGTAGCAATGGTTGGAGCGCGTAGTTCAGCAATGGCATTCAATCGCATTGCTGATATTACATACGATAGGTTGAACCCACGCACCGCGGATAGAGCGCTTCCAAGAGGTGTTTTGACTCTTAGCGAAGTATGGTTGTTCACGCTTTTTTCAGCCGCGGCGTTCGTCTTTGCTGCGTATATGCTGAATCCGCTTGCATTTGCACTTTCTCCGGTCGCTCTTATCGTAATCCTAGGATATTCATATACAAAGCGTTTTACTTCGCTTACGCATCTTGTACTTGGTTTAGCGCTTGGAATTGCTCCTGTTGGCGCATGGATTGCTGTTAGAGGTCAGTTTAATCTTGCGCCAATCGTGCTTTCTGCAGCAGTAATGTTTTGGACCGCAGGCTTTGACATAATTTATGCTCTGCAGGATATTGAATTTGATCGGGCACAAGGATTATTTTCAATTCCACGCTTTTTGGGTATTCGTCGGTCGCTCATGGTGTCAAGACTTTTCCATTTTGCTGCAATTACATTGCTTGTTGTATTTGGTGCCGTAATGTCTCTTGGGGAGGCGTATTATGTCGGGACTGCAGCGGCAGCAGCGTTATTAATATATGAGCAGAGCCTTGTAAAACCGCATGATATCAGCAAAGTTAATATAGCTTTCTTCAATACTAATGGTTTGGTTAGCATTGGACTTCTGATATTCACAGTGCTTGATCTCCTAATTAGAAAGGGCATGCTGTGAGAAGATTGGCACTTAAATCTGACATTGGCGACATTGTTGAAAAAGTAGAGCAGGGGGTGCGCCTCAGCTTCGACGACGGTGTGCGGTTACTAAAATCTAGCAATCTTCCTGTAATCGGCTGGATGGCAGATATCGTGCGGCGGCGGCTAAACGGAAATCGAACCTACTATGTTGTCAATCGCCATATCAATTACACGAATGTTTGCAAGAACCGCTGCCGCTTCTGTGCATTCTCGAAAAGCGAAAGCGAGCCCGGAGCATATACACTTACAATTGAGGAGGTAATAGAAAAGGCTGAGGTTGCCAAACGCGAAGTTGATTTTACTGAATTGCACATAGTTGGTGGCCTCCATCCCAGCTTGCCTTTTGATTACTACCTGACGATGCTTTCTGAGCTAAAAAAGCGAATGCCGGATGTTCATCTGCAAGCATTTACTGCAGTTGAGGTTGAGCATTTCTCGCGTATATCTGGATTGAGTGTAAGGGATGTTCTAATAAAACTTCGTAATGCTGGGCTTGGGTCGCTTCCTGGGGGTGGGGCCGAGGTGTTTTCGCCACGTGTGCGGGCTCAGTTATGTGCTGAGAAGCTGCCCGCAGAGGGATGGCTTGGTGTAATGCGAACTGCGCATGAACTAGGAATTAAAAGCAATGCAACCATGCTTTATCATCATGTTGAAACACCAGAAGAAACAATCGACCATTTGATGCGCCTTCGAGAACTTCAAGACGAGACCTCTGGATTTCTGGCATTTATACCTCTTTCATTCCATCCAAAAGGTACTGAGCTTGAGCATCAAAGCAAGCGGTCGTCGGGCGTTGAGGACCTAAAAATCATAGCAGTGTCGCGCTTGATGCTCGATAACTTCCCGCATATTAAGGTTTTCTGGATTATGTTTGGGTTAAAACTTGCCCAAGTTGCTCTGAGCTTCGGAGCTGATGACTTCGACGGCACTGTTGTTGAGGAAAAAATCACTCATTCGGCTGGCGCTGAAACCCCTGAGGGACTGTCGGTGGCCGAAATTACGCGGCTAATCTCCGAGACAGACACGGTTCCTGTGGAGCGTGATACGCTTTACAATGAGGTAAGGCATTGAAATTTAGGCTAGGAACAATTCCATATTTAAATGGCAAACCTCTTACAAATGGTTTGGATTTTGAATCGAAGATTGAACTTGTTGTTGATGTTCCATCCAGGTTGGCAGATATGCTCAGGGAACATGAAATTGCTGCGGGATTGGTGTCATCGGTTGCTTGCTTTATGAATCCAAACCTGCAAATCGTACCTCAAATAAGTATTTCATGTCGCGGAATAGCAGAAAGTGTCAAGATTTTCTACAAGAATAAAATCGAGAAAGCCAGGAAGGTTGCACTCGACACAAGCTCGCTTACATCTGTCTTGCTTGCGAAGGTTATACTACGTGAACGATATAATCTGACGCCCCAATTTATACCAATGCGGCCACAGGTGGATGAAATGCTGAGTGTTTGTGATGCGGCAGTAGTCATTGGCGATACAACGATGAAAGTTCCGCCAGGACGTTGGGCTGAGATAGACTTGGGTTCAGAATGGTTTTCGCTAACCCGTCTCCCTTTTGTATTTGCTGTTTGGGCTGTCAATCCTGAAATGGCGTCATCAGAGCTAACAAAAATCCTGCAGAGAGCTAAGCGGAATGGGCTTGATGCACTGAGCACAATCGCTGAATCGGAATCTCGGAGACTAGGGCTGTCTTATGAGCAATGCTATCATTACCTCAGTGAGATTATGGATTATAATCTTACTAGGGAACATCTGGAGTCTTTAGAGGTTTTCCGGGGGAAAATTCGCCAGCTGGGAGTGAATATTACCTCAGTTCCAATAAAGCTTTTTGGTGACGCAACGGAGCTCTAACCATATGAAGGCTGTTCTAGCAATTTTGGATAAGGCAGTTGAGGGAAACAGAATTAGCTGCGAAGAGGGAAATCTTCTTTTTGAGAAGGCTTCTCTTGCAGAACTGGGTTTAGCTGCCGATGCGGTTTGCAGGCGAATGCATCCGGAACCATACAGGACTTATGTTTGCGATCGAAACATCAATTACACAAATATTTGTGTATCGAAATGCAAGTTTTGCGCTTTTTTTCGGGGTGCTGATTCACCAGATTCTTATTTGCTCTCCGAAGATGAAATCCACAGAAAAATTGCGGAGGCAGTTGAACTAGGTGCGACCCAAATCCTTATGCAAGGTGGATTGCACCCAGCGCTAAAGATTGAATACTACGAGTCGCTCGTCCGCAGGATAAAGGAGCGATTCAATATCCACTTGCATTCCTTTTCTCCACCAGAGATTGTGCACATAGCGCGGATTTCGGATATAAGCATTGAAGAAACCATTCGCCGCCTTAAGGATGCTGGCTTAGATTCGCTTCCAGGCGGCGGGGCTGAAATACTAGCGGATTGTCCCAGAGCTTTGGTAAGCCCCAATAAGTGCACTGCTGATGAGTGGATTAAGGTGATGGAAACAGCCCAGCTGCTTGGCATGCCTACGACAGCTACAATGATGTTTGGCCATATCGAGACATATGCCAACCGAATCGAGCATTTGGCAAAAATCCGCAATTTGCAAGACCGAACTGGCGGTTTTACAGCATTTATTCCGTGGACATTTCAACCATTGAACACCGCCTTGAATGGCTCAGGTGTAGGTGGTCATGACTATCTTCGGACCCTCGCAATTTCTCGTCTGTTTTTGGATAATTTTATTAACATTCAAGCGTCATGGGTTACGCAAGGGTTAAAAATTGGACAAGTTGCACTGTTTTTCGGTGCAAATGATCTTGGTGGCACCATGATTGAAGAAAATGTTGTGGCTGCGGCAGGTGTTAACTTTCGGGTAACCGAGGATGAGATTCGGTCGGCAATTCAAGAAGCTGGCTTTATACCTTGCAAAAGAGATACGTATTATCGTCTTCTCGAAAAACCACCGAATATTCTTCATAAAAACGCTTAGGGTGCAAGGATAGCTATATCTGTAGGCGCACGGGCACGAACTACTCGCTTTAAGGTTTCGCCTTCTTTTTCAAGATTACTAATGCCTGTAACTGCTACTAGCATTCCTATCTCCAAGTTGGTTGTATTAGATACTAGTACCTTTATTCCTGACCGCGTTGCTCCTTCCCTGGGAACGGAACCGTCGGAAATATAAATATGGTCCGAAGCTATTGCTTTAATTCGCCCTGTAGTTGTTATCAATAAGCCAACATTATTCAGACTTATGCTGCCAGTTGCACCGGGGACTATTTCACCGGCGGCTCCCGCCACTGAATAGTTGCACATAAAAATTGGTTCGATGACGGCACCAGCGCCAATAGGTGTTACTTCGGCGTTAGTTATGAACCGTTCCACTTCATTTCCTGCTACTTTCCCTCTGACTTCTACAATATCACCTACGCTTACAGGCGCATTGGACTGTATTTTTATTCCTGCAGCCCTATCGGAATCCTCAATGTAAAATTCATCTTGGAATACTGCTGTAACGATGCCATTTGAAAGATGTACCGGTCTTCCATCTGGCGATCGTCGAGCAGTGCCAATTGTTACGGATTCACAAGGTAGAATGTATATTCCATCAGAAACTCCAGGCAATCCCCAGAGGTTTGAGCCATTGCATGCCTTGACGGAAATGTAATATGTCTCACCTGGCGTAAGGTTTAAATCAGTTAGTTCAATTTGGGTTTCTTCGGTCAGTGTCCAGTCTCTTATATCTGTCGAGCCTGGCGAAGTGCCAACAGCATATTGATAGCATGATATTCCGGATTCAGAATCGGAAGCTGTCCAGGTTGCACGAAGACGAGAAGTGGAGATTTGTTCTACGCCATCGTCGGTGACTGAAGGTGGTGGCGGTGGTGTTAGGTCAGCTATAAGGGCTTCTGAAGATCCAGGGTCGCTCCAGTTACCCTCTGAATACCGAGCTCTTACAGATATATAATAAGTTTCGCCATGGGTTAAATTTGCGTCGGTCAGCACGGCGGAATTTGAGGTTCCGGCAGAAGTCCATTCAAGCGCATCTGTGCTGCCAGGTTGAGTTCCAACGGCATATTGGTATTCATCAATTGCACCTAGTTTCTCGTCTCCTTCCCACTCTGCAACAGACGCATTAGATATATATCCTTTGGGAGCGGTAACAACGGGGGGCGGCGGTGTGCCAGGTTTTAACCATCGGATAGTTATTGTACTGGTAGTCTCTGGTTTTAGAGTAATATAAACTCGCTCTTCTGTTTGATGCTGAGACACTACAGATTCTCCGTAGGCATAAGGTATTCGGTCACCATTAACGCCTACCTTTATCTCATTTAAAACTCCTTCCGGCCTGATTGCGGTAACTGTTACGCTTCCATCGGGGTTAGAGGTATAGAAAATGCGTCCCCCAATGAAGTCCCGAAGCCTGCGGACAAGGTCTTCTGTGGGTATAAACTTCGCGCCTTGGTCAACCATATATGCAATACCGGCTCTAACGAGATCCGCTAGAGGGACGCCATCAGTGTAGTAGTTGCTGTCTGGTGCGAACTCTAAATCGTGGATAAAGCCGTATGTGTATAAGCCGTATTTTAGGTTTGCTTGGTAAACTTTTCTCAGTTCGTCATAGTAGTTGTATCCATATAGCCAAAGTGTGATGTCGTCTGGCATCGTTTGTGATAGGCAAAACGGTACAGTAGTGGATTGCGCGAGAGTTTGAAACCAATGCCTTTTGATTGGAATTCCCTGAAGAATCATGTCTTCGCCAGAGGGGAGCTTGCAGTTCCTGGGGTCGGCACCGCGGGCTCCAAAAAGTATACCTGTGGGGTAGAGCTGTTCAATCTGTTGTAAAGTAGGATTCATCATTCCTGAAAAATTAAAGTAGTCAATCGTTCTAGGAATTAGTGTTCGTTGGTCGGCAACGGCGCTTATGACTTCGACATAAATATCGCGCGGCGTCCAATCCCAATGGTGCGATCTGGAATGTGAGCCAATGCTGAAAAGTGGACTAATGTTATTCCATTTCTCGATTGATTCAGGGGTTAGAAAATTATAAACAAGTAGCGCTGTCATTTTTATATTGTACTGGGTTGCTATTTGTTCCAAAGCATCAATTGCGGGCAGATTGTTTGTGAGATCAGCATGGATTTCAATGGATACGATTGGAGTGCCTTCTATACGGTCATTTGCAAATCCTATTGGAGGACGATTTCCATAACGAAGATAGTTTGCAATCTTCCCATAGTCTAACAAATGCAAGGTATGGTCACTATAACCATCTATGGCTCCTCCTTGTGGGTAAAGGAATCCAACTGCATGTTCCCCAAACTTTACGGTCATATCGGGTTGGGTAGTAAAAAGAAATGTGTTGAATTGAGTAGGCGGCAGAGAGACCGCAGTAACGACTGGGTCTTTCTCTATCATCGGTGGCACAGTAGGTGTACCAGATAGCGATTGAAGGCCACCATCTTGCACGTCGAAAAGATTTAAGCCAAATCTTATGTATTCCCGAAGTACTCCTTCCGTTGAAAAACGCATGTACGGCAGTTCGCCGTTTATAAATATCTTTCGACCTTCGGATAATGCAGCTTGGCATTTTGCATAAACTTCGCTGACTGTTGTGGGTGATGTATGACCGCTGAGGAAGATTATGTCATGGTCGCCTAAATCCATATTTACAAATCTGCCATATGTGACTACATCAAATGGTAATCCTGCTCCGACAAGGTCGGCTATTATGAATTCGCCATTATAAATTGGTGATGCCCATTGCTCGGGCAAATATTGCTCCGTTGTAACTACCAATACTCGCTGTGCATTAAGCGCGATTGGAGTTAGGCTACATAAAATGAGGAGTAATACAAGACTTGCTAATTTCCGATTATAGTACCTACTCAGACTAGGCCTCCCGCTGGTTTAATTTTCAATTGATATTCCCACATTGAAAAATAGGGAAACATTGAATAAGCAAGTAATTGACGCCTTTTGGTTGTTGTTAGGCTCCAATCAAAATGCTTACCCATTTGTTTTAAAAGTAGCAGTTAATGGATAGAAAACATTTAAAATTCGCTTTGCAATATATGTTTTGTGTAGTAAAGGCTAGGGGTAAAGGTTTATAAGCACACCAAGCGTACTTCTCTGGGCATTGTTTGTTACCGCAAGGCCATTGCAAGCAAAGTTCTAATTCGGTTGGAGTAAACTTTGACTCATAAGTTCCAGCATACACTGGTAATTGAGGCGGGACGTGAAGAGCACCATTATTGGGCTGACCTATGGCGCTACCGGGAGCTTTTCTTTTTTTTATCGTGGCGAGATGTTCTTGTTAGGTACAAGCAAACGGTAATAGGAGTTGCTTGGAGTGTACTTAGACCAGTTTTGACAATGGTTGTTTTCTCTATAATTTTTGGGAAACTTGCTAAACTGCCTTCCGGGGGCGTGCCATATCCAATTCTCGTTTTTACCGCCATGCTACCATGGCAGTTGTTTGCTGGTTCACTCAATGATTGCAGCGGGAGTGTAGTTGCGAGTGCTGGCTTAATCACAAAAGTTTACTTTCCGCGTGTAATAATTCCTGCAAGCACAGTAATTGTAAACCTTATCGATTTCTTTCTTTCATTCGTGATTCTTTGCTTTTTAATGGTTTTCTACCATTTTATTCCTAGTTGGCGAATAATTGTTCTGCCAGCTTTCCTAGCTCTGGCGGTGCTCTCAGCCTTTGGTGTTGGATTGTGGGCGTCGGCTCTAAATGTGAAGTACCGTGATTTTCGGTACATTGTCCCATTCCTTACGCAGATGGGTTTATATATTTCACCTGTTGGCTTCAGCAGCAATATCATTCCTGAAAAATGGAGACTGCTGTATTCAGCCAACCCTATGGTTGGAGTAATAGATGGTTTCCGATGGGCAATCATTGGGGGTGATGTTAATCTTTACTGGCCAGGTTTTGTACTTTCTGTGGCTTTGACATTACTTGTTTTGTTTACCGGGCTTCGTCATTTTAGAAAAATGGAACGAGATTTTGCAGATATCATTTGAAAATTATGGATAGCATCGTAAAAGTAGAAGGACTTGGAAAGAAATATGTTTTAGGCCGCCGGATGCCGGACAGGGAAAGTTACGACACCCTTCGCGATATCATTTGGGATGCGGCACGGAAGGCGCTTTGCCGTTTAAATGGACGCACCCCAAAGCAAGATGGGCTTTCGAATGAATTATGGGCACTTAAAGATGTCAATTTTGAAGTCGGGCAGGGTGAGAGGCTTGGGGTTGTCGGACGAAATGGTGCCGGTAAATCCACCCTACTCAAAATCGTCAGTCGAATCACTCGCCCTACCACTGGGAAGATTACAATACATGGGCGAGTTGCAAGCTTATTGGAGGTTGGCACTGGCTTTCATCCTGAACTAACTGGTCGGGAAAATATCTTTCTCAACGGAGCAATTCTCGGCATGGGCAGGGCCGAGATAAAGCGAAAATTTGATGACATTGTTGAATTTTCTGAAATCGAAAGGTTCCTTGATACACCAGTCAAAAGATACTCCTCAGGAATGTACGTTCGCCTTGCGTTTGCCGTTGCTGCTCACCTTGACCCAGAAATCCTGCTTGTGGATGAGGTCTTAGCGGTTGGTGATATTGCCTTCCAGAAGAAATGCCTGGGCAAAATGGGTGAAGTGACAACAAGTGGACGTACAGTAATCTTCGTGAGTCACAACATGGCAGCAGTGCAGAGCCTCTGTGGAAGAGCCATTTGGTTGGACCACGGCCGAATAGCTGAAATTGGAGAGGCGTCAAAAGTCGTGGCAGATTACCTCCAAGCAGATGCAACTTTCCTAACCGAACAGGTTTGGGATGATATTTCGACTGCCCCAGGAAATGACAAGGTGCGAATTTGCCGTGCTTGTGTGCGGGCTGAGAACGGAGGCGGACAAATAACCGTTCATACGCCTTTCAGACTTGAGTTTGATTACTGGAACCTCGAACCTGATGCACGTATTCACCTTTGTCTGCATATCTATAATGCACAAGGGGTCCTGGTGATAAATCCAGCGCCCGTCAATGAGCCGGTTTGGCATGGGCGGCCGTTCCCGGTAGGTCTTTTCCGCACCATCTGCTGTATACCCGGTGACCTAATGAACGACAACACGTATCGCGTTAACCTCATGGTTGTAAAAGATGGTGGGAAGGTAATCTACACTCATGAGGATATATTAGCTTTCGATATTTTTGATGACCCAGAGACTCGAGGTGAATGGCGGGGCAAGGTCGAAGGAGTAGTGCGCCCTAAACTCGACTGGACAACGGATTTAGTGATTCCAGGGTTGCCATCTCGCGATGCTGCTTCGATTGTATAAGATTGTGATTTCATTTCCAGGGATTTTGGGCTGATATGAGCATAATTGGAGGTATGTTTAGTTTCCCACTTGCTCAAGAACGAAGTTGTCTCCCTCCTTTCATGAAGGATGACAGCATTCTTATGTCAAACGCGCGGTCATGCATAGCGCTGTTAGCTGATTTATTATTGCCAGCTAATATTTGGGTGCCATCGTATTTATGCCACACTATCCTAAGTGGGATAAAAATGCAGAAAGTTCGATTCTTTCCTGTGAACTACGACTTACAACCCGACCATGATGGCTGGATAGATGAAGTAAAAGAAGGCGATTTGGTTATTTTTATTGATTACTTTGGATGGCATTTCAGCACAGAATATATAGTTCGTGCTAAGAGTAGGGGAGCATGGGTTTTAGAGGATGCCTGCCAGGCGTTGCTAACAAATGGTGTCGGAAAGCTGGCGGACTTCGTAGTGTTTAGTCCAAGAAAGTTCTTAGGTATACCCGACGGTGGAATTTTAAACATCAATACACAGGAGATAAGTGTTTCTGATATTCAACTTGAGCGCCCGCCTGCAGATTGGTGGATGAAGTCAGTAACCTCCCTAATACTTAGATGGCAGTTTGACATTTGCGGTGGTTCTCGCGAATGGTACGAACTTTATAAAGAGGTGGAAGCTGAGAATAAAGCCGCACGCTATTCGATGAGCGAACTTTCGAGAGTTCTGTTGATGCATGCTTTCAACTACCAAGAAATCGCCAGACGGCGAATTGAAAACTATCATGTGCTTGCTGAGTATCTTGGTGAGATTGCTATGTTTCCAAATCTCGCAAAAGGCATCGTGCCACTTGGGTTTCCGATAAGGGTCAGAAATCGCGACAGCCTTAGGGAAGCTCTTTTTGCTGAGAATATATATCCGCCTGTTCACTGGCCAATAGCGGGTATTGTTCCGCAAGAATTTCGGGAGAGCCACCGACTAGCTGGCGATATTATGATGATACCATGCGATCAAAGATACAGCGCTGATGATATGAATCGTGTCGCTAGCATAATTAGAAAGGAAGTTTACCGGTGACTGGTTACCTCCATCCGGATTATGCAAAATCACTTTCGGAGTTCGGGGTTCCGCGCGAGCTTCCAGAATGTGGCGCATGGGTTCTAGAGCGGCAGATTCCTGGCACATCCGAGAGAGACGCTATGGGTTGTTATCCGATTTTCCAATGTCGTGATTGGTCAAGCTTAAAAAAGGATATTGAGAACCTAAGGAATGACTTGGTTAGCATAGCACTCGTAGCAGACCCATTTGGTGATTATGATATCTCCTACCTCCAAGAATGCTTTGACATTGTTAAGCCTTTTAAGGAGCACTTTATTGCAGACCTAAGCCAGCCATTAGCCAGTTTTGTTGCAGAGAAGCACCGCTACTGGGCAAGGCGGGCACTCAGAGAGATTAAAGTGGAGTTGTGTGAGGACCCGCTTAAGCATTTGGATGAATGGGTGAAACTCTATGGGGGTCTTGTTGAGCGTGAGAGGCTGACGGGTATAAAAGCATTTTCCAAGAAGTCATTTGCAGACCAATTTAGAGTTCCAGGATTCAAAATGTTTCGGGCGGTATATCAAGGTATTACAGTTGGCCTTCAGACTTACTATGTGCATGGGGATATTGCTTATGGTCATTTGATGTCAATGAGCGAAATAGGCTATAAGACCAGAGCCTCCTATGCAATGACTTGGGCTTCCTTTGAGCATCTGTCCAAGGAAAAAATCCGATGGGTTGATATGGGGGGCGTTCCAGGCGTTTGTGATGGTGCGTCAGAGGGACTTGCTGCTTTCAAGCGAGGTTGGGCATCTGGTACGCGAATGGCTTATTTTTGTGGAGCTATTTTGGCTCCCATTAAATATAGGCAGATTGTTGATGCAAAAGGCATCGCACACACAGATTACTTTCCTGCTTATCGTCTTGGTGAATTTGGGTAGAAAACAAAATAAAAAAACTCTAATTAAGGTGAGCGATGTGTCCGTTTACCTAAGATGCCTTGAGCCTGATGATCTGGAGAGGACTTATAAGTGGCACAATGACCCTAAGCTATATGAGTCTTTGGGCGGCGTGTTTAGGTATGTTAGCAGAGCTAGTGAGGAAGAGTGGCTTCGAAAAGCATCGTCTTATTCTGCTAACGAGGTAAATCTGGCAATTTGCTTGACTAATGGCGGTAGACATATTGGCAATGTCTACCTCAGAAATATTGACTGGGTTTCACGTAGGGCTGAGCTTCATATTTTTATTGGTGAACCGAACGAACGCTCAAATGGGTATGGAACTGCAGCAGTTAATCAGGTGCTCCAGCACGCGTTTCAAGATCTAGGACTCCATAGGGTTTACTTGTTCGTTTTGGCAGACAATAAGCCTGCAATCAGGACATATGAAAAATGCGGGTTTGCAGTAGAAGGCAGGCTTCGACAACATGCGTTCAAGGGCGGTGCATTCAAAGACGTCGTTGTTATGGGAATATGCTCTAATGATTGGGCTTTGAGGAAAGGGTAAGGAGGCGCAAATGAAGTCGCGGGTTGACTCTTTGGCGATTTTTAGCGGTGTCCCGGCATTTAGCGAAAAGCTTCATGTTGGTCGGCCTAATATTGGCAATCGTGAGCGCCTACTAGAACGCATAGGAGAAATGCTAGATAGACGATGGTTAACCAATCATGGACCCTACGTTGAGGAATTCGAGCAAAAGATTGCGGAATTGACAGGCGCAAGGCACTGCATAGCGATGTGTAATGCCACGGTTGCCTTAGAGATAGTTATCAAGGCGCTTGGCTTGAAGGGAGAGGTAATTGTACCTGCTTTTACATTTATAGCTACTGCGCACGCGCTTCAGTGGCAAGAGATTTCCCCCGTCTTTTGTGACATTGACCCGCTGACCCATAACATTAATCCGAATAGGGTAGAGGATATGATCACGCCTCGTACAACAGGCATCATTGGAGTTCACATTTGGGGTAGGCCTTGTGATATTGAGGCCCTTCAGAGCATAGCCGACAAACATAACCTCAGGTTAATTTTCGATGCCGCCCATGCATTCGCTTGCTCATACAATGGCACGATGATTGGCAACTTCGGAGAAGCAGAAGTATTCAGTTTTCATGCCACCAAGTTTTTGAATACCTTTGAGGGTGGTGCGGTTACTACTAACAACGACGAACTTGCTAATAAAATTCGACTTATGAAAAATTTCGGGTTTGCTGGGTATGATAATGTGATTTATATTGGCACGAATGGCAAGATGAGCGAAATATCGGCAGCTATGGGCTTAACATCGCTTGAGAGTATGGAAGAAGTTATAGCTATTAATAAGCGTAATTATTTGTTGTATCAGCGACAGCTTGCTGGAATTCCTGGAGTAACCATGGTTACCTATGATGAGTCGGAAAAATGCAATTACCAGTACATCGTGCTGGAAATCAACGAGGGACAAGCAGGAATAGATAGAGACCTTCTTGTGAGAATTTTACATGCGGAAAACGTCATCGCACGCCGCTACTTTTATCCTGGTTGCCACCGAATGGAGCCTTATAAGTCGTATTTCCCGCACGCTGGACTTGTGCTGCCAGAGACGGAAAAATTATGCCGGAGAGTGCTTCTTCTCCCAACTGGAACTGCTGTTGGGCCAAAAGAGATTGCCAAGGTATGCGAGATCATCCAGACTGCTGTAATAAACGGGGGAGAGATTAAGGAGCGTTTGTTAGGGGAATTTGTCATGGCTGCCTGATACGAGGCGGAAATTACAACTTTGGTGTTGATATGCGTTTAAGCGTTTTAATGATTACTTATAATCATGCGAAATACATCAGGAAGGCAATTGATAGCGTGCTTTCTCAAGAGACAAATTTCGACTTTGAAATTGTAGTTGGCGATGATTGCTCAACCGATGGGACGCGAGAAATAATCAATGAATACATCCAAAGGTATCCCAACAAAATGGTGGCGCCTTGTGCCGAGCGAAATATCGGTGCAAACAGGAACTTTACTCGTTCTTTGGTAATTTGCAGAGGTCAATATATAGCTTTATTGGATGGCGATGACTACTGGACGTCGCCTAGAAAACTGCAAACTCAGGTTGATTACTTAGATAGCCATCCGGAGTATATCATGTGCTTTCATGATGTTGAGAACATTTTTGAGGATTGTACCGGTTCCCCAGTTTATATCCAAAACGAGCGACCTGAGACGATGGATATCGAGGATATTTTAAAGGACAATTTCATCCCCACGTCATCCGTAGTTTTTAGGAATGGCTTCATTCGGCAATTCCCAGACTGGTATTGTGACCTGCCGTTTGGTGATTGGCCATTTTTTATCATTCTCTCTCAATTTGGAAAAATTGGCTACATCAATCAGACTATGGGTGCTTATCGCAGACGAACTGAGGCGGCCACAGCAGGTGGCGCGGCAAAGTTCGGTCCCAAGGGTGAGCTATTTCTTCAAGGTGAGCTGAAAATCTATAGGTTACTGGATAACTATTTTCACGGCAGATATAGGTCCATAATTCGGCCCGCAGTTTCAAGAAGATACTATTTGTTATCAACCCATTTTGAGAAGATTGGCAACCTATCCAAAGCCAAGAAGTATGCTCTTTATAGATTGGCAACTAGATCATTCAACGATGGTGAAGAGAATATATTGAAGCATCTTTTTCGCCTTTACATGCCAGGAGTATATGGCTTTATAAAGGCTCTGCGGAGTGCAATGTCATGAGAATCTTGTATTTAAGCCATATTCTGCCTGTTTCGGAGACAACTGGAGACCTAAGGCACTACCGCTTTCTAAAGGGATTAGCCAGAAAAAATTTGGTGCGGCTATTAGTGTGTACGAGCCAAATTACTTGGACAAGCGAGGATATTCGGCGACTTGAGGATTTCGTTAACGGAATCGAGGTCATCCAGTTGAAGCCGCCATGTGCTTCAAAAGTAACTAGGTTTACGAATCGAATGCTTTGGTCTTTGTCGTTTAATGTGGAACCTTGGTGGCTTGATTATGATTTTGAAAAGGCATTAATACGTTCAATCGAAAATTTCCAGCCGGACGTTATACATGCTAATATGCCCACTGCGAGGCACTGTTTTAGAATTAAGGGAATCCCTATGGTGGTTGACATCTGCGACGCAGTGTCGCTTCAGTCGCCTTTACATGGTGGTTGGCTAAGGTCACGGTGGTGGCTGAAGGGCTATCGGGAGATGGAGGTATTCATTGGTTCGTTTGCAGATAAGGTGTTGGTAATTTCTGAGCGAGATGCAGCGGCGATTAACTGCCCTCGTAGAAAAATAGCCGTTGTGCCAAATGGTGTTGACCTGGAATATTACCAACCATGTGAGAAAATGTATGACAGGCATATGGTGTGCTTTGTAGGTGCAATGGATTACCTTCCTAACGTAGATGCCGCTGTATATTTTGCAAGTAAGGTATGGCCATTAGTGCGCGAAGTGTCCCCATCTGCAAAGGCTTACATTGTTGGGAAGAATCCTTTGCCTGTGGTTCAGAAACTTCACGGTCGGAACGGCATTGTCGTTACCGGCACTGTAGATGATGTCCGTCCTTATATCTGGCGGTGTGCTACAACGGTTGCTCCTTTGAGATTTGCTTCTGGAATGCAGAATAAAGTGCTTCAGTCTTTGGCAATGGGTGTTCCGGTGGTAATGACGCCGGCCGCGAATGGCGGAATTGGGGCTTGCGAGGAGAACGGAGTTATTGTTACGTCGGACCCTAATGGAATGGCGGAGGCAATAGTTTGCCTTATGCGTGATAGTAAGCGTCGAAAAACGCTAGGCATGCTCGGCAGGCACTATGTGGAGAAGAACTTTACTTGGGAACGATCTATTGACTCTTTGGAGGCGGTTTACCACGAAGTGCTTGGAAACCGTGCTGCCATGGTTGCCTGAACTTGGGTTTATTATGATTACTATTGCAATTTGTACATACAACCGGGGTGATATGTTGAAGGATGCTCTTGACAGCTTTTTTAAACAGGAGCATCTAGAAAGCATACCATACGAATTGCTACTGGTTGATAATGGCTCCACCGATGACACGCCGGAAGTAGCTAAATTTTTTTCAAGTCGCCCAGGTGTTCGATATGTTTTTGAAGAGCGTCAGGGGCTTTCCAATGCCAGAAATCGGGCTATTTTGGAAGCCAAGGGGGAAATCATAGCATATGCAGATGATGATGTATTGTTTTCCCCCTACTGGTTGAAAGAATTGTGGGAAGGGGCAAATCGTTGGGCGAATGCGTCAATTTTTGGGGGCAAAGCAGTGGCGCATTGGGATTTTCCGAAACCTCGGTGGTTTGTTGATCATGGGCCCTACACAATGCGTGGAATGATTTCACATTTTGAACCAGACCTCCCCGAAGGGCCAATGTCGCTATGTCCATTTGGATGCAACATGGCTTTTCGCACAGAAGTCCTGAGCAAAACCCCGGGTTTTCCAACTGAGATGGGCCGAAATGGGGATTCAATCGTTTGCGGCGAAGAAACGGTTTTAGTTCAAAGGCTTCAAAAAGAAGGCCACATAGTTGTATATCTTCCGAAAGCTTTGTTGTACCACAGGGTCCACGGCAACCGTGCGAGCAAGAAGTATTATGTAAATTGGGCAAAAATATACCGCTCAAGTATTCGCCTTTGGAATCCTCAGGAATATTCTCGTAATTCCGAGCCATTCTGGAGATTGTTGAGACGTAATTGCTGGGTAGGAAAGAATATTATTAAGCACTTTGCAGAATGGCTTTGGTTAGGTTTGACTTTTCGCTGGTCAGCAATGTTTTCGAGGTGGTTGGCAATAGTTGGATTGATGGAGCATCTCAGGCTGGAGTTTGCATCCGGTGAGAGCCTACTTGCAAGTTTAACAAAGGACGTGGATGCACGGCAATGAAAATAATGTACGTCGCAACTCAGCGTCCATGGCCTCTAACTGTCGGTTCGAGAATAAGAAGCTACCACGTAATCAAAGGTCTTGCACGTAACCACGATGTAACCATTGCCCTTGTAACGGATAACCCAGCCGAAGGCGAAGAGCCTGAGTCTGACCAATGGCCTAAATGTCGCTTGCGAATGCTTAATCGCAAAGCGACAACCTTCAGTCGGTCCTTATTGAGCAGACTGTGGACAAGATATCGAATGGTGATGCATCCTGCACATAAGGATGTTTTCAGGGAATCGCTGCTCAAGCTTATAGACAAAGTTCAGCCTGATGTTACCTGGTATTATCAAGCGACGCCGCTGTGGATGGCCGGTTGTGTTAATGATATTCCGCGCGTCTATGATATGGATGACTTCGAGTCCCGCAAGTATTCTCAGTTAGCTCGGCATAGCCAGCTTTGGATGCGATTTGTGATAACCTTGGACACTATACCTTTTGCAAGAGATGAATGGGCGATGCTCAGGCGCGCAAATGTTGTGTTGGTGTCTAACCCTAATGATTTGTCTGTTCTCGATGGGAAGGCAAAGTCCTCGGTTATTGTCTTGCCAAATGGATTCGATTTTAAAGCTCCAAATATTCGCTACCGCCAAGAGAAGCGTATACTCTTCTTTGGGTGTATGACCTACGGTCCTTGTGCCGATGGTATTGCTTGGTTTTGCGACTCCGTCTGGCCTAAGATTATAAAAATGGATGCCGATACTCGATTGGATATTGTTGGGAGCTATCCAGATGAGCTGGCTAGACTTAGCAAAGTGCAAGGCGTTACAATGCATGGTTTTGTAGAGAATCTAGAGCCATTTATCCAAAAGTCAGCGTTTCTCGTTGTTCCTTTGCGGATTGCTGGCGGCACTAGAATCAAGATACTTGAAGCATGGGCAAAGGGGCTGCCGGTTGTCTCAACTTCAATTGGTTGTGAAGGTCTTGGCGCTAAAGACGGCGTCCATCTTCTCATTGGAGACACACCTGAAATGCTTGCTGAAAGATGCGTGGAGTTACTCCGGTCGCCTGAGTTGGGGCAAAAGCTTGCACAGGAGTCTTTCGATTACGGGAAACAGACCTTTGATTGGGAACAACTATATCCGATACTTGAAAGAGCCTTATCACTTGCAAATTAGCACTGCGCTTAGTGTTTGCCTCTTGGTGATGTGGCGCTTATGTTTTTAGCGCACCAGAATCCAGCCTAGACTTCCCAGAACACTTAAAATCTGCAGGAAATCAGGGGAGGTTCGCCTAGTTGGAATAATGATGCTGTCACCGGGTTGGATGACAACAACTGGGCTTTGGCCCTTTCTTATTTTGTCAAGGTTAACCTTTTCTGACCTGACGATGCCGCCCGACGTATGTACAACTTCAATTTGATCAATTTTGGCGTCTTTAGTCAGTCCTCCGGCTTCTGCTGTTGCCTCTTCAATCGTCATTCTACCTTTTAGCGAATAACGCCCGGGATTTTTGACGCCGCCCTGTATGACAAAATATGCGTCATCAAGTTTTGGAACAAAGATCGTATCGCCTGCACTGACAGTTAAGTCAGCGGTTGGATCTCCAGCCATTGCTCGTTCATAATCTATGGGGATTGCTTCCTGGCTTGCGTCGTGCTTAAGAGTTATCTTTGAGGTATCTGCATCCGGAGTGACGCCCCCAGCTGCAGCAATCGCTTCTCGAATTGTCATCCCAGGCTTCAGGGCCGTTGTGCCTGCTTTGTTCACCGCACCCAGGACAAGTACTGCGTCGGCTAAGTTCTGACGTGGCACAATTATCGTGTCTCCATCTTCAAGAAGTATGTTTGGTGTAAGGTCTTTGCCAGAAAGGAAGAGCGTAAGATCGGTGTTTATTATCTGTGATTTTCTTTGGATGGTTATATTTGAAAGGTCTGCGGTATTTAGATATTCAGCTCCTGCCAGAGCTTCCATAAGTCTTGCATTTGGCTCAAGCATTAGCACACCGCGCTTTTGTACCTCGCCAGCGACAAATACGCGTTTCTTTCCAACAGCGATTAGCTCCACCGAAACTTCCGGTTGGACGATGTACTCTTTAAGAGCATTTCGAATTGCTTCGGCTGCTTCGGCGCAGGTCATCCCCTCGAGTTTAATTCTATCTATAAGCGCAAGCGAGATGTATCCATCGTCGCCAATGACGGTCTCTTTCGTAACTTCTGGCTCGTCCAAGACGTTTATCCTAATATGGTCACCTCGCCCAAGCTTGTGTTCATTTTGTGTCTCTGCGGCGAATGAGCATGTACAAAGGAGAACGATGAGTGTCAGACATAAGATATTTTTCAGCATGGCAGACCTCCTGCGCAAAGAGCTGACAAATTAGTATTCCCTTGGGAGTTGGCGGCAAAACATGCTTGGTTCGTGTTCTTATGGGCGTTTGTTGCTCAACCTTTTGCCAAGCCGCAGCTTTTTGGTTGATTTTATACAAAGAGATGACCAAAGCAAGTCAAGCTTTTCATGAGTGCCAGCTGCGAGCTCTTGTTTTAGAATAAAAGCACTTGCTATGGCTAGTGTAAAGCCAATAGCATGGAATATCGCAACAGGATATTTCAGTCGAAAGTAGAAATCTTCCCAACTGATAATTTCATTTGCAATTTTTGGAAGAAAAGAAGTTGGCAGTGCTAGCGGAATGCCTGTAAGAACGAATATTAAGAGTATAAGAGCCAATCCACGACACCGATGCCATAATCCTTCAAAATAATAAGCCCAACATAGTGCTCCAATCGGCAGCATAATGGCAAACATCCGTATGGTGTCTGTAGCTAACGTGCTTGTAAGTAAAGCACCGAGTAACAGGCAAGCAAAGGATGTACTGATGGCGGGAAAAGCGTTTCTATTGCACATGGCTAGTCCCAAGAACATTGGTATCCAGAGCACCCCGAATGTCAAATATATCTGTACGAAGTAAGTCAAATTTGATGGGAATACAAAACTCTGATGGCTACCATCGTCAATTATAAGTAATCTTGGCGTTATAAAAGCAGCGAAGGAAATAAAAACAATAACAATAAAAGTTCGCCATTGTTTGGTAATGAGAAACGCGGGTACGAGAAAAAGCGTGGTTTCTCGCGCTAGGACTCCTATTCCGGTTGTGATTGCGAAAAGTGTGGAATTTCCAACAAAGAGGGCATAAAGCATAATGGAAAGGCTCATTAGCCCAAAAGCATCTGTCAGGTATGGATTCGAGTACATATAAAGATGCCCAGTTGAGGCGAAAAGACAAAGAATGCTAGCTAGTTTAATTGGAAAAGCAAACCCAAGCCGAGTAAGGCTAAATAAACTCGAAAAATATAATGTGCCAAGACATAAGTAAGTAATTAATCTAAGCGCTAGGTCTGGAGGCATCGGCAGAAGTGAGGCTAGATATGGCACGAGAACTCTGTACGAAAACGGAGGCGAAGACATTGACCCACTTGCCATAGATATATATTGAAGCGCATCAGGCGTCAAGCGTGTCCAGGGAGATAATCCATCAGGTTTCCGCTGGATGACAATAGAATGACCAATGGCGATGAGTACTACGCTGAGGGTTATAATTAAAAGTAATTTACGTGGGAATCTGTTCAAAATTGCTCACCGCAACAGGTTTTTTTCGATAGACTCTGCTAGCTTTCTTAATGACTTTATAACCTAATTTACGTTGCTTTAACCCTTTTATGGAGCGCATGCTGTGGAAAGTTAATTTTGGCGGATGTTGGTTCCAGTGGGAAATTTAAAATTAGGGGTGCCATGAGAATTAACGATTATTGAAATTCCCTATGGCACCCCTTTATTAACGTATCAACTTAGCTGGACTCAACCTGCATGTTAGTATACAGTGTAGGTTGCAGTGTTATTAACTGCTCCCACCGATGGTATTTTGTTGCCAGCAAGGTCAGATACGTTGATGACCTTCAAGGTGTAAGTTCCTCGGAGGTGACGAGTTGTTTTCAATAGAACACTCATGCCATCTGCTTGAAGTTTAGCACTTTGGAACTTCACCTTAGCAGTAGTACTGTAGTTTGCGATAACATTCGCAGTCTCGGCTGTAACTGGCTCGTCAAAGTATACAATTATTGTATAGCGGTCTATTGCCTTAGCGGAGACTACCCTTGGCGGAATCGTGTCTTTTGCAAGGGGATTATCCAATTGATAGACAAGGCCTGGCACTTCATTGCCGGCTGTGTCGCAGATTCGAGCTGCGAATCCCCAGCCAGCTGTGAGGTTGTCGACCTTAATTAAAAGTCTGTTCCAGCCTTGTTTTAGCGTAATAGGAACTTTATCTTGGTCTTTGATAACGGGTCTCCAGGCGGCGTTCTCGTGGATAAGCGTGCCATTCAACCATACTTTCACGCCATCATCGGATCCAAGGCGAAGTTCGCACGCTTGCTTGGAAGGTGAATTGATGTATAGATGGGCATACGCCACGGAATAATCAGTTGGATACAGTATGGCGCTCAAATCAATGACATCAATAGGCGATTTGTACGCCCACCACGTCAAACCGTTGGAGATGTTGTTTGCTGATGGCGTAATTGTAGCCTCGCCAATATAGTCGGTTGATAATCCAGCACGATTTGTATTGTTAAACGGGCCAATTACCAGCCATTCTCGAATGTAGGGTGCCGGCCCGGTGGTAGTCATTGGCAGGGTAGCAAACGTGTAGTCTTGGCTTACTGCCTCATTACCCGATGCATCAGTTGAGCAGACACGGTAATGGTATAGTGTGTCTGGCGAGAGCGATGTTAGCCTCACAGTATGCTGTGTTACCAGCGTTGGGTCGGTTGTTTCATAACCATATGATGTTGACGTGCCGTATTCAACCGTTGAAGTTGCTGCTTCATTGGTCTGCCAGCTGATTACTGCATCAGTTGCCCCCGATTGAGCTGAGATTCCCGAAATTGTTGGCGGAGTAGTATCGGGTGGCGTTGGCGTGATAAACACTAGGTCTGCGCTAATCGCAAGGTTGCCCGATGCATCTGCAGATTTCACTCTGTAGTGGTATGTGGTGCCCGGCAATAATCCGGTTAATATAATTGAGTGTTGGGTTGCCAATGTTGTATCTGATACATTACTGCCATATGCGGCTGTTGGGCCATACTCAACCACAGAAGTACTTGGCTCATCAGTCTCCCAGGTAATCGCAGCCTGGTTGAAAGATGTTATGGTTGCAGACACGGCAGATATTACTGGTGGCGTTGTATCTGGTGGAGGGCTCTGCGGATTGTCAAGCGCATACTCTAGTCCGGGTATTTCTTTTCCACTCGAATCACATATGCGTGCATAAAAGCCCCAGCCTCCCGCAACTTGGTCTACCTTTATTAGCATCTTGTTCCAACCAGCTTGAAGGCTAATTGAAACCTTGTCTTGGTCTTTTACTGCAGGGCGGTACGCGAAGTTATCATGTACCAGGGTGCCGTTTATCCACACCTTGATGCCGTCATCCGAGCCTAGCCACAGCTGGCAGTTCTGAGCCGATGGAGATTTCACGTAAATGTGTGCGTAAGCAACGGTGTCGACGTTCGGATTGAAGATGGATGCAAAGTCAATGAGATCGCTTGTAGATTGATGTGGAGTCCATGTCAACCCGCCGGCTACGTCTCCGGATGTTGGTGAAACATCCGTTTCACCAATTAAATTTAGATTATACCCATCTCTATTCGTATTATTAAACGGCCCCAATACTAGCCATGATCTAATAAATGGCGCAGTCGCTGTTACATCTGCTGAAGTAGTAAACGTATAATCGGCACTGACTGCGTTGTTTCCTGCTGAGTCTCTGGATTGTACACGGTAATGATAGGTTGTCGAAGGCTGAAGACCTGTTAGCGTAATGCTATGAGAAGTAGATAGGACTGTTTCGTTGGAAACAGTGGTGCCGTAAGAAGTTGTCGTACCATATTCCACCACTGAGGTGGCGTTTTCATTGGTTGTCCAAGTTACGGTTGCGCTGTTTGGACCTATGTTAGTGACTGATACACCTGAAATGACAGGTGGCGTAGTATCAGTTTGAGGTTGACTAGCTGTATCTGCAGGGAAAAGTATGGCACTCTCCACGTTTCGAAGACCTATTGATGTGATTGCTTCTGAGAGAGTTCCATCGGCTCGCAGGCTGTAGTAGCGATTTGATGTTCCTCCATCAGAGGTAGTATATGATGGAAGCGTAAATGTCACTCTTGATGCGTCGCCGAAATTGCTTTGCCCTGCAGGGTTCATTGGGCGACAAAGAATGAGAGCCTTTGTATATTGTCTCTTGTAAATGACGTAGGATTGGCCGACTGGGTCTGTGCCGCTCTTCCAGACTGAGTAAGGTTCAGTTGGAGTGCCTACATCCTTTTCCATTGCTGCAAACCACTGAACCGGTGTATATCCAAAGCCGTATATTCCAAAGTAGATATAAGGTTCCTGCGCGATATAATGATGAGCCAAGAAGTGAATTTGCTCGCGCGCTCGGTCAGAGTAGCTAAAGAAGTAGCCGGTGAAGCAGTAGACACCTTTTGCATTTCGTGTGCGCCACTGTTCCCACTTTGATGGGCCTTGAGCTCCAGTGAAGCTGATGGTATTTTCCTCGTACACCGCGCCGCCAGCGTCTCCGGCTTCAGGGAATAAACCGCATGTATTTGGGCATATTAATTTGTTGCCAATTCCAGCCTTAACGTAAGCTATCAAGTTGATGGTGTGTTGCTTGTATATTGCAGGGTCTCTATTTGGATATTCGAGAACGCGGTCCTGACCATCAACAACGGTTGGCCAATCATAGTAGGGCAGGGTAGAATCCACGAAGATGCCGTCCCAACGGGTATCGGCGCCTGGGTCCCAGCTTGTGTTGCCCTCGACTATCAGTTGTTGTACATCATATCTTCGATATGCCCAATAGTCTTGAGATGAGTAGTTTTGCACCCACGCATCGGGGTATGAAGCATCTCCCCATGCATGGACCCTGACGCGCGCCTCGGCTCGTGTCCTGGCGGTCGCTTTGTGGTCTGCCGAGTTTACATGTGATAGACCATATCGCCCAGATGCCGGAGTTCCTGAAACATTAATCTGAGTGGCAGTGTTGCTTATTATAGTGAACTGGTTTCCTAAGCGGTCAACGAGAATATGGCCTGCCCATTCATTGGGAGTCCAGTTTTTTGTTGTATCTTGTAGATAGCCATTTCCTACTGCAGTGGCTGTCCCATAATCACTCTTGTAGTCTCGAATGTCATCGCGGTTGGCGTCATTGGCTGGATTCCAGCCAGGAATTACCTTTTTGCCAGTTGATAAAGAAACAGTGACGTCATTTGCATAATGGCACCAAAAGTCTTCCGCATTCTTACCATTATTCCGTGCCCAAGTTTCTTGCTTTTGGCGCTCAAATGCAGCCCATTCATTGACATATGTATCGCGCCAAATTTGGTACTTCAAGCATAGTTTCCCTGGGCGCTCGGTTTTTACCTTATTAAATCGTTCTGGACTAAGTGCCGAGTCAAAGTGTTGAGCATCCAGCACAGCAACCGCATCTGTTGGCTGGAGGTATTCAATTGCATTTGTATTAATCCAAGGATAATCTGATGTTTTGACAGGTGCAGTCACGCATTCTACAGCGCAAGCGATGAGAATGATAACAAACGCCAATTTTAATACGTGTACCTTACTGTGCCCCAAAGTTCATAAAACCCCTTTCTTTTCGTTGGCCTATTGGCCGATTGTTAATTTTTTGAATGTTTTTCGAATAGAAATGAATTTTTGTTTCTGATTTGCAAACGTCTTTATAGCATTGCTTCTACCTCCTCCACTATATGTTTAGCAGTTTGTTCCCATGTAAAAAGCTTACTGACCCTTTCTCTACCGCGCTCACCCATCGTGGTGAGAAGCTCACGTGAGCCAAGTAGTTTCAGGATTGCCTCCGCAAGGGCCTTCTGATCTCCAGGCGGTACAACAAATCCTGTTCGTCCGTTTTCTATAATCTCGGGCATCGCATCGCAGGTAGTGCCAATACATGGGAGCTTGGAAGCCATGGCTTCCAAGAAGACAAAACCGAACGGTTCACAAATGCTAGGCATTACAAACAGAGAGGCTTTATGGTAAAGATCTATTAATTGCTTTCTGTCAGTAATCTGGCCCAAGCATTTTACCCCAGGTTGTTCGTTAATTTGTGGGCCGACTATGATGAGTTGGGCATCTGGACGCTCTTCTCGCACAAGCGTAAAGGCATCAAGCAACGTCGGACCACCCTTTCGCACAAAGTCATAACCGACAAACAAGATTGTTCTGCAGTCATAGCCATCAGTGCGCTCTTGGATAGACGAGAAGTTAATGCCTGCTCTCACAGTTCTTGTTTTCGATTCAGACACCCCATAATCGACGATGATGGACTTTCGAGTATAGTCACTTAGGGTAAGAACCCTTCCAGCTTGCTGATAGAGTTTTGTCTCAAGTTCATACCAACGATTAGCAGATTTTATGTTCTTGAAATCCGCCCATGGGGGATACTCCCTCGAAGCAAGTGCTGTAGTGAAGTCATTGTATGTTGCATAAGGGATATCAGTGCGGCCTGGCGAGAAAAGCCCGCCGATTTGCAGTATTGCATCAGGCTTTTTTGGAAGTTTCGAAATTCCCTGAGCTGCTAGTCGGCTGCGGGCTTTGAAAACTTGATAGCTTTTGAATGCTTGGTTCAAAGCCCGCGAATAACGACGCTTCCACACGGCTAGTCGTGGATGGAATGTTTTCAGCTTGAGCGTTAAGTCAGTAAGCTTAGGAAACGGTACATCCACAACATCCAAATCAACGCGACGCGATAGTTCGCGTATGAGATGCGGATTTGCTCCCGAATATGCAATATTTAATAAGCAAAGTCTAAGCCGCATGTTGAAACAACTCCGGGCGCGAAGTTTTTAGCAAATCATTCCAAACACTTTCAATGCGTTCTGCCGACGCCTTCCAACTGTACTGTTCAGCGACAAACTTTCTTGCTTCTTGCATTTTTTCTTTTGGAGTTGGCGATTTCAACAAATGAATTACTCGTTCGGCGAATGCCCTAGGGTTATCTTCTATTGCCACCCAAGGCTCGATGCCTTTTAGTCCTTCAGCACCCACGGTTGTAGAGACTACAGGTGTGCACGTGGCAAGCGCCTCTAAGATTTTTAACCTGCTACCTCCTCCGATTCGAAGAGGGACAACGCATACGGAGGCGCGGCATAGATTGGGCCGCACATCTTTGACGGTGCCGGTTACTTCGATACTTTTATCCAGCGCGGCTACTTTAAGAATGCTCTTTGGTGGCTTCCGGCCAACAATTGAGAATGTCACTTTGGGTACTTTGGCTTTCACGATTGGCCAGATTTCGTGCAAGAAATAAAGTACGGCATCTTGGTTTGGCCGCCAGTCCATTGCTCCAACGTAAGCGATGTTTGAAGGGTCTCGCTCGGAGAGTCCTGGTTGGAAATATTCGGTGTCTACTCCATTAGGCACCACCACCGAGCCGAGTCTATACCAATCTACCATTAATCGCCGGTCATCATTGGAAACAACCAAAACCCTGGCAAAATATCGGTATGTCTCCGATTCGTACTTAAACATCTTTCGATATTGGTTAAACATAAAAAACCGTTTTAACGGATTAACCGATGTTTCAGCGTATCTCAGCCAGATTTGAGCTTCGACGTTTTGCGTGCCAACGCAATCAGGACTGCCTGCTGCTTGTAGAGCTGTTCGTGCTAATGGCGTTGACTCACAGTGGATTATGTCATACGTTTCGCGGCTTAGATGGTCGCGAATTGCTTTTGCTAAAAGATCAGATGTGTATTTCCTTACTGTTAATGGGTCGCTACAGAACGGTGCGGATAGGAGATTGAAACAAAAAGAAGCCATTGTATTGTTATTAGGTTCTGGGACTGTTATCAATTTTCGACAAATCGACTGTATGAACGCTTGCGGAGGAGTTTCCTCCGGCTCGAAAGTTACTAATGTAATCCAGTGCTTCTCCGAAAGCCGTCGAAGCAGGTTATATGTTCGCAGTTTTCCGCCGTTATCGAGTGGAAACGGCATTCGTGTTGTTATCACTAAGATTTTCATTTTAGTAAATAAATCACGCAGCAAGCAGTTCTTCTGTTACTGAATCTCCAATGCAAGAAAGATAAACTTCCTCTAGTAGAGGCACGTTTCTTTTAAATGAAAATTTTTCCTCGATGAGTTGCCTTCCATGTGCGCCCATTGCCACTGCGACTTCAGCATGTGTGAGAATGTCTATAATGGCGCTGGCTATTTCCATGGGTTGCTTGGAGCGAACAAGCAACCCATTGTATCCTGGAATCACTACCTCGCCGACGCCTCCAACGTTGGATGCGATGACTGGCTTGCCAATCGCGCACGCTTCCAAGAGTGCAATGGGTAGGCCTTCGGTAAGTGAGGGAAGAACAAAAACATCGCATTCCCTTAGGTAGTCAAGCGGTCTGCTAGTATGACCTATGAACCTGACTGACGATTCAATACCCAAGGCCTGTGCTTGCCTCAACAACTTAGGCATTTCTGGGCCGTCGCCTACTAATACAAGCTGGGCATTTTTCAAGTGCTCCACGACATAACGCCAAGCATTCAAAAGAAAGCGATGTCCTTTCTCGACGCTTAGCCTTCCAACGCTACAAACTATATGACTCTTCGACTTCCCACCGCCGTTTGAAGCTACAGGTAATATCTCTTCGGGATCGATGGAATTGTATACTCGGTTGAGCTTTCTATCGGATAATCCATATCGACGCAGTCGAGTTCTGAGTGCATCCGAGACGCAAACAATTTTGTGCATTGCTCTTAGGACAATCCGGTCAAGAAACTCGTATAAACGCACCTTATTAGTATTGCCAGCATATCCATGCACGGTTGCCCCTAGCGGAATGTTGAGGCCTCTAGTAGCAAGGAAAGCATAAACGTTTGCCCTATAGTCTTGCGGGCAAAGCATATCTATCTTGTGTTCTTCTATTATTTGCTTCAGCGCGTACACGCCTTTTTTGTCAAAAGCTCGTTCAGTCGGAATCAAGCAAGTTTTAAGCCCAAAGCTCGCGGCAACTTCAAGTAAGGGGTTTTTCCAGCCCAACATATCGCTAAATGTACAGATTATTGGACAAAACAGCTTAGGGTTAAGCCGTCGAGCAAATCCAACAATCTGGCGCTCTGGGCCTCCATAAGATTTCGTACTTCGAATCATCAGAAGCCGCACGGCGCTCATGTTGATATTCCTTCAAGCGGGCGCTTTGATGGCTGCCAAACTGATATGCGCTCACCACGGGCATATTTCCAACATGCTACAAGAGCGGAGAAATGCGTGTGTATCAAGAAGTATGGGATGCGAACAATTGCTAATTTGGCAGCGAGTCCCTCAGATATGGCGCCAAGAAATGCCAAAGTGTAAAAAATGAGTTGAATCCCTAATGCAACCTTGTACAAATCAGATATTCCATAAATGAACGCATTCGCGCTCAGCAAAGATACCAGAAATACTGCGCCACTCCAGCGCAGAATTTTGTGACTCAAAAGCTCGAGAGAAAAAAGTCCAGAGCGAATTGGGTTCAGCAGGGGAAGCATGTAGGGCAGGCAAGCGACTCCAAGCAAAACAGTACGGAATTTTCTTTGAAATTCCTCACGCTGGGTGCGAACTGCGCCTATGTTGGCATGGGCAAGGGGGTCGCTTATTGTCCTGTACCCCCGCTTGACCGTCTCAAGAACAGAGAGTAGGTCTGTTGCAGCATGAGGTATGAATATTGGGCAAAGTTCCCTGCGAATTGCATAAAATGAACCGCACACACACGTGCAAGAGCCAATCCTGCTTTCTAGCCGTCTTAGCCACATCAAATACTTCATGTATGTACCTTCGCTCGCACCGCTTCCTTGTGCGAGAACGTGATTCTCAGCAGAGACACATCCAACCGTTGGGTCTGCAAAATTTGATACAAGCTCTTCTAGACAATTTGGCTCAGCTAGTGCGCCAATATCCGTAAATACTAGTATCTCACCCTTTGCAAACCGAACTGCATGATTTAGGGCTATTGATTTACCCACCCATTCGTTTATCACTAGACATCGCACGCCAGCTGCTTCAAACTCTGAAGCAATCTCTGCAGTGCGATCCGTAGAGCCGTCTGATACTAGGATGATCTCTAACCGGTCTTTAGGATAATGCAATGATAGGGTATTTGCAAGTTTCAATCTAACGCCTGCTTGCTCATTATGAGCAGCTATTATGATGCTTAATTTTGGATGTATTCGCTTGCGATATACAGGTTTTCTGCGAAAACAGCCTATAATCATCAGCGAAAATGGGTAGCCGACGTAGGTGTAGAAAAGCAATGCAAAACTGATCCAGAAAATCGCTTCCATATTTTCCTACCTCTTTTGTCTGGAACGTTAAAAATACCACCCGTCGAGCCCCCAGCTTCATTTGATATGCTTTATTGTTGTACCCTGCCAAACTTTAAATAAAGGCTGTAATATGCATTTTTCATTGCTTCAAGGCTGAAGTTGTTTAAAATTTTTTTTCTGCCCTCGATTCCCATACTTTTAGCCAAGGTTGGGTTTTGGAGAATAACTTCAATTTTTTCTGCAAGGCGATTATAATCGCCTGGCGGAACGAGAAACCCCGTGATGCCCTCTTCGATCAGTTCTGCAATTCCTCCCACATTGCTTGCGACGACTGGCAATCCTGCCGCCATAGCTTCAATAACGCTTACCGGGAGACCTTCAACTTTGCTTGCCAGCACGAATAAATCGAGAGATTTAAGTACGTTTGGAATATCTTCTCTGAATCCAAGAAAATGCACATTTCTGCTTACGCCTAAGTATTCTCTTAGCCTCATGAGTGCTTGTGCGGTTTTATCTACACCATCGCCAACCATCATAAAATGGGTCTTGGGAACTTTTTTTATCACCATTGCTGCTGCTCTAATTGCCACCTCATGGTCTTTTGCCGGCCGGAGGTTTGCCACCATACCCATTAGACGCGAGTCATCCGGAATGCAAAGTTCTTGTCGAAACTTATTCTTGGAATCTCCCATAAATTGTGAGACATCCACTCCGTTGTATATGCATATAATCTTGTTTGCTGGCACACCTGCGCTATTAAGCTTAAGTGCGACTGCTTTTGATACAGCCACAATTTGAGAGACGCATCGACTTAAAAGTGCATTGATGAGTTTTCGCTTCCATGTTTCCAACTCATACACTGTTGAATGAATGGTGAGAATTATTGGCGTGTGTGAAATTAAACTTGCCAATGTGGATGGTAAGTTTGCATCAAACATATGGCTGTGGATGATGTCCGGGCGGAAAGTTTTGATTACTTTTGCGATTTCGAATATCTGCCATTTTCTATCTTGTGTAGCCAACGGAAAAGCCTTAATATCTGATTCTTTGAGCTTTTGGAATAGGTAGGGGTCGCTGCCTGGACTCGCCACGGCAATATCTGAACCGTTTTCTTTAAGCGATTTAGCAAGCGAGAGTACTATTTGTTCTGCTCCGCCTGCGCCGGAGGTGGGGACGACTTGAAGTATTCTCATACTGATTCACCTCCGGTTTTTGGTTGCCTTGAGTTTATTATGTTTGCCATGCTTACGGTAAGCGCGGCGAGATAATATGGATGAGAGTAAAGTAATGCAGATAGAAATGTAGCACTAGCCAGATACCCAGTCATGCCTAGCATAAATCCTGCAGCCATTCGGCGTTCCCAATTGGTAGGTGGCGCAACTGTGCGAGATAAGTATATTTTTAGGCAATCAAGGTACGTCAGACTTACTAGCAAGCCAAAGAATATACATCCTACGATTCCTAATTCCGCGATGCATTCAAAGTATATACTGTGGGGTGCACGCCAAATCCCGGGTGCGCCTGGAGGGCGATATATCCTTCCGTATGCTGTTTCGAAATTCCCTGGTCCAACGCCAAAGAACGGACGATCGTGAAACATTGCCCGTGCTGCTTTCCAAGCATAAAGGCGGTTTTGAGCCGATTCGTCCTGTTGGTAGTGAGAAATTGAGATAATACGTTCTTTGTAGGAATCAGGTGATACATACCAAGCTATAACTAAAAGCGCCGAAAGTGTTAAAAACGCGATTGTCCGTCGCTTCGCAAGCAAGCTCATTCCTAAGAGGACGCATAAGAGTCCTACAAATCCACCGCGCGAAAATGTTGAGATGATTCCTGCTATAAGAGCAACAAATGTAGCTCCAGCTATTGTCTTTTCAAGTGTTTTCTCGGAGGCTTGAAACAAAGAGCCTGCTATTGGGAGTATGACAAGCATTGCCATTGCAAGGTCGTTGCGGTCCCCCAGGAAGCCTTCTCCCGGCCCCGTTGCGAAGTCACCCGTCCGTTGATACATAAATACAGACCGGCTTGCAAGATAGAAGCCTAGCAAGACCATAACCCAAATGAACTGCTTTAAGCGGTGAGTAGTGGTTATCAAATTTGTCATAATTAGGAAGACTATCCAAATCTTCGCTGCGTCGATAGTTACTTGAAGCGCTTGGGATTTCCAAATCGCTGTGATTATTGATACCAGCATGGTTGATATAAAGCCCGCTAGCATCCAGCTTTGCTTGCTCCATACTATCTCTTGCGAGCGGTCTTTTGACTTTGCGATAACCAATCCAATCATTGTTAGTGCCGCTACAATAAGTGCAGGCCGCCAGCTAGCAATGCTTGGCATTACATCACCAGGGCGCATATATTCAACGAGTAGATAAAGTATCAATCCTGCGAAGGGAAAAGTTAGGGTAATCCATGCGCATGCAATTGCTGCCGATATTCGCATTAATGCTCCTGGGCGGGCAAATACAAGAAGAAGCCCCGCTAATGCCGAAACTAAACTGAGATTCACCAGGCTGCGAGAAGTTTTCAAAGGTTGTGTTTTTAATTCAGATATTGCTGGCGAACCGACAATGCTTTTCATCCTGCTACCTTTTAAGTAATGTCCTTGGTGCTATATCAAGCCTGTTTGTCTTCATCTTTTGGTATGATTGCCGTAGTATTTTTTGTGCCTTGACTGCCGCTAATGGCGAGCCTTGATTTTCCTTGGCTAGGAGACGAGTAATAATAATCATGAAAGCAAATACTATCTGTTAAATGTGGGGAAACTGCGTTTAGCACCACTCCGATGATATTAGCATTTGCTTTATTTAGTAAGTGTTTAAGTTGAAGCTCGTTGCCCCTCGGAGGTTGATTAGCACGAATTACAACTATTACTCCATCAACTAGTGAGGAAATGGTAATTGCGTCTGCGAAGACCATTGCGCTTGGAGAATCAAACAGTACAAAATCGCTCATAGCCTTAAGCTCGTCCATGATTTCGACAAATCTCTGTGACCTAAGTAATTTCCAAGGGTTATCTGGATTTGTTCCCGATGGAATAAGTTTCAAATTTGGAATGTGGGTTTGGTGCAGAGCTTCTGAAATTGGCATGCCATTAGACAATGCGTCACTCAGGCCAGGTTTGTTGGCGACCGTAAATACACGATGAAGCTGGGGCCGGCGGAAGTCTGCATCGACAAGTATCACTTGCTTGCCTGCTTGCGCAAGAGTAATCGCAAGATTGCAAATTGTTACAGTCCCGCCTTGATGAGGTTTTGCAGTGGCAATCATTATGCTTTTGATTCCATCTTGCTCTGCCGAAAGGAGTAAATCTGTTCCTAAGAACCGATAAGACTCCGCGTAAGGTGAAACGGGGTTTAAATCCGTAAGCCTAGGCGCATCAGTCGCCGAAACTGCGGGTTCAAGTGTTGGAATAACTCCTACAACTGGCAGGTCAATTAGCGAGCGTGCGTCTTCTACGGTACGGATGGATACATCCAGCTTTTCTGTTAATAGAGAGTAACCTGCGCCAATGGCGATGCCGAACAAAATCGAAGCGATAATAAGTTGAATTCGGTCAGGTCCCTTTCGAATTGGTCCGCTTGCCTTTTCAGCATGGTCAATTATTTGGATTGCACCGGTTTCAGTTGTAAGACTTTCGTCAATCCTTGCTTGATTCCAGCGGGCAAGAATCGAGCTGTAAGCTTCCTGTGCTGTCTTGCTTTCCAGTGCTCGTCTACTAAGTTCAACGTCAGTGCTAGGGTATTTTGAGAGTTGTTTTTCTCGCTCGCGAATAGCACGGTCTAAAGCGGCGACCCTAGCTTGTCCTGCTGCCTGCTTAGCCTCGAGATCTCTTTTCTGTGATTGGAGTGCTTCATATTCAGGATTTGCGGTGACTACAATTCTTTGCGTCATTTGGTTCGATGTGCGATTTAGTTCATCGCGCGCACGTGCTAAAGTTGTCTCAAGCTGAATAATCTTTGGATGTTTAGGAGTATAACGGCTTCTAAGAAGTGCTAGGTCTTTCTCCATTTGAGCGATTCGTGCTTTCAGGTCTGCAGTTGCGCTACCCTCAGAGGTCATTTCAACTGTGGTCTTAGAACTACTCATCTGAGCAATTTGTCTAGATACGGCCGCTAGGTTCCCAGTAACTTCCGACAGCTGTGCCATTGCAGAGTCTCGTTGTGATTTAAGATCTGCTAAGACTTTCAAATCAGCCTCAATTTGAGTGTTTAGATTCGCAATGCGAGCGTGCCCTCGAAAACTTCGCAGGCGTTCGTCTGCGAGATCAAGCTTGCGGCGTGCTTCCTGCAGTTGTTCTTCAAGGAACTTACGGTTTTCTGTGGCTTCTTTATGGCTGACTTTGTCGTAGAAATCACAGAAGCTTTCCGCCAGCGTATTGGCGACTATGACAGCCTTTTCGGGCTCATCCATTAGGACTTTTAGTTTAAGCAAATTTGTCTGTCGGCCATCTTGGTTATCAATAACTCGATTTACTGTAAGTTTGCTTTGAAGCTCAGATGGAGAAATTTTTAGGTTCAGCTTTTTGCAGGCAATGGCGCATATTGTGCGGCTTTGAGCCATTGCTGCCAAGGTTGATACACGTTCATCGCGTTGTTCATCACTTAAGGGGGCAATGGCGGTGCCAATTGTAGTAGGGTGCATCAATACTCTATCAGATGGCATCATGGTGGCGGTTGCTTCATAGTAAATAGGTAAAAGGGAGTATGCGAATAGAGCTACTCCAACCGTGATAGCGGTAGATAAAATGATAGCCCATTTGTGCTTCATTAGTATGCGGTAAACTGTCCAGATATCCATTGATTATTCCTCCACTGCTGGAAAGAAACCATAATGAGGGAAACGATCGCTTGGCAAGCGCACATTAGTGCTGACTGCTTCAGTCGTATGTGGTATAATTGAAATTGCTGGCGACCGATGACCGTACTCATGGGCATTTGTCGTTAGCAGGGCTGATGAGTGGGCGGACTCGTCAGCCCATTAAACGTTTAAATTAGTTTCTTTGCTCGTGTGTATTTAGAGTGTTTTTACCCATTGGGATATGCTATAAACTACTTTTTTAATTTGCAGATAATTCATTTTAACTATTGTTGCTGGAGCGCTGTCTATGTAGCTCGTTTATTATTGCTTGATGTGCTTATGATCGCTTGGGGCTGTTCAAAGCGTTGTGATGGTCTTTTGTCGTTGTTTTTCTAAAACACTCGGTGGGAGAGGGGTTGCATGGAGGAAATACTTGCTGTTATAGGTGGAAGCCAGGCATATACTTTAATTAAAACTGGCCGCATCTTTGGTGAGAAGCTTGGCCCTGTTCGAACGCCTTTTGGAGATTCTCAACCAATATATAAAATCTTGGCTGGAGACGCCTATTACCTGTTTCTATCAAGACATGGTGAGGAGGGCTATCGCATCTCGGCGTCGTTTGTTAATTATTGTGCGAACATATGGGCTTTGAAGGAGTTGGGAGCCACTAGGGTTATAGCATGGTCGGGCCCTGGGGCAATAAATACGAACTTGAGATTGGGGCAGTTTGTACTCCCCGATGATGTTATTGATGAAACAAAGCGGCGCACCTATACATTTTTTGAGGGAATGGGAGTAGGTTTTGTGCGGCAGAATCCTGTATTTTGTCCAAATTTGCAAAACATAGCTCTCAAAGCAATGGTTAAACTAGGGCTTGATGTTCGCCTTGGCGGTACGTATGTCTGCACAGAGGGACCTCGATTGGAGACTCCAGCTGAAATCAAGAAGTTCAAGGTTTTTGGCGCTGATATGGTGGGAATGACCCTTGTGCCCGAAGTCTTTTTAGCCAAAGAACTCGAGATGTGCTACGCACCCATTTGCTATATAACAAACTACGCAGAAGGGGTTAGAGAAGCAAAGTTTTCGCCTGGTGAACTGTTTGAAGGATTGATCTCGGAGGAGGAGAAAAGCTTAGTTGAAAGTGCAGTTGACAAGTTTCCTGAGATCATTTCTGCAATAGCCGGCATATTGGCAGGGGAAGAACGCAGTTGCGGCTGTGCGCACCTTATGGATCGCTATAAGCAACGTGGTGATTTAGGTCCTGATTGGCATACGTGGGTTAAGCAGCCGAAGTAACACTCATTTGGTATATTAGTGTATTTGTAGAATTGCGGCTTGCAAACTCGTGATAGAGCATCATGGATGCTATCTGGCTTTGTTTCCGCTTTGCTACTTGCATTTCAGGGCCGAATCTCCTATACTCTAGTTTGTTTCGGATAACCGTTGTAAGGAGGATGACGCACTGTTGAAGACCTACAAAATAGCAGTTATCCCTGGCGATGGCACAGGGCCCGAAGTCGTCCGCGAGGGATTAAAAGTTTTAAAGTCTGTATCGGAAGTTGCAGGGTTCCAATACGAAACGACGGAATATGACTGGGGCGGCGATAGGTATCTCAGGACTGGTGAGGTGCTCCCTGAGAACGCAATCGAGGAAATGAAGAAGTATGACGCGATTTACCTGGGTGCAATAGGCCATCCTGATGTTAAGCCTGGAATTCTAGAGAAAGGCATCTTACTGGCACTAAGATTTGGCCTTGACCAATATATTAACCTTAGGCCAGTCAAACTTTACCCAGGGGTGGATACACCGCTAAAGGACAAGAAGCCGGAGGACATTGACTATGTTGTAGTTCGCGAAAACACAGAGGGTCTTTATGCTGGGGCAGGTGGCGTTTTGAAAAAGGGCACCCCAGACGAAGTTGCTATTCAGGAATCAATTAATACAAGGAAGGGCGTTGAGCGGTGCATCCGGTATGCCTTCGAATACTGTCGGAAGCGCAATAAAGCGAAGCGGCTAACGTTAGTTGGAAAAACAAATGTGTTGACATATGCATTTGACCTCTGGGAGAGAACTTTCTACGAAGTAGGGGAAGAGTACCCAGATATAACCACGGATTATGCGCACGTGGATGCAACCACTATGTGGATGATTAAGAATCCAGAGTGGTTCGACGTAATTGTTACTGACAATATGTTCGGCGACATAATCACCGACCTTGGCGCAATGACGCAGGGCGGAATGGGAATTGCCGCCGGGGGAAATATTAACCCAGAAGGCGTTTCAATGTTCGAGCCGATTGGGGGCTCAGCTCCAAAATACACAGGAAAGAATGTAATCAATCCACTTGCGGCAATAGGTGCGCTCCAGATGATGTTGGAGAACCTTGGTGAACAGAAGGCTGCCGAGTTAGTAGACAAAGCCATTGCAAAAGTTACCGGTGAAAAACTCAAATCATTGGCGGCGGGAAAGATGGGTTACACGACAAGTGAAGTTGGTGATATGGTGGCGCAATTTGTTAAGGAGGTGTAACCTCCTTTGTGCGAAAATGAACTAAAGCAAGTTTGGAATATGCGGGCTTGCTAAATAAAGCCCTCTCTGCAAAAGTGAAGCCGGAGTGTACAACTTCGGCTTTATTTTTATTTAGTATTGCCGCTCATTTCTCCAATACAACAGCGCCATTAAGCCAAAAGCTTTATTGCAAAATAGAGGAATTATCTTATATGAGATAGTATTTTATTGTGATGCATTAGGTTAAAAGTAGATGGGAGTGAAATCATAATGGGCTTTCATATTGGTTGTCAGACAATCACATGGGGAGAAAATCAGCGTGAGCGGTTCTCACAGGTCTTTGACGATGTCGTAGCAGCAGGATATGAAGGGGTAGAAATAGGCTTTCGTCACGTGCGGGGAAAAGCGGCGAATGAACTGAGGAAAATGCTTGATAATCGAGGGCTTCGTTTGGCTGCCATACACATTGGTGGCAGTCTTCTAGACCCGGCTCAGGCAGATTCAGAACGTCGCATTATAGATGAGGTACTCGATTACCTTAATGCTGTAGGATGCTCGTTAATTATTTATTCAGGTCTTCGATATGTATCTGACGGTCAATTCGACCGTGATTTTGATATCCTAAATCGGACCGCTGAAAAGTGTCAGTCCCAAGGTGTTCGATTCCTTTATCATAATCACAACTGGGAGTTTGCGGATGACGGTCGTGTGATTCAAGCCCTTCTAAGCAAAAGTAGTGATGCACTGGGATTCTGTCCGGACATTGGATGGGTGATGAAAGGTGGATGGAATATCCTCGAATTCCTTAATCGGACTAAGGGAAGGATTGGTGCGGTTCATTTCAAAGACTTTGCCACTAGAAGCTCAGAATGCGACACAGTAATATTGGGTACGGGCATTGCTCCTCTAGCAGAAGCCGCAGATTGGATTAAAAAGAACACACAAGATATATGGATTATAGCTGAGCAAGACCGTGCAGATATCCCTCCTAGTGAGGCAGCTAAAAGCAATGCAGCATATTTAAAGGGCATTTTCGGTAAGGAGTGAGTTATGGAAATAAAGGTATGCATCGTAGGATGTGGGCAAATGGGGAATCAACATGCGGCTGGGTGGGTGAGCCGCGGCGATGTGAGAGTTGTTTCCGTCTGCGACCCAATCGAGGAGAGGAGAAATTCGCTTGCTCAAAAGACTGGCGCTGTTGCCTATGAAAATTATCAAGATGCAATTCTTCATGAAGGCGTGAATATTGTTTCAATCTGCACGCCAGTATGCTTTCACTCGGAAATTGCATGCTTTGCTGCAAAATTCGGTAGACACATTCTTTGCGAGAAGCCACTTGCTTTGACGCTTGAGCAGGCGGATGAAATGATTCGCATTGCAAAAAAGAACAATGTATTTTTATCCACCTCGTTCCAATATCGTGGATTAGCAAAAAATATTCGATACAAAGAAATTTTCCAGCAGGGTGCATTTGGTGGGCCTATTTTTGCTCGATTTGAAGATATTCGCGAAGTACGACCTAAGATTGCAATGCATAGGTGCTCAATGAACGGCGGACCAATAATAGATATGGCTGGACATTTTTTCGATTTGATGCGGTGGATTACAAGAGAGGAACCAGTTAGTGTTTTTGCACGCGGACATATCTTTGGTAAAGGTAAAGAGCGCTTGTTGGGGATTGATGACCTAGCAATAGACACGGCTGACATTATTGTAGAGATGAGCGGTGGTCATGTATTGAATGTCCTTGTAAACTGGGGAATGCCAGAAGGATTTACTAGCTTGGGAAGTGAGCTTTTGGTTGGTCCAAATCTTGCCGTGCGCCCGCTGGGCAGTAAGCTAGAGATAATCTCGGGCTCAGAAAAGAATACCTGCGATCTGCCGCCAAATCCCCCAGGTTCAACTGTGCGCATAAATGACATGGTAGATGCAGTACGTGAGGGCAGAGAGCCTGAAGTCACCGGTAAGGATGGCCGGATTGCTCTTGCCGTGAGCATTGCGGCTCTTCGTTCTATCGAAACCGGCGAAGTGGTTAGACTATCTAGCCTTTAGGTTCTTGTCAATTTATCGTACTGCTTGGTATTTACGTTTAATTTTTCTTTTCTATATCCTCCGCAGTCCGAACGCGAAGCAGCGGCTTGAAGACGCCGTCATCGAGTTCGAGAGATGAGATTCCAGTGACAACAACGAAATCATCTTCAGCGATTAGGCTGCCTACATTAATCCCTGACGCTATTGCCTTTATTGGAGACGCAGTGGAGCCGTCATTTATTAGGAACTCTTGTTCGCCAATGGATTCAACCCTGCCGCAGATAGTCACTAGCAGCCCAATGTTATTGAGGGCGATTGACCCTGTTACGCCGGGCGTTTCGGCGTTGAACCAATCGCCGCCAAGAGCATTGCCAATCATAAAGAGTGGTTTGGGAATGCGGTTTGGATCGGGCTCGGCTTCCACTATTGTCGCTGCGTCCACTATTGCCCGCTCGCCTGACGCATTTGTCCCAAGCGTTCCGCCCACTGTCACAAGAGCTCCTGGATTCGGACCGGGGCCGAGAACAAGAATGCCAGATGATCGGTCAGCTTCTTCGATATAGAAGCCGTTTGCAAATGTTGCGGTCACTATCTTGTTTGTTAGCGCTACAGGTGTAGCATTGGCTAATCCTTTAGCATATGCAATTGTGGGAGATTCAGCAACAACTTGAATTCCATCAGATGATCCTATGTTACTCCAGTTGCCTGCTGAATCTTTCGCTTTGACAGAAATATAATATGTGGTGCCGATACTCAGACCAGGGCTGGGAATGGTGATGATGGCTTCATCGCTTGCACCAGCCGAAGTCCAATTAACGATGCTGGTATCGCCTGGCGAAGTACCAACAGCATACATATATTCAGCTATGCCGGAGTGAGCATCAGTGGACCTCCAGGTTGCATGGAGCTTCGTTCTTGATCCACTATATTGTCCATCATCTTCAACGATAGGTGTGTTTGGAGGATTGGAGTCATATTTAAATATGAAAAGCGTTTTCCATTCATCCGCAGTATTTCCAGCGAAGTCCTTAGCGCGAATCCTGAGATAATATGTTCCGGTATCAACGGCAGGTGGATCGAAAGATGCTTCACTGACTATGGTGTCGGATGTTCCAAGTTCGGAAGTGCCGAAGTAGACGAAATAGCCAGCTATGCCAGAATCGCTATCCTCTGCACCGGTCCATGTGAACGCTGGGTCAGCAATCGTTGATTGCCATGTTCCATTTTGTGCGCCGTGTGTTTCCGAAGCTGATATTGGATTAGACGGCGGATTATCGTCAAACATGAACGGTCCAAGGTCGAGTGTACCATTTGCCACTCCCTCGCCGTTGAAGCCTTTTATGTGCAAGTAGTAACTGCCAGGTGTTGACGCTGTGAGAATTAGGTTGCCGGAATTCCATACTGGTTCAGAGCCGGTCCACGTATGAGTGGGACTAGTGTCCCAGGCATATCTATATTCGCTTACAGTTCCTTGACCAAACCCTCCAACAGCTGTGAAGCTAAATGTTGGCGTATTGTACCATGTTCCAATTGTACGGTTGCACACGACATTGGCAGGTGTTGGTGGGTTGGAAAGGGTCCATCGTGTCGCTGGCGCTGAAGAAACGCTGTTTAGCGTGCCGTTGTATGCCTTGGCGTATCGTGTGTATGGAGTATTTGGAGATAGGCCACCTTCTGTGATATTGACTGTTCCGCCAGTGCCATTTTGAACAGGTGCTGATGCTTTAACTGTCTGTGCTGAATCGACTATCAGGAATCCTGTTTCATTATTAGAATTATCAGTCAATACCCATCTTATTGAATTGGTGGAAAGGGCGACAGGAGTGCCCATAGTTGGAGCATATGGAGCTGACGCATACATAGCGCAGTCGTCAAACCAGCCTTCTTGGTTTACACGGTAGTGGTATCCATATGCGACCATTGTCAAGCCATATGTTTGAGTGTCTAATGTACGGTCCGTGGTGCAGACCAAAGTGTCGTCGATATAATATTTAACATCGCCGCTGCCCGTATACGGCAGGAATTCAATTGTGAACTTATGCCAGCCGACCGATCGTGGTTTGCAGGCGGCTCCTGGCCAATACCAACCTGTGCATCCCGTTCCGCACACCTTGTAGTATCCAGCGCTGTATGTGCTGAACGAGCCCGGCGAAGCAGAGTATGTCCCTAGGTAATAAATCGCTTTGATTCCGCCGGAGTTATCGTGGCATCGTATTTCAAGGCCTTGACGGCTGTTGTTGTTTGCCGAGGTATCATAAAACCAGCTTTCAAATTTTGCTGCTTGGAAAGGCGGGTTGAAAGTGTGCCCTAGCAGACAGCCTTGATTAGGGTCGCTAGAGCTTAGCGTTTTTATCGAACCGCTGCCAGGGAATGTACCGTGGTTAACACTTCCATCCCAAACAGGAGGGTATGGTCCGGGCATTGGGCTTTGGACGATAGCTGTCCAAAGATTTGGATCTATTGTTGCAAAACCATCTTGGAAAATAGCAACCGTGCCAGGTTGAGTTGATGCGACAGCGGTGTTTGATGGACCAGAAACATTGTTGGCGTTGTCGTATGCCTTGACATAATAGCTGTAGGTTGTATTCTGCGTTAAGCCATTGTCTTGGTAAGTGGTGGCTGATGTTCTGCCAACCTCTGCATTGTTGCGGAAGATTATATATCCTGCTAGCCCAGCGCCGCCAGAGTCTGTTGAAGCATTCCATGATAGGTTGATTTGGGACGGAGATATACTGGTTGCTGTCAGCCCTGTTGGCGCGGAGGGCGGAGTGGTATCCGTTGAGACTAAGTTGAAGTCTTTTGTGGTTGTTTGACCAGCAGTCACAATGGCTGTATCGCTGGCGGGGTTGAAGCCGGCCTTTGAAACATTTAATGTGTATGTTGCAGGGTCAAGATCATTAAAGGTATATACACCCGAACTGTTGGTGGTAGTTGATGGTCCTCCGGATATGGCAACAGTTGCACCTGAAATTGGCTGTCCATTTGCGGCGTTGCGGACTGTGCCTGTTAGGTTACCTTTTGCTGGGGTTACAGTAATTGTCCATGTAATCTCCGGGCCAAACCAGGTTATGCCTTCTCGAACTAGCTGGAATTTTTCAACATATGTGCCTGGGGTTGTTGGTGCTTTTAATATAAATGTGAAACGTCCGATATTACCTTGAGTTACCTCCCATTGGTCTACGTCGGTCGGACGATTGCAAGAAGGCCAGTTGCTTGGGTTGCAGAAGGGGCTAATTCGGTCTCGGGGACTCGATGTTCCTAAATAGGTTTCGCTGTGATGCCATGCACCCGTGCCGGTGTTTACAAACTCGACCCAAGCAATTGCGGTGCTGCCTGCAGTCATAGTAGATGGGTAAGATTGCGCGTGGAAACTAGCAGCCCAGGTTGGTACGCCTTGCACTACGCTAATGTAGTAATTCCAGTCCCAGCCGTTGCCTGGGTCGGTATGCGTGCCGCAACAACATCGAGTGACGTCAATGTGGCCAAGAATTCCTGGTCCAACTGTTCGTTTTTCTTTAGGAATGCCCCAATCATTGCAAATATCGCGGGCAAGCAATCCTGATGCGTCATAGAGACTTTTTGGATGGCTTGGTGATGCTGCATAGCCTTCGTGTTCGATTCCAATAGAGCGCGAATTGTAGCAGCTTACGTGCCATGCTACGTAGTCTTCGTCGACGCATTGCCAAACTGTGCCAGCTTCTGAGACCACATAGTGAGCGGAAACTTGGGCGTTGCAATTCCTAAACCATGAAAGACAACCTGCTGCAGTTCCTTCGATGGTATGGACAACGATAGTGTCTTTTGCGGTATAGTATGCGGAGTAATTGCAACTTGCGGCTGGGTACCATATGGCCGGCGGATAATCGCTCGAACCAACAATTGGGGGGATATCGCCGCCTAATTCTGCTGCTGGTGTAGCATCACTTATGTTCGTTATCCGAACCGCTTCTCTAGGTATGAGTGAATTTAGGTCAACTGCACCGATGTCCTGAGGAGGGAAGTAGAATCGCTCTCCAGACGAGTTGGTCCAATCCAGCCCACTTTGAAGCTTCTGGAATATTTCCATCGCAAACAGGCGGCTGAATTCTTCTTCCAAGCCTGCGTATTCAATTACTGGTCCGAGCCAGGCTTCCAGACCTTTGCTTTTATCAATCCCTTGTTTTTTTGCGTAGTGGGCTAATACTGCCGCTGCTGCGTTAATATTTTCTTTGGGGTCTACTTTTAGCTTTTCCTTTGGAGTCTTGGTGAGTTCTTCTCCCTCGGCAAGTGATTTTCCGCCTGTTTTGTTTTCGCGGAGTGCCATTACTCCGTAACCTCCCTCGATAGTCGGAGCATCTCCGCGGTTTTCGAATGCACTGCCGAAGTATCCTAGGGTCAGCAACAAAGGCAAGGGGACATCATGGCGTGCAGCTGCTTCTTCGAATAGCGGCATCAGTGGCCGCTGCCAACGACCGCCTCTTTGCGTTGCCATTCTATCGAAATCAGGATGGCCCTTGGTGTCATCGTCAAATTTTGGCGAGCCAACGCACGCTAGGGGAACGGCTATTGCGAGTAGGATAGTGAGTGCATGCAGTCCTAGGCGTTTCATGTATAAGCACCCCCCATAAGATTAATTGCAGGAGTTCTGCCAATTTTGGGTTGCTGTGGGGTACATAGGTATCGAGCTGGCAAGGACTCTATTTATATTTTATCTATTATACTTCCGACTTATCAGTTTGTGAATAATTTTTTGCTCAAATCAGGTATTATTACTGGTTACGGATGTCTTTTGCCTGTAGGTATTCTTGCATTGCTGGGTCAAGCGATTCAAACGGCGGCAGAGGTGGAGCTTTGAACTTCTTACCTTGAAAAGCGGAGATAATTTTTAGATATAAGTACGGGTCTGCCCATGTGAGCGCTGGCTCCACAACCGTGGACTCAGGCCATTCATTCCATGACGTAATCTCTATAAAGTCAGCGCCTGCCTCCAAAGCTGCTCTCCAGAAATCTTTGAGCGTCTGTCCATTTCTCCTTGGCATTACGTAGGATTTTTCAGCTATTTTTCGGTTATCATGGCCTGGATGAACTGGAAGCATGACTTTTTTGCCGGCATTATGAATCGTTTCAGCATATTTCTTGTAAACTGGTGCAATTTCTTTATATTCGTGCATGCGCCAGGTTGAGAACATTGCATATCCCATGATGCAGTCGATTTGTGGAATTGCCAGCCAGTCGTTTGGTGTAAAAAGTTCGAAGCCATTCTCTCCCATGCGACCGCGCATTTTGTCCACTATCCAGTAAACTGGGCCAACTTCTTTCTCCACGTGCTCTATTAGTTCTTTTCCTTGCGCTGCAGTGAGCTTCCCTTCCCAAAGCTGATAAACTGCCCAAACTGGCTTGTTGTCAATATGAAACCAGGCAGGGCTGTTTTTGAATTGTTTGAGATATTGTGCTGTCCACTTTTTGATAGTTTCAAAATCATCGACGAATTGAGGCGTTTCATCAAAAAGGAAAACCTTGAAATTTTCTTCCTCTGCAATCGGTAAAATTGTTTTAACGAAAACGTCATGTGTCCATCCGGATGGTTTTTGCCAGGTTGCTGGTCCCCACCAATCCACCATGAATGCGTCGATTCCTGCGGCTTTGGCAAGACGAATGTGCCAGCGAACGATATCCTTGTTCATGCTATCATAAGGACCGACAAGCGGGTAAACAGCAGAGCATATCTCACGGATTGCCGGCGGAAATAAAAGTATATTCGGATCGCTAGCTCTGGGGAGTATCTCACTTGGCTTGTTGCATGCCCAATGACCCCATTGGCCACCTGCGCCCCATGGGGTTGTGTACCAGGTGTAGTAGTTCGCTACAACTATTGGTCGCCTAGGCTTCGCTTTGGTGGTCGCAGAAACTTGCGCATGGCTCGGAGTAAGGGCTAAGTAAAGAATCATTGCTAGTATCACGAATAGATTCCTCATAGTTATTGCTCCCTTTTCGCTAAAGCAGAACTCTTTTCCTGCTTTTATCCTAGACGGCGTCCTCGAAATGAATTCAGTTTTCATAATTGATTTTAGTTTTGCTTTCAAGAATTGCACAGGTTCTCTAAAATCACCTTCGCAGCTTCTTTATTAGGAATTGGCGAGGCGCCAAATATATCTGGGTCAGTATGAATTGGTGGGCGGAGAATTGGAATGCCAACGCACGAAGGACAACCTTCCTCACATTCGCACCCATTAATTACTTCCAGGCAGGAATACATTAAATCTTCTATTGTTTTGTATCCTTTCTCGGCGAATCCAAGCCCTCCAGGATATCGGTCGTAGATGAAAATTGTCGGTAATCCGGTATTCGAACTGTCCACTATACCACCGATGTCTTGCTTGTCACACATGGCAAAAAGAGGTAGGACATGCACAGCAAGATTTCGTATTCCAACAAGGCCCTCAACTGGTTTAAGTCCCCTGGTTTGAATTTCATCAAGCAAATCTTTAGGCGGTATTATCCAAAGTGCCATTGTCTCCAAGTGCTGGGGAGGCAGGTTTACTTTACCGTATCCAATGCTGTCAAGACTGTAGAACTTAATCTTCTTGAAGCCGGTCGTTGCCCAAGTAACAATTGCTGGGCCATAATATACCAGGCATTTGGACCATTCCTTTTTAAGAGGAAAGGAATCAAGTGATTCACTTGTCGTATTATTTATTCTAATGCTGGAATCGAGAATAGCTTGAGTATAGTAGTCAACTTCAGCGCGGCGCACATAGGCGACCTTGCCCTGCAAATCTAGCTCATCCACCAAGTACGTTTCGCCTTCATGCATATATACTGCTTCAGGGTAAAGGATTTCTGGAGCGCTAATCGAGTCTACTTCGCCAATAACGCGAGGCTGTTCGGGGGTTTGGGATGAACTAGGATATATGCCGGATGTTGTGAACTCTACATCGTCCAATCTCTTACTTTGAATTGCAGTGGGTAGCTCTACAATGGTGAAGGTGTTTTCAGATATTGTGCGGAGATTTACATCTTTTGCAGGAAATTCGGTACTGGCGTAATACCAAGCACCATCAATCTTCTTTAGATTTCCTTCTTCTTCGATGGCTTCAGCAATCGCATGCATTTGGGTGCCAAAATAGAGCGAATCATTTTGCTTGAGCGGTAGTTCGAAAGCGGCACATCGCAGATGATTGGCAAGAATATAAGGATTTTGCGGGTCAATTATGGCACTTTCGGGCGATTGACCAAAGAAGTAATCTGGGTGTTTTACAAGGTATTGGTCTATTGGGTCGTTGTAAGCTATAAATACAGCAAGCGATTCTTCTGAACCGCGACCTGCTCGTCCTGCTTGTTGCCATGTGCTGGCAATCGTTCCTGGAAAGCCGACAATTATTGAAGCATCTAGGCTACCGATATCTATGCCAAGCTCCAGAGCATTTGTGCTCGTTACCCCCAATAGTTCGCCGGAAAATAATTGCTGCTCAATCTTGCGGCGTTCTTCAGGCAGGTAACCGCCTCGGTATGGCCTAACCTTGTCTGCGAGTTCGGGCTTTTTTCGCTTCAAAGAATCTCGCACATATCTGTACATTAATTCGGCGACAATGCGTGCTCTGCCAAATGTAATTGTTTGAATGCCGCTTTTAATAAGCTCTGTCATTAAAAGTTGTGCTTCAATGTTGGAACTTCGTCGTTCCATTGCCCCCACGTCAATTACTGGTGGGTTCCAAAATACAAATAGCTTTTCTCCCCGTGGCGAGCCATCATTGTCAATAAGCTTCATTGAGACGCCCGTTAGTTTCTGCGCAAGTTCTGTCGGATTGGCGATTGTCGCCGAACAGCATATAAATTGGGGTTTTGAGCCGTAAAAATCGCAAACTCGATTTAGCCGCCTGATAACGTTGGCGACATTCGAACCAAATACACCGCGATATGCGTGAATTTCGTCGATGATTATGTAGCGTAAGTCGGCAAAGAAACGGTTCCATCTTGTGTGATATGGAAGGATTCCTTGGTGAAGCATATCGGGGTTAGTGAGGATGATGCTTGCCTCGTCTCGAAGTTTTCGACGAGTTGTCGGCGGCGTATCACCATCATAAGTGCCAGTCTTCATAATTTGAGCAAGAGTCGGTTCGAGCTCTGCCCATCTTCTTAGTCCACGAAGCTGGTCTTGGGCGAGAGCTTTGGTAGGAAAAATATAAAACGCCTTTGCGGTAGGCTCGTTAAGTAATGTCTCGAGCACCGGAATGTTATAACAAAGTGTCTTTCCACTTGCAGTGCCTGTTACGACAACTATGCTTTTTCCATTACGGACATTCTCAATCGCATTGACTTGGTGAGAGTAAAGCTTTGAGATTCCTATTTTCCTCAATGCGGAGGCAAGTTCATCAGGCAGAGGATTGGAAAGCTCACAGTAGACAGCTTCTCGTTTTGGAACGCGGTGAATATGTACTATCTGGCCTTGATAGCTGTGGGATTTGCGAAAGTTATCAAGAAATGCAGCCAAATCCATAGTTTTTAAAAATCAACTTTGCTTTTGCTTAACTGCTCAACGGCCTCGAGGTTTCCCAAATTAGAAGAATAATGGTCATTATGGCGAATAGCGCAGGTAGTAGAGAGAGTACGAAATCACGCCTAAAATCAGGTTTTCCAGATGCCAAATCTGAAACTGCATAAGTTACTTCACCGGGGTTATCGATTCCAAATCTTGCAAAAGCTATTGGTACATAAAGCATTTCTTTGCCGCCGCCACGTTGTAGCCATATGCTAAAAAGAATTGCACCACCTATACTGAGTCCGACAGTTATGAGGAAGGCTTTTAACACCAGCGGTCCTTGGGCGCATTTAAAGTAGAGACAAGCACCACATATAGCTCCAACAATCAGTAGTGGAATGTATGCCCAACGTAATATGCGGCGGCGAACCTCGCATTCACCAATAAGAGTAGAGAGTATCCAGCTGGCGATATAGTATGTAAGAAAAAGAAATATTAGCCCATATCGTAGAATTGGAGAAAGCGCTTCTGTGGTTTCCACAGTTAGCTTCCTTTCTAATGTTTCTTATATGGTCATTCAACATGAAACTAAAAATTCCTCCTAGCTCAAAGTTATCGCTTCCACAAATGGTCTAGAGCTAGAGCATTCTTTAACACCCTAGATATGGGGGAAAATAAACTTGCTTTGGCTGGGTTTATTATCAATAATAAACTTAGCCATTTAACCCTAATCTTATTTTTCAAAAATGGGTTGAAGCAAATTCCAGCCTTAGTTCCTTGGTTACTAAGTGTTTTGAAGTTGTGTTAAAATGTGATTAGAACATTGTCTTTGCAAGTGCTTAAATCGATTTGCGCTGCGCACTTGAGGAAAGTTTGATAAATTTCGAGAAAAGCGCTGAAAGTTTTAAAGATGGTAGATACGCAAACAATTTTGTTTGGCTCTGATTCTACAGAAGGCATTGTTGCAGTCGAAGCAGGCGAAACAGAAGTTGAGCTTTATATTCGGCGGCATGGCGTTGTCGAAAAGTATACCGAACCATTTTCACCATGGCTTATTGTGTGCAACAAAGAGGATATTCCCAATGGGGGTGAAGTTGTAGAGTTATCGGGAGAGGGATACAGATTCCTCGTAAAATTTCCAAGCTGGGAGCAGTTCAATAATGCACGTAACTTGCTTCGCATGCAGGGTGTGGACCATCTTGCATATCCTTCAGCAGAGAAACAGTTCCTTGTTTTAAGCGGCAAAACGCTGTTCAAGGGTATGACTTTCAATGATGTCCATCGAATGCAGGTGGATATAGAGACTGCCGGTCTTTCTTCCGAGCCTGAAGCGAGTAGGATTCTCATTGTCGCTGTATCCGACAACCGTGGTTTTGAGGAAATCATAGAGGGTGAAGAACCCGAAATCTTGAGGGAACTTGTTCGGCTGATTTATGAAATTGATCCAGATGTAATAGAGGGGCATAATATTTTTGGTTTTGATCTCCCATTTATATCGGCGAGGTGCAGGAGGTACGGTATATCACTTGCAATTGGCAGAGATGGGACAGAATTGACATTTGGCCCCGAGAGAAATTGTAGCATTGGTGGACATACTCGTCCTTTCACCCCGGCGTTTATCAAGGGGCGCCACATCATAGATACAATGTTCTCTGTACAGCGGTATGACATCTCGCGAGGTATCCTCGAGCGCCATGGGCTGAAAGATTGTGCCATCACATTGGGTCTTTCTGAGCCAAATAGGGTCTATCTCCCTGGCGATGGTATTGCTGATTTATGGACCACCGACCCAGAAACAGTAAAGCTTTATGCACGTCATGACGTGCGCGAAACTCAAAGATTGGCAGCACTTGTTTGTCCGCCTGAATTTTACCTAACACAAATGACTCCAGATACTTACCAGTCAGTTGCCACTACTGGTACGGGGGAGAAGATAAACTCGATTTTGATTAGGGAGTACCTCCGCTGTGGGTGCGCAATTCCTAAACCCAAGCCGCCTAAGGATATTCCCGGTGGGTATACCGAGCTTCGGAGAGCAGGGCTTATTCGCAATGTTGTTAAATGTGACGTCGAGAGTCTTTATCCTAGCATAATGCTGAGTCAAGGAATCAAACCAGCGTCCGATGTGCTTGACGTATTCCTTCCGGCGCTTGCAGAGCTTACCAAACGTCGCATTGAAGCAAAGTCGAAGGCAAAATCATCCTCAGAAAGTGAGAGAGCATATTGGGATGGTTTGCAAGCTTCATTCAAGGTACTGATAAATTCATTTTATGGCTACCTAGGGGCACCTTTTAATTTCAATGACTATGATGCTGCAGAAAAAATCACCACATCCGGCCAGGCGATTGTAAAGCAAATAGCTGAGTCAATTGAGAAAGCAGGAGGAAGCGTCATTGAAATAGACACCGATGGCGTTTATTTCCAGGTGCCTCCATCAATTACCAACGAGGATATGGAGAAGGAGCTTGTTGAAGAAATAGGACGCAGTCTTCCGCCAGGTATTAATCTTGTACATGACGGCCGCTATGCGGCAATGTTATCTCTTAAGGTGAAAAATTACATCCTAGTGGACTACGAAGGAAAGAAAATTTTTCGAGGGGCGTCAGTTCGTTCTAGAGCTGACGAATTGTTTGGGCGGGAGTTTATTTCTAAAGCCGTAGATCTCCTTTTGCGCGATGACAAGCGTGGGGTGAGCCTTATCTATAAAGAATTAATTCATAGAATAGAGAATGGCTTGCTTTCGGTAGAGCAATTTGCACGACGAGAGCGCGTGACTGAGAAGACTTTCAATAGTGCGCAGAGGAAGCGAATGGCCGCTGTTGCGCAGGGAATTCAAATTGGCGATTATGTAACAGTATATGAAAGGAACGATGGCTCCCTTGGCCTTATTGAAGAGTATCAGGGGGATGAGGATCGCCAACGCCTTCTTGAAAAACTTTACAAATTTGCTTGCCGCCTTCGTGAAGCGTTCGGGGATGATTTCGACTTGTTGTTTCCCAAGCCTAGTATAAGAAGCCGGATAAAGAAAGCAGAAGCGGCAGGGCAGGGAGTATTGGACCTATTTTAGCTAATGTACCTCGCACCAAATTGTTAGGTCATTGAAAATAAAAGCAGGCTAAAGCATTGTTAATTTAGACTTCTGCTTGCTTTAGCCTGCTTTGTTGATAACGAATCCTATGCTTTCGATCTCTTTGAAAGCCTATGCTTTAGAAGTTTGTTTTTTGCATTTTGCTTTAACTTTGCCAACTTTTCTTGTTGCTCAGGAGTGAGAATCTTATTTATCTCAGCTTTTGACTCTTCCCGTATGGAACGAATTTTGGCTTTCTTTTGTTCCGCAGGGAGATTCTGGTCTTGCATTATTGCTTTTATTTTCTCGCGATTTTTTTGCATTATCGCACGAATCTGCTCTTTTTGTTTTTCTGTTAATTTCAAAGCATCTGCTATTCTGGTCGTTGCATGGCGAGCTTTGTTGTGGAAAAGCAAAGCTCTTTTCTTCAAAGCATCTGATTTTCTGGGGTCAAAAGCGCGCCCCATCAATTGCTTTGATCTTGCGTCCAAGAGAAGAAAATTGGCTTTTAATCTTTGCTCTTGTTCCGGTGTAAGCAGACTTTTAATCCGGGCACGGCTCTCTTCCAAGACTTGGCGAATCTTCTCCCTTTTTTGCTCTTTTGAGAGATTTTTGTCGCTTAGGATTGCCTTTATTTTGGAGCGACGATCTTCTTGGATAGATTTAAGGGCGGTTTTTTGAGCCTCGGTGAGGTTTAAACGCTGAGCAAGCTTTTCGAATCCGCAGACCCGATCTATTTTTGTTGCTTCTTTTGTGTTTTCCGCCGATGCCGCGAACGCAAGTATCAGCAAAATAAAAACGCTTATGAAGGTTATAAGTGATATCAGTATTCTTTTTCTCGGCATTCCTTTCTCCCTTCTTTCTGGAATTTGCATGATTGTATTTTTTTTCGCTGCATTCCAAATAGACGAAAGAGGTTATTGATTTGTTCAACTGTACGCGAATAAAAGTACAACAAAACTTGAAAGTGAATTTGGTGTTGAAAGTTCAAGCCTGTTTAAATAAGTTTCCAGGATTGAACACGCAATTAGGATCGAAAACAGCTTTGAGGCTGCGCATTTCGGCAATTCCTTTGGCTCCGTACATAAGCTCAAGAAAAGGCACCTTGAGTTTGCCAATCCCATGCTCAGCGGAGACTGAACCACCCCATTTGACCACTTGCTTTGCCCAGGAGAGATAAAGTAATTTGCCTCTTTCGTAATCTTCCTTATTATGTGGAAGAATGTTCACGTGAATGTGGTTATTGCCGATGTGCCCGAACATTACTGATTCAAGCTCATGCTCTAAAACTCCAGCTTGATACATCGCTATTGCTTCTTCAAGGCGTTCATCAGGAACTGACATGTCAGTGCCAAGCTTGGTCAGCTCTGGGCATTCTTTCTTTCTTTTATCTATAAGGAGATTCACTGCCTCGGGCGTGGCGTGACGAAATGCCTTAAGGTGTTCTAGTTCACGTTCGTTTGTTGCATACCAAGTATCCTCATCGGTTCCGCCAAGTTCGATGATTGCCTCCATTGCCTGCATTACGGCTTCGTCAATAATATCCTGGTTGTCTGCGTGAAATTCGAGATATATCGCTGAATGATAGTGTGGTTTGAGAGCAGGGATTTTCTCAAAAGCAGATGATTCAGATTTTATGCTTCTCAATAGATTTAGCGAATTAGCATCAAAAAACTCGATGGCTACTGGACGTATTGAGCTATTCCTAAGTACATTGACTAATTTTATGGCAGACTCTTCATTCGGCAAAAAGATTGTGAGGCCATTAATAGCTTTGGGTTTGGGAATCAATCTCAGTTCAATTTCAGTGATTACACCCAAAGTGCCTTCCATTCCAATAAAAAGGTCAAGCATATCCATATTATCATTAACATAGTAGCCTGCTGCTGACTTTACATTAGGCAGAGAGTATGAGGGTAGTTGTCCTTTGATTACTCGACCGCTCTCTGTTGTTAGTGAAAACAAGCGCCCCTGAGCTTTGCATTCTCCTCTACGCAGCCAAATTGTGTCGCCGTCGCTCATGACCACTCGAATTGCCTCGACCCATTTGCGGGTTGGTCCATAATGAAAAGTGAGGGCTCCGGATGCATTGCATGAAACCATCCCACCAATTGAACATGTTGTCTCGGTGGGGTCAGGTGGGAAGAAGAGGCTTTCTTTTTCGACTACCTTTCGGATTTCTTCGAGGATTGCGCCAGGCTGAACAGTTAGAGTTCCACCATCCTTAGTGCGTTTGACTGAGCCGATTTCATTCATGCGGCTTAGATTCAAGATGTGGCCGCCTTGAGGCACAGCTCCTGCAACTATGCCCGTACGAGCACCTTGTATTGTGATGAACCCTTTTTGCGAGAAAATTGCACGAACAATTTCAATGACCTCGGCCTCAGTTTTGGGAAATGAAATTGAATCGGCGACTCCTATAAGTCTGGATTCGTCGTGGAGGAAATCTTCATATTGCTTATCCCATTGGAGAATACTCAACTTCGCACTCCTGTTGGAAGTATTTACATGGAAAACAATTTTATGTTTTGCAGATTTATTGTAACTATGTGCAGAAGCAGGGTCAACTAAGCGTTATGTTCTCGAATCAAGAGAAAGTGATAATTAGTGTTTCCCTATAGTTCGAGCACATTAAGTATTGCTTGCTCGATTGGCTTTAAATCTGAGCCATCGGGTGGAAGTTCGAGGGTAATTACAGGCAGTTCGCGTTCCCAACCATAGTAAGTTCCCATGGACCCTGGGCATGGGTAGCCAATGTCACCTTTAACTTCAAGCCCGCAGATTTCCGACATCTGGTTAGCGATTTCAATTGCCGAGTCGCCGTTATAATTAATGCAATTAAGTGAACTGTGGAGCGTAATAATAAGGCTTGGCTTGAAGCGAGATACAACGTCAATTATTGCCTTGGTTTCGGGTTCAGATGCAGGTTTTGTTCCACCAGGGGCACCTTCTCCGCCGCTAAAGTCGCTAGTAGGAAAGTTGCGGTTGATGTCTATTCCTCTTGCATTTCTGCGGGTCCCTACTTTATAGCCATCGGGATTAACTAGCGGCATTACGACGATGCGATTGGTCAGAGAACATGGGTCACGTTTCTTGATTTTTCTGATTATTTGTCTAACCAATCGGACGCCGGACTTCTCGTCACCGTGTACCCCTGCCATTAGCAGAATGGTATTTGGACCAGCGCCGAAAATAAGTACTTCTATTGGGCGACCTTCGACTGAGCTGTAAGTTGGTGAATCGGTGCAATAGATAGTATTCGCGATTTCTTTCCTGTTTTTCCCCATAGTATACTGCTGAAATTGTTTGGCGGAGCTCTAACTTAGCGTGCATTATACCGCCAAGGCTTTGAGGTCAGCAAGATTTTGTAAAGTTTTAATAAAATGTAAGCAATGCGCATCAGGGGCAGGTATTGTTAATCAATTAAGAACACTACTATCGCTTTGAGATTGAATTAAAAGCAATCAAAGTTCGCAGGCTTGGCGATGGATGTATTATAATGTGCTCAAATTTACCTGATAAACCTAATTTTGCCGATATGTTAAGGTTGGTGTTCTTGAGATGACAAAGGTCCAAGTTGAGGGACGGAATGCTGTACTTGAGCTTTTAAAGCAAGGAGGCCTTGTCAGGGAAATCCTGGTGGATGAAAATGCCCGTATTGATAAGAGGCTGGGGCGCATATTTGAACTTGCCGAACAACAAGGAGTTCGAGTAATAAAGAAACCTCGGCGTGCTCTTGATGAGCTGTCATTTACAGGTGAGCACATGGGCATAATTGCCTCTGCAAATGCTCCACAGCTTCCCACAAGGCTAATTGACGTCATAGAGGAATGCGATAGGAAAAAAGTAGACCCATTCCTTGTTTTAATACCGGAAATCCAGCATAGGCAAAATCTTGGTGCTATTATACGAACCGCAAATGCTGCTGGTGTCCATGCGATTGTGTTATCTAGGGGAACAGAATCTGTTTTTTCTCCGGAAGTTACTAGGATTTCTATGGCAGCAAACTTCTTTACTCCAGTTATAAGAATGAGCACATACTCTGCCATAAAGATGCTTAAGACCCATGGAATTTCAATTATTGGGGCCGATGCATCGGGGAAAATTCCATACTTTGAGGTTAATATGAAAGGGGCAGTTACATTATGCCTTGGAAGCGAAGGTAAGGGGTTGTCCGAAGAATTTATGAGACGGTGTGATTATGTTGTAAATATCCCTATGGTTGGAATGGTGTCTTCATTGAACGTCAGTGTTTCTTTTGGAATCCTAGTTTATGAAAAAGTGCGACAAGAGCGTATTTTGGGCTCTTAGCGAATAATGCTAATTGGTTTAATCTTCGATTAACAAGATGTTTAGCAGCTGGGCGGTCGCCGTGTAGAGGCATTTAGCAACCTTGACAAGCAAGAACCCTTAAAATACAATATCAACGCTATTTAATGCTGAGCTAGTTTCTGGTGTTTTTCGCGGTTGGCCGAAAAGTCTTCTGCGTTACAATATCGCCTCAGCAGTTAGTTAAGGAATAATCCAGTAACATGGTAGGCGTACATGGGAGAACTTGTATCTGGCAGCAATCTTGAGCGTCTCCTTAGAGAAGGTCATTTTGTTGTATGTGGAGAAATGAGTCCTCCTCAGGGCGCAGATAAAGAAACTATCCTGAGGAAGTGCGAGTATTTTAGAAACGTTGTGGATGCCGTTAATCTTACGGATAATCAGACTGCCATTGTTCGGATGAGCTCGGTGATGTCTAGTGTATTTGCGCTTGCAGGTGGCTGTGAGCCTGTCATGCAAATAACATGTCGTGATAGAAATCGTCTTGCTCAGCAGTCTGATATACTGGGTGCTTATGCGGCAGGCGTTAGGAATGTATTGTGTCTTACGGGCGACCACATGAAATTCGGTAATCATCCTGATGCAAAAGGTGTGTTCGATTTAGATTCGGTTCAATTAATAAATGCGGTTGCTGAGATGAACGCTGGGCGGTTCATGTCTGGTGATGAAATGAAATCGCCGCCTAGAATGTTTATAGGCGGAGCGGCGAACCCATTTGCTGAGCCGCTTGAAATGCGCATCATAAGGTTAGGCAAGAAAATTCGAGCTGGTGTACACTTTATTCAAACCCAGCCGGTTTTCGATATACCTAGGTTCGAAAAATGGATGTCTGCTGTTAGGGATGAAGGTTATGACAAGCAAGTTTTTATTTTGGCTGGTGTGATGCCTGTTCGCTCGGCAAAAGCCCTGCTTTACATGAGGGATGAGGTACCCGGCATGCGAATAGCTGATGAATACATTAAACGTATGGAATCTGCAAGCGACCCCAAGGAAGAAGGCATTGCAATGTGCGTTGAAATTATGAAATACCTAATGCAAGTGCCTGGTGTTCGGGGCATTCACATCATGCCGGTAATGTGGGAATCAGTAACCCCAAGGCTTGTAGAAGAGGCAGGTTTGTTACCTCGACCAAAGCCAAATATTGAAACAAGTTCTTTAAATTGAAACGGGATAAATAATGAGCCGATTGTCCGAGAAAATAGCTAGCTTCTGTGAAAAGCACCCGGTGTTACAAAAAAGCGTTTGGATAGCTGAAAACCTCATAAAGAAACCTATATTCAAATGTCAGGACTGCGGTCAATGTGTTCTGAGCTATAATGCGTTTACCTGCTGTATGAGGTGTCCGAAACAAATGCGCAACGGACCTTGTGGAGGTACACGCGATGATGGACACTGCGAGGTATATCCAGAGCGCTTGTGCATCTGGTGGCTGATATATCAGCGCGCAAAGAAACTACGCAGGGTGGACAAGTTAAGAAAATACCATATTCCTGTTGACCGACGTTTCGAGCATACTAGTGCATGGTTGAATATGTTCGCAGGAAAAATTGAGCCCTTGAGCCTTGGTTCCAAGCTTAAGCCTGGTGAGGAATATCCTCCAAAGCGTAAAGCTTTGCAGAAATCAGAGGAATAAAATTCCGCAATTTTGCCAATAAACACTCCTTTTTTGCTTGAGGATTTACTTGCTGATGATTTAAGTAGTTGTTGCGAGGAGAATCAGAAAATGTTATCAGACGTCGAAATAGCCCAAAAAGCCAAAATAAAGCATATCAAAGATGTCGCTGCTGAGTTAGGCCTTACCGAAGAAGACCTGATATTTTATGGCAGGGATAAGGCAAAAGTTAAACTGGATGTGCTTGAAAGTCACACATCTAAGCCGGATGGGAAACTAATCTTGGTGACGGCAATAACGCCTACACCGGCGGGAGAGGGCAAGACGACAACCGCCATTGGCCTTGCTGACGCAATCCGACGATTGGGGAAGTCCACATGCCTTGCGCTTAGAGAACCTTCACTCGGCCCTTGTTTTGGAATTAAGGGCGGCGCTACCGGTGGTGGCTATGCGCAGGTTGTGCCAATGGCTGATATCAACCTTCATTTCACTGGCGACTTGCATGCAGTTACAACGGCTCACAACCTCCTCGCGGCAATGCTTGATAATCATATTTATCAAGGAAACGAATTGGGCATTGACATTGGTTCAATCACTTGGAAGCGCGTCATGGACATGAATGAACGCGCTCTCAGGTTTATAATGATAGGACTTGGAGGCAAGGGGAATGGAGTGCCTCGAGAATCTGGCTTTGATATAACCACGGCTTCCGAAGTCATGGCTTTGCTGTGTCTTTCTAATGGCCGGGCAGACCTCCAGGCTCGCCTTTCTCGAATAATTGTCGGTTTTAATAAAGATGGTAAGCCGGTAACTGCAGAAGACCTCCAGGCAAGCAATGCAATGGCTGTGGTGTTGAAGGATGCGATAATGCCAAATCTTGTGCAGACGCTTGAAGGCACACCGGCATTTGTTCATGGGGGACCGTTTGCAAATATAGCACATGGATGCAATTCTGTTCTCGCTACTCGCATGGGGCTAAAGTTGGCGGATTATCTCGTTACCGAAGCTGGTTTCGGAAGCGATTTAGGTGCAGAGAAGTTCTACAACATAAAATGTCGGGTTGCTAATTTGAAGCCTGCGACTACCGTCATTGTCGCGTCTATTCGTGCCTTAAAGATGCACGGGGGTGTTGCACTCGATGACCTTAAAACTAGCAATCCTAAAGCGGTTGCAAAAGGTGTTGAGAATTTGGACAAGCATTGTGAAAATGTGCTTAATGTTGGTATCCAGCCAATCATTGCAATTAACAAGTTCCCTACAGATACCGACGAGGAGATTAAAGTACTATCGGATTACTGTGAAAGCACAGATTTAAAATGGGCTTTGTCCGACGTTTGGGCAAAAGGAAGCGAAGGTGGAATTGAGCTGGCTGAGCATGTTCTTGCAGCTTGTGAAAATGAGCAAAATTTCCAATTTACATATCCCCTTGAATTGCCAATCAAAGATAAGGTAAACATTATTGCACAGAAGTTTTATGGAGCAGATGGGGCAGACTTTCTTCCCACAGCAGAGTCCCAAATTGAAAAGATTGAGTCGCTTGGGTTTGGCAACCTGCCGATTTGCGTAGCCAAAACGCAGAACTCCTTGTCAGATAACCCAAAGGTATGGGGACGCCCCAGGAACTTCAAGATTACAGTTCGAGAGGCAAAGGTAAGCGCAGGGGCGGGGTTTGTCGTAATCTATGCTGGAAATATTATGACAATGCCCGGTCTGCCTAAGATTCCCGCCGCAGTTAAAATTGGGATAAAGCCCGATGGCGAAATATATGGGCTTTTCTAGCAGGCTTCAGGCAGTCTTCAAAGGCTTGCCATTATCGATTAGCTATTTCTAGAGTTTTCCCAACACCAAATAGTATTCCAGGGCACTATTGAGTATTCATATTCAGATAGCTAATGTTAGATAGCAAAATATGTCTACCTTTAGTAGCTTCTCTTTGCCCGGGTTTCTGTGTTTAACAGACTTTGCTTAAAAGTTTGAAATACGGCGGCGCATTTTAGCAGCGACTTACGTAATTAAAGAATGTAAGTCAATTTTCTGACGAAGTGGAGGATAGCAAAACTTTTTATACTTTAGGATGAGCAATGGCCTTTTAATAAGCAAAATCTTATCAAGAGTATGTTGCTAACCGATTATAATGTTGTAGTTATTTGTGCTCACTAAGTTGGTTTTTAAGGAAGTCAGCCCAGGCCATTTGACTACCCCATAACGTAGTAATCAGCTTTAGCAAAAAAAACGAGGAGACTATAAGGATGGCTGAACGGAAAGAGCGAACGGATGACAAGTTTGACGAGCAGATGCTTGACACGGAATCAGGAGTGAATAAATATCGGGACCGATATGAAGCAATGAGATCTCAATGTAGCCTTGGCATGCAAGAAACTTGCTGTCAGATTTGCAATATGGGACCTTGTAAAATCAACCCTCAAGAAAATGGCCCGGATATAGGAGTCTGTGGTGCCAATGCTGATACGATTGGTGCTTGGAACTTGGCACGCATGATTGCAGCTGGCGCTGCTGTTCGCTCTGAGTATTGTCGCGACATGGCAAATCTTTTATTAAAATCAGCTAACAACCAAGCGGGTGGTTTCAAAATTAAGGATGCTCAGGAACTTTTTGAACTAGCTAGCGAATTAGGAATTTCAACCAACGGACGTGATGTCAACCAAGTAGCAGCAGATGTTGCGGAAGTTATTTTATCGGAAATAGGTCGTCAGGATGGATATCTTAGGCTGTCGAAACGTGTGCCTCAAAAGCGGCAGGAGATATGGGAGGGACTTAATGTAATTCCTAGCGGCATAAACAGTGAAATTGTGCAGCTGATAAATGTTATAAGCTTGGGTGCTGGCAACGATTTTAGGAACGTAATCTGCCGTGGGATTAGGACTGCCCTTGCTGATGGTTGGGGTAGCTCAATGATTGCAGCCAAATTAAGCGATATCTTGTTTGGTCCGCCCAAGCCAATTCGATCTCAAGTGAACATTGGTGCACTTTGCGAGGACTCTGTGAATATCGTTTTTTGTGGAGATGCGCTTGCGCTTGCTGAGATGATTGCCACGGCTGCAGATGACCCAGAACTTACCCAATTGGCAATGGAAAAGGGTGCAAAAAATATAAGAATTGCTGGCATGTGTTCCGCTGGGAATGAGATTCTAATGCAGCACGGCTTTCCTGTCATAGGCGATTTCCTAGCACAGGAATCAGCCATTTTAACTGGCTTGGTGGACGCGATAGTTGTTGATACCCATTGTGCAATGCCTGCCTTGGATGAGCTAGTACGACGTTATCATACAAAGCTTATCACAACTTCTTCCAAGTGCCGGTTTCAAGGTGGAATGCATATTCCGTTTGACCTAGGCTCTCCATTAGAAACAGCAAAGCAGATTATTCGAGAGGCGGTTGAGAGCTATGCAAACAGAAATAAATCCCAAATGAAGCTTCCCGACTCGGCGGTTGGATATAGATTCATTGCTGGATTCACTCCCGAGAACTTGTATCGAGTTCTTGGCGGTACCTATCGTGGGACTTGTGGTCCATTGAACAATGCTATCATAGAAGGCCGTATCCGAGGGATTGCGGCAGTAATTGGCTGCAGTAATCCAAAAATCGGCGAAAGGAATAACTGCGTCGAAATAACAAAAGAGCTTATCAAAAATGACATACTGGTAATCCAAGGCGGTTGTGCAGCAATTGAATGTGCGAGAGCTGGGTTGTTAGCCCCAGAAGGCGCACAATATGCTGGATTGGGTTTGCGTGAGTTCTGTGAGGTGGTGGGAATTCCTCCGGTTCTGCATTTCGGGTCGTGTATGGATTGCAGTCGGGCGCTGGTGTTTTTCTGCAACATGCTTTCGGAGGGTAACGTTGGTGAGGACTTGAGCGATATTCCTATTGCGCTCGCGATACCTGAGTGGACAAGTGGAAGTTTAATCACGGTCAGCTTTTACATGGTTGCTTCTGGGATATTATCGGTTTTTGGGATGCCGTTTCAAACTTCGGATAGTCAAAACCTGAATAGCTATTTATGCAGTGGCATTGAAGAAGATTTTGGCGGCAGATTTGCTTTTGAGGTTGATCCAATTAAAACAGCTCACTTGATGATTGACCATATTAACATGAAGAGGAAGAGTCTTTAGTTGCAGCCTGTTTTGTATGAAGCCAAAGCTTAAAGCCGGAACCAAAAGTTTAGGTAAACGAGAGGTGAAAAGTGTCCAAAATAATTGCAAGCATTGCCATAAATGGAGCAAATAAAATTGTTTCGGAAGCCGAGAAACGTTGGGAAGAGTTGCGTGAGTCTAGAGGTGAGAGCGCAAAGGTTGAGTTTCCCGAAACGGCGTTCTACCTCCCAATGGCAAATGCACTGCTTGGCGTAGAAGTCAAGACGGTTGGCGAAATGAAGCCAGTGTTAAATCATGCAAGGCAACTGATATCTAGCGTGCCTGCCGAGGAATGCTGGCTACCATACTTAGGAGACATGCTGGATGCCGGTGTTGCATCATTACTAGCTGAGGAAGTTATTGTTGCACTACGCTATTTGGAAGGCGAAGAACCCCAGCCTGATTGCAATGGGTTCTTTTCGGATACAATGATTAGAACGCTGGGGTTGCAACTTGTAGACGGCAGAATGCCCGGCTTTGCTGCAATCATTGGTGCGGCTCCAGACGTAGATACCGCGGTTATGATTGTTCGCGAACTCCAGAAAAGAAGCATCTTGACTTTCGTGGGCTCCAACGTCAATGGTGTTAGCATTATTGACCAATTAAAAGAGGGCAACGTGGAGATGGGATGGGACACATATGTGGTTCCCTATGGCCGTGACACAATAACTGCTATCTATCCCCTACATTGGGCAATTCGCAGTGCATTAACATATGGTGGGGTTAAGCCTGGAGAGGCTAAAAAGGCATTAGATTATTGTAAAAATCATGTATTTGCCTTTGGATTAGTGCTAGGTGAAGTGGACGAGATTAAGTGCGCGACTGGCGCCGGGGCAATTAGCATGGGTTTTCCAATAATAGCTGACACGGTTGTTCCTCAAATTTTGCAAAGCGGAATATGCACCTATGAGGCATTGGTAAGCGAGCCGGACCACGGGAAGATTGTGCAAAAGTGCGTCGAGGTACGCGGCGTAAAAGTTACAATCTCTGAGATTGACATACCAGTGTCATATTCGCCAGCTTTTGAAGGTGAGAGAGTAAGACGCGAGGACATGCATGTTGAATTTGGAAGCAAATACTCAACCGCCTTCGAATATCTAAGGGCAAGAGATCCTAGTGATATTGACGATGGCAAGATTGAGTTAGTTGGCGCAGATATTGATTCAGTCGAACCTGGTTCGGCTATGCCCCTTGGAATAGTAGTTGATGTTGGCGGACGAAAGATGCAGAAAGACTTCGAGCCGATTATGGAACGCCAAATTCATATGTTTCTTAACGAAGCGATGGGCATCTTCCACATGGGGCAGCGAAACATTATTTGGGTGCGAATTAGTAAAGAGGCATATGAGAAGGGATTTCGGCTCAAGCATTTCGGCACTATTTTGTACGCACAGATGCACAAAAACTATGGCAAAATCATTGATAAGGTAGCGGTAACCATCTATACCGATGAGCAAGAAATCCAGAGGATACTTCCTGAAGCGATAGCGGCATACAATGAGCGCGACGAGCGTGTTGCCGGCATGACAGACGAAAGTGTAGACACATTCTACTCTTGCACATTGTGTCAGTCGTACGCGCCGAATCATGTTTGCATCATCACTCCTGAGAGGTTGGGTCTCTGTGGCGCATATAACTGGCTGGACGCAAAGGCTGCATACGAAATGAACCCTGCAGGTTGTAACCAGCCAATTAGTAAAAGCCGTTGTATTGACCCTATTCTTGGACAGTGGGAAGAAATAAATCAGTTTGTCTACGAACACAGCAAGCAGGCTGTTTCTGCTGTGAGCCTATATTCTGTAATGGTTGATCCAATGACTTCGTGCGGCTGCTTTGAATGCATTTTGGCAATCGTGCCAGAGGCAAATGGTTTTATGATTGTGAATCGCGAATACTCAGGGATGACTCCCTCAGGTATGTCGTTCTCAACCCTGGCGGGTTCGGTTGGCGGAGGTAATGTAACGCCCGGCTTTTTAGGAGTAGGACGTCTTTATGTTGTCAGTCGCAAATTTGTCTCCGCTGATGGTGGACTAAAGCGGCTTGTATGGATGCCAAAAGAGCTCAAGGATTTTCTGCATGATAGGCTAATCGAGCGTGGTAAAGAGATTGGTATTCCAGATATGATTGATAAGATTGCAGATGAGACGGTAGCTACTACTGCTGAGGAGCTTTTGTCATTCATGCAAGAGGTGGGTCATCCAGCTTTGGAAATGCCTCCGCTGTTCTAATTCGTTCAATTTAGGAGAAATAAAAATGGCTTTGAAGGCTCTTGATATCTATAAATATTTACCAAAAACAAACTGTGGTAAGTGTGGCTATCCTACATGCCTTGCATTTTCTATGCAAATGGCGGCAAAAAAAGCGAACCTCGCAGACTGCCCGGAAGTTACCGAGGAAGCACGCGCCGCTCTTGAGGGTGCTTCGTCTCCCCCAATTCGCCTTGTAACTATCGGTGTAGGTGATAAAGCAATCCAAATTGGCAATGAAACTGTCCTGTTTCGTCATGACGAAACGTTTTATCATCCAACCGGAATTGCTGTAAGGATTTCTGACGACGAGAAAGACGGAAAACTTGAAGCTGAGATTAAGGCAGTAAAAGCTCTTTCGTTCGAAAGGGTAGGACAGAGAATTGCCGTAGACATGGTTGCTGTGCATAACACTTCGGGTAGCAAGGCGAACTTTGTGGAAGTAGTTGAGGCAGTTGGGGAAACCGGTCTTGCACTAATTTTGATGTCTAAAGATATTGACACTCTGGCAGCGGCTCTGGACGTTTGTGGAGCAAGGCGACCATTGCTATACAAGGCTGATGCTGGAAATTGGGAACAGATGGCAGAGCTTGCGCTGAAATACGGGGTTCCTATTGTTTTGGATGCGTCAAACCTTGCTGAAGCGGCTGATTTGACGCCAAAGCTGAACAAGGTTGGGGTGCACGACATTGTGCTTGACGTTACAGCGAATGGATTAGCTGAGACGTTGTCAGCTCTAACAAAAGTTCGCCGTCTAGCACTACGAAAAGGTTTCCGTCCGCTTGGTTACCCTTGCATGGCAATTCCAAGCAGTTTAGATCCCGACCTAGCGGCACTCGAGGCTGCTACCTATGTAACTAAGTATGCAGCTATCACGATTGTTGATTCGAAAGAGCCGTGGAGAATCTTACCGATACTAACCGTGCGGCAAAATATCTTCACAGACCCAAGGAAGCCTGTGCAGGTCGAGCCAAAGGTATATGAAGTTGGGGCAGTTAATGATAAGTCCCCGCTATTGGTTACAACCAACTTCTCGCTAACATACTACACTGTCGAGAGCGACGTGGAGGCAAGTCGTGTCCCGGCATATATAGCAGTAGTGGATACCGAGGGTACATCGGTGCTAACTGCTTGGGCATCCGAGAAGTTGACAGTCGACAAAGTAGCTAGACTCTTAAATTCCCAAGAAGTTCAGAGTAAGGTTTCACATAGAAAAGTAATAATCCCAGGTTATGTATCAGTTATGAGCGGCAAGCTTGAGGACGAATCAGGATGGAAGGTATTGGTTGGCCCGCGGGAGTCTTCAGGCATTCCGAAATACCTCAAAACGATGTGGAAAGCAGATTAGGATAATCTTTCGGCTATTGAGTTTTCCTGCCAGTTTCTTTTTACTCAAAGGCAACACCAATGGATAAGCCTGCATCGAAAAACAAGTTAACAGTTACGTTTTTGCCAGACGAAAAAACGGTCTTGGTTGACTGCGGGAAGAGCATTTTAGAAGCCAGCATACTAGCAGGTATCCCAATCAACGCGAACTGTGGTGGCAAAGGAGTGTGCGGGCAATGCAAGGTCATTGTCAAGTCTGGAGAAGTAGATGCTGAGCCAACGTTTAATCTAACGAGCGAGGAAATCAAGCAAGGATATGTTCTTGCATGCAAGTGCCATGTGGTTGGAGATATGGTTGTTGAGGTGCCAGCCAAGGCGCGATTTGATGATATGCTTTACCCAAGAGGGAGTGATGATTTCGAGTCCGATTCTAGGCCAGCGCTGGTAGGAGTAGGCAAGCTTTACCCTCATGATCCGCTGGTAAAAAAAGTTTATATTAAAATGCCACCGCCAACATTGCAAGATAGCCTCAGCGACATGGAGCGTTTGTTTAGGGAACTTAGGAAAGAATGCGGTTTAACGCAATTTCAGATTGATTTAGAGCAGTTGAGGCAATTGCCAAAGCTATTGCGGGAACAAGACTGGAAAGTAACAGCTATGTTGAGTCAGTGCGGCAGTGCGGCTGACATAGTTCAAATACAGAGTGGCGATACGTCTGGCAGCAATTACGGTGTGGCGGTGGATGTTGGCACTACTACTATTGTAGCTTACCTCGTAGAATTGAATACATGCAAGACTATTGCAGGCGATTCGAAATATAACTCTCAGATACAATATGGCGAGGACGTAATTTCTCGAATAATGTTCGCAAATACAGAAGAAAAGCGCAATCAATTGTCTGCTTGTGTTGTAGCCGACATAAACAACCTGATTCAGAGGTTGGCTAAAACCGCTGGCATTGCTCCACATGATGTGAACTTTGTAATGTGCGCTGGTAATACGACAATGATTCACTTTTTGTTGGGTCTCGAACCAAGCAATATTCGTGTAGACCCGTATGTCCCGGTAGCAGTTGCACCTCCGGTGTTTTTAGCGGCTGAAGTAGGAATAAATATTAATCCATGCGGATTGCTGGGTTGTCTGCCGTCAGTTGCCTCTTATGTTGGAGGTGATATTGTCGCCGCCGTTTTGGTGTCCGGAATGCTCCAGTCTGAGTCACCTTCAATGTTAATTGATTTAGGTACTAATGGAGAGATTGTTGTTGGCAACAAGGAATGGTTGGCTTGTTGCTCGGCTTCGGCAGGGCCGGCTTTTGAAGGTGGTGGTATCTCTTGTGGAATGCGGGCAACCATCGGGGCGATTGATAGAATTTCAATGGAAAATCGCGAAACAGTTTCTTATAACGTGATTGGTGGTGGAAGGCCACTGGGAATTTGCGGTTCTGGAATGATAGACGCAATTGCCGAAATGCTTCGCTGTGGTTGCCTTGACCGTAGTGGTGCTTTTGTTGCCAACAAAAATTCAAAGCGAATACGTGAGGGCGAGGAAGGTTTGGAATTTGTTCTCGTAGATGGCGATGAAACTGCCACTGGTAGAGACATAGTCATAACCCAAGCTGATGTGGAAAACTTTATTCGCTCGAAGGGTGCTATTTATCATGCGGCAGAGTGCTTGCTCGAGCGAGTCGGTATGTCTTTCCAAGATATTGAGTGTTTCTACATTTCAGGGGGTTTTGGGAACTACTTAAATGTGAGGGAGGCAATAACGATAGGGTTGCTACCCGACATCCAGGAGAATCGGTTCTGCTTCATCGGAAATGGATCAGTTCAGGGAGCGAAAACCGTTCTATTGTCAAGGCAGGCGTTTGAAGAAGCCAAGGCTGTTGCATCTAGGATGACATATATAGAGCTGAGTACCGACGCTAGGTTCATGAATGATTACACGGCAGCGCTTTTTCTGCCACATACTGACATAGAAAAATTTCCGTCCGTGGTTGCAGAGATTGGACAAAACAACCAAAAGTTCAGATTAGGTTAGAGGTAAATCGTGGTTATTGCTGTATCAGGAAAAGGTGGAGCTGGCAAGTCAACGCTGGCGGCACTTATTGTTAGGCATCTGTTAGGGAAAAATGAAAAGCCTATTCTTGCGGTCGATGCTGACCCAAACAGCAACTTCGGCGATAAGCTAGGACTCATGGCTGATATAACAATAGGCAGTTTGAGGGAAGATGTACTCAAATCTAAATATGCTGGTCCTGCGGGGATACCAAAGCAAAACTTAATCGAGTATGGTGTTCAAGACGCTGTTGCTGAGGGAAAAGGTTTTGACCTGATGGTTATGGGGCGTGGAGAAGGCCCTGGGTGCTATTGCTCGGTGAACAACATGCTTCGAACCTTCCTACAAGGATTGTCTTCAAGATATAAACATGTTGTAATTGACAATGAGGCTGGGATGGAGCACCTCAGCCGGCGCACGAATGACAAGGTTGATCTCATGCTCATTGTAAGCGACCAAACTCCTACGTGCATGCGGTCCGCAAAGCGAATTGCAGAGCTTGCTTGTGAACTGGAGGTAGTTCGTGGGCAAATGTGGCTGTTGCTCAATCGTGTTACCAATTGTGGGGAAGTCGAACGTTCTGCGAGGGAATACGTGGGGCTAGAACTACTTGGTTGCATTCCTGAAGATTCCCTAATTCAGAAATATGAGCTTGAGTGCAAGTCAATTCTGGACCTGCCGAATGATTCAAAGGCGGTGACAGCATTGGCTCAAGCATTCGAGCGCATTGGAATGTGATTCTTCATTGATAATTTGGAGATACCAAAAGGAGAACAAAAAGTATGACTTTTGAGGATCCTATAGAAAAGTGGTCATCTGGAGTTGCTACGGTTACCATAGGCGCCACAGCTTCAGAGGGTGGAACTCGCTGTAGAAAAATAGACATTGGTGGTGCTACAACTCTTCCATTTTTAACGTTTGAGGGTATAACGCCAAATAAACCCGTAATTGCGATGGAAGTGCTTGATTGCATGCCTTCCGATTGGCCCGAAACTTTGATCAAGCCGTTTGCTGACGTTATAGGTAAACCAGGTGAGTGGGCAGCGAAGTGCGTAAGCCAATATGGCGCTGAGATGATATGCCTCAAGCTTGAAGGCATTCATCCTGATTCAGAAGACAAGAGCCCAGATGAAGCGGTAAAGGTTGTTGAGGAAGTGTTAAAAGCGGTAGATGTTCCATTGGTGATTTGGGGTTGTGATGTTGATGAAAAAGACAACGTTGTTCTCCCTGCGTGCAGTCAGGCGGCGGCAGGTGAGAGATGCTTGATTGGCACAGCTAAGGAAGACAACTACAAGACACTTGTCGCGTCATGTATGGCAGATGGACATGCACTAATCGCGGAGTCTCCGCTTGACATTAATATCGCCAAACAGCTTAATGTGTTGATTTCCGAAATGGGCTTCCCCCTCAATCGAGTTGTAATGTATCCAACTACGGGCGGGCTTGGCTATGGCATCGAATATGCTTACTCAATCCAAGAACGGGGACGGCTTGCGGCACTAATGGGTGATAAGATGATGTCACCTCCCGTCGTTTGCCAGATAGGGCAGGAAGCGTGGAATGCAAAAGAGGCAAAGGCAACCACTGAGGAGGCACCTCATTGGGGACCAGCCGAAGATAGAGGCATAATGTGGGAAGCTATGACAGCTGTTATGCTGTTGCAGGCTGGTAGTGACCTGCTTATCATGCGCCATCCAAAAGCTGTAGCGATGGTCAAGCAGATTATTGATATGCTTATGGGTAAACAACAAGCTACTGAAAAATAATTTATTGAAAGGAGATTTTTCACGTGATTATAATCGGCGAGCGCATCAATGGAATGTTTAAGGCTGTAAATGCGGCAATTCAAGAAAGAGATAAAGCTACAATCCAGGATCTTGCATTAAAGCAGGTGGCAGAAGGGGCAGACATGCTTGACATAAATGTGGGAACGGCCACGGAGGACCCAGTTGGAACCATGCGGTGGCTTGTTCAGACGGTTCGTGAAGTAACTGAAGTTCCTCTTTCGATTGACAGTCCCAATCTAGCAACAGTAAAAGCTGGATTGGAGGCTTGCTCAGGGCCAAAAATGATTAACTCGACTACGGGCCAGGATGAGGTGCTCAATAATTTCCTTAGCCTCGCCAAAGAGTACGATGCATCCATTGTGGCTTTGTGCATGGATGAGAAGGGTGTGCCGGTTGACGTTGACGGGCGCGTGGAAATTGCCATGCGCGTGATAGCAAAGGCTATGGAGTTTGACGTTCCTATTGATAAGCTTTACATAGATCCTATTGTTCTACCTGTAAAGGCCGACCAGACAGGTCCTGGGAAGGTGCTTGAGTCTATCAAGCAGTTCACAATGCTTTCGGAGCCAGCGCCGCACATTGTTATTGGATTAAGTAACCTTTCCCAAGGTGCTGTTGAGCGGAAGTTGATTAATCGAGTATTTTTAGCAATGGCTATTGGAATGGGGCTCGACACAGCAATTTTGGATCCCCTAGACACTGAACTAATGGATACTCTAATTACCGCAGAGATGTTAATGAATCGAACAATATACAGCGATTCCTTCCTAAAAGCGTATCGGCAGAGGTAAAGGATGTTGCCTCCTGGTCAAAAACCATACGACTTGGCATTGCAGATAGGACTGGATGCGTTAGTCGAAAGCCCACCGTCAAAGGCAACACTTGAGGCACTTGGCGCGCGTAGAAAAGATAACGTAATCTTTGTCCCGGCGCTGAATAGGGTATTGCTTGTTGATTTACTGCGCCGAGATGTATTTGTAGAGGGCAATGGGAAGGCAAAACGCAAATGGGCTGTCCTGTGTGTTCATTACCTTGCCTCAAAGGATGTATCTGTCGACTCAAGGGAAATGACATTCAATAGATTTTTAGATGCTCAAAGCTATGGGATTGTTTACCAAAAGCGAATTATTGGGCGTTTTTTAGCGACTTCGGGAAGAACGGCTGAACAGTTTATCAAGTTGAGCGAGGAGCTAGGTGGGGAGCGCCTTCCTGAGCCAGGGGTTCGTTATAGATTTTTTATTTTACCCCGTGTGCCGGTTATCCTAGTTAGATATGAGGGCGATGAGGAAATTGGCCCAGGTGCAAATGTTATTTACCAAGCAGATGTCGAGCATCTTTTGCCAGCTGAAGATAGGGTAGTAAGTGCAGAACTCTTATTAGATGCACTTTCGGGTGTAGATATGATGGAGCCAAGCTAAAATAACCTTCATGGAACAAAAGTGCCGACACAGCTCAGTCCAAAATGTTGTTATGTTTCTTTGTGGCGTCGCTATAGATATTACACAATTGTCTGAATGAAAGCTGTTAAGTTTTTATAGGATTCCGAGATTTGCTCTTGCTCCTGTGCATGGTCGGCATGTGGGATTTGTACAGAGCAAAATATCTGGCTTTTCTGAGATCATCTCTTGCACACGTTTTACCACATCTCTCCCAAACATCAGCTTAATGCGGGACGGGCCTATACGATAATCGCGTATTTCTCCATACCGTCTAAGCATATATTCCACCGCATCAAAGGCATTACTGCATGACGTTGAGGTATCAATTTGGTGTTCGTATATCGAACCGTCTGGCATAAGTACTTTGGCATAGGGTAGGTTTTCAGTCCAACCCACCTTTGGGACACCGGCGTATTCCTCACCTAGGTGAACTGTTGTATTGCTTGTGTTTGAAACGCCAAGAAGTAGCACCTTCCCACCCATTTTGGCAAGCCGATCTATTGGGCTGCCTATTCCAACAGCACGGTAAGATAAATGATCTTTGGTTAATTCAACTGCATCGGGTCCAATTACTGCAACAGAATGAGTTGGGTGAAGACTCCGAATAGCGTTTGGCCTTTTTCGTCCTAACTCGGGAATTATGCCGGTCAAACACGGAGTCTCCGCTGGGTTGAAATATGGTTGAGCAATGTTTCCGGTATAGTTGAACGTAGGAAGCATCAGATTTCCACCGGGACTTATAGCTTCAATCAACGCATCAATAACAGTTTCCGGTCCTCCTTCAACAGGACCTAAGCTTCGAAACGAGCTGTGTACAATCAGACTATCGCCTGGTGATAGTCCAGCTTCCCTGAGAGATTCGACGATTTCTTTCTTTGTTAGAGCCATGGGATCTCCGCATCCTAATTTGTTTAAATGCTGTATTCATAATTTTAATACTCAAGGTGTTTTCTGGCAAGCCAAAATCCTGCAAATATATATCCGAAATTAAGTGCCATCGCGTGCTGAGAAATTGCCAATATGGTATGTAAGTTAACATTCTATAATCGCTTAATATTAACATAACAAAGGTTAACAATGATTGCGCCGTGAATTAGGTGATTTGAATTAGTGTTTGATTTATAATGCTTTGTTTTCCTTGAAACTGTTGCTTTTTAAAGCCTTCCTTACGTCTTGTTTAAAAATAATTGAAAAGTTCAAGAAAAGTTAAGGCAAAATTAACAGCCATTTAACCACTATTTAGCCTGCTCTTAAACTGCTTTCATTAGACTATGCCTGGTAACGTTTCTAGGTGAAGTGAATTATTGACTGAATAGCACATTTTGCTCTAGAAGAGCGTAGGAATTTCGCCAACTAAGAGGTATTTTTGGTTCTTGGAAATATTTAAGCAATCTTAATGTTATGTTAAGTGTTTTCTTGAGAACGGTGTTTGGGTTGCAGAAATGAGGATTAAGGAGGTCGCCTCATGAGCTATGTTCTCACAACATGCGGGTTTTGCAGTTGCGGCTGTGCGATGTATGTGCAACAAGAAAATGGAAAAGTTACCGGACTTTTTCCTAGCGAGAATCACCCTGTTAGCAATGGCAGGCTTTGCATAAAAGGGTGGAATGCAACTCCCGCAATCCTAGGGGCTGATCGCCTAAGAAAACCCTTGGTTCGCCGCGGTGAACATCTTGAGGCTACTTCATGGGACGATGCTATTAATTACGCCGCTTCAGCGTTAAAGAAAATTATCTTTGAGTCCGGACCTAAAAGCATTGGGATTATAGGCTCAGCGAAGACCACAAATGAGGAATGCTATTCGCTGGTTAAGTTTGCCCGAAGTGTAATAGGAACCCCTAATATTGATGGTGCATGTCGTTTTTATGATGCCTCCTTAATACCAGCACTCCTTGAAACGACTGGAACGCCTGGTTCACAAGTAGAGTTAAGTGCCATTCCAAAGGCTGGCTCCATTCTAATCGTCGGGTCAAACGTTATGGAACAACTTGCACATGTCGGTTCGCGGATTGAGGATGCAGCCGACAACGGGTGCAAGGTAGTGGCAATAGACCCAAGGGAAACCAGACTTGCCCCACACACTAGTTTATGGCTCCATCCAAAGCCAGGGTCTGATCTTGCTTGGATTAGAGCATTTTTAAAGATTATTATTGCCGAAAGGCTTTATACGAAGAATGCTCCAGAGATGCCGGGCTTTGAAGAGCTCCGTGCTTCTCTTGAAGGCATAGAAATAAGCCAGCTTAAATATTCGTGCTGGCTTGAGCCGGCAGAGGTACACAAGGCCGTTGAACTTATCGCAAGCAATCCTCCCACTATCGTAATGTTTGGACTTGGTGCATTACAGCAACCTCACTCTACGGAAATTGTGAAAGGGCTTGCAAATATAGCCATACTCTTGGGAGGGTCAGTTATGACTCTCCGAGGCCAAAACAACGCCCAAGGGGCATGTGATGTTGGCTTAACGAATGATTTACTTCCGGGCTATCTGAAGCTAGCTGATCCTGTTGCAAGAAAAGTATGGGAACTAGTGTGGAATTGCCAGCTACCTGCAGAACCTGGGATGACGGCCGTGGAGATGCTAAAAGCGTGCGAGTCAGGTACACTGAAGGCATTGTTGATCTTTGGCGAAAACGTTGCACTCTCGGCGCCGAACACGCAGGCGACACTCTCAGCGTTAGATAAGGTAGGGTTTCTTGCTGTTTCCGATCTTTACTTAACAGAAACGGCGAAAATTGCTGATGTGGTATTCCCTGCATGCTCGTTCTTGGAGAAAGATGGCACGTTTACAAACATTGAGCGCCGCCTCCAACGTGTTCGTAAGGTTCTTGAGCCAATAGGAGAATCAAAGTCTGACCTTGAAATAATCGCCATGTTGGGTGCCGCGTTTGGTGCAAAAATGTCAGCGGACCCAGAGAAAGTAATGACCGAAATTTCTTCATCTGCTCCTATCTACAAAGGGCAATCATTCCGCCAGCTAGATGAAGAATGGGGACAGCCGTGGGTTCCTGTGGGAAGCGAAGCAAAGTTGGCGCCAATAGAAGCTGTTACTAAGGATTCGGAGGGAGAATATCCATTCTATTTAATTGCCAGCCGAATCAACTTCCATCAGCAGACCGGCACAATGACAGCAAAGAGTAGTGTTCTGGCGCGTGAATACCCTGAGACATTTGCCGAAATGAACGAGGCTGATGCAGAACGGCTTGGAATCAGACCTGGAAGTTCGATTAGAATCATTTCCGAAACGAACAGCCTAACAAGGGTATTGTCGGTAAGTGAATCGGTGCCCAAGGGTTGTGTCCATGTGCCTCACTTTTTTGGAGGCAATTCGCCGAATGCGTTGGCTTCTTATGAAACCGATCCAGTTTCGGGCGTTCCGATATACAAAGCTTATGCCGTGAAGATTGAGGCGGTGAGATGAAAAAGGATTACTCGATTTTAAAAAAATCTGACGTGCCAGCTTTTTTTGCAAGCTTGGCTAATGAAATGCAGCTCATTGGTCCCAAGCAGTTATTTTCAGGTGATGTAACTTTCGACGTCATCCAATCACATAAGGACATTTATTGGGACTATGGCCATGTAGTTTATCCTCCAAAGCGCTTTTTACTGCCACACTTTGAGGACATGTTCCGCTATACTTGTGACCAGGAGATTAAAATTGAGCCTACATGTAATCCACAGCCCCAGGCAATCGTAGGAATCAGGTCATGCGATGTAGCCGCAATTAGGTTTCAAGAGAACTTTTTTTCCTATCCGATAGTGGACCCATACTATAAGGAACATCTGAATAACACAGTCCTCTTCAATCTTGTGTGCAATACGCCGCCTAAAAAGGAATGCTTCTGTATATGTTGTGATTCCGGTCCATGGCTCGAATCAGGTTTTGATGTCCAATTGACTGACCTTGGTGATCGTTTTCTTTATGAGGTAGGATCCGACAAAGGAGAAAAGGCAACGGAGCCAAGGGCATATATGCTTTTGCCGGCAACGCCCGCTGATATCGAAGCACGGCGTCAAATTGAACTTCAAGCCGACTCTCGCTTCCAAACAGTGTCTTATGTTGCAAAGGCAATAAACTTCATTTCTGCTGATGAGGTGCCGGCAAAAATCTGGGAGGATTTGGGTTCAACTTGTTTTAGGTGTGGTGCTTGTACGAACCTTTGTCCCGTGTGTACTTGCTTTACAGTGGATGACCGCGAAGAATCCGACGGGACCTTTACTAGGTGTCGGTCTTGGGATTCCTGCCAGTACGCTGGTTTTACTAGAGAAGCAAGTGGACACAATCCCAGGCCAACATTTGGAAGTCGAGTGGCTCGAAGGTTTTACCATAAGACGTCATACCAATATATAATTCGCGATGGACGGCATGGTTGTGTTGGTTGCGGCCGTTGTATAACCGCATGCTTGACGAAGCTTGGATTGCCGGATGTAGTGAAGCGCATCAGGCGAGAAATGCATGAATTCTTGCCGCCCAAAGAAAAGGCTGCCGAGGTGTAAAAATGGTTCTAACTCCAGCAAGGCCTAGGAGAATGTGGGGCGTAACAGATCAACCAAGCGCCAATCTATATGTGCCAATGATTGCAATAGTACAAGAAATCATTGATGAGACGCCCGACACAAAAACTTTTCGCCTAGCTTTTGAAGATAAAGAATATGCCAAATCTTTTGAGTGGGAGCCAGGCCAATTTGTCGAAGTAACTGTTTTTGGTGCAGGCGAAGCCCCAATTGGATTTGCTTCCGACCCTAACGAGAGGTCATTTTTCGAAATTACAGTGGTCGAGCGCGGAAAAGTCACTAGGGCAATGCATGCTCTTAAGAAAGGCGACAAAGTTGGAATTCGTGGGCCATTTGGCAATTGCTGGCCACTTGAGGATATGAAAGGAAAGAATGTCCTGATTGTTAGTGGTGGCTGTGGTCTTGCACCACTTCGACCTGCAATTTTGCAAATACTAGCTAATAGGAAAGAATACGGCAATTTCTTGTTGCTATACGGCGCTCGGACCCCGGCAGATAGAAATTATAAATATGACCTGGATGCATGGGCGAAAAGGGATGATATGCAAGTCCTTGAGACGGTGGACGTAGGAGATGAAAGCTGGAAGGGCAATGTGGGCGTTGTTACAACCCTTTTTGATAAAGTGAAAGTTGATGGCGAAAATACCGTTGCCTTGACCTGCGGCCCACCTATAATGATTAAGTTTGTGACTTTAGAGCTTCTAAAAATGGGATTCTCGGCAGACAGAATTGTTACCAGTCAAGAGCGCTATATGAAGTGCGGAGTTGGGAAGTGCGGTCACTGTTGTATAAACCATGTTTATCTCTGCACCGAGGGCCCTGTTTTTACTTATGCTCAGATGAAAGAACTATTTGAGCTCAAATTATAAGCAAAAATGATTGAAGAGCTGGCGGCGGGATTATCTGGAAAAGCTGTTGTAGTAGGCGTTGGACAATTAGGTCATGGTGATGACGGCGCAGGCATATTAGTTGCAAGAATGCTTGCTGAAAGCGGCATTGTGCAAGTTATAGAAAGTGGCAATGCGCCGGAACTCGATACGTGGCGTATCCGCGAGATGGCGCCTGATTATGTGCTATTTATTGACGCGGTTGATTTCAACGGTTCTCCTGGTGAGATTGCGCTTTTGCAATCTTCTGAGCTGAATGCTTCAGGATTAGATACTCATCGGGCGCCGTTGAAACTCACAATGGAATATTTAGAAAGTGAGCTGGGTTGTAAATGCCGTCTGCTCGCAATCCAACCCCTTAGCGTTCGATATGGAGCACCAATGAGCGAAGATGTGAAACGCTCTGCAATTAATATTTTCAATATGCTTTCTCAGTGCATATTGGCATGCAAGTGCTGACGGGAGAGAACGATGGTAAAAGAGCAAGAATTTCTAATGGAACTATGGACACATTTTCCTGACATGCTTCAAGATCTTCAAGAGCATGTCAGGAATCAATATGTGGCAACGATTCCTCGCGAAGTTTTGCCAGCGGTAGTGAAACATGCTGTCAAGCAACTTGGCGCTAGGTTTGTTATTACTGTTGCGACTGATATGCGGCAAAAGACCGGAGATTACCGGATATCCTACATTCTTGCTTTTGATAAGCAAAAGAAATTTCTTGTGCTCCAGTCGGCTGTTCCTCCCGATGACATGAAGATAACTTCCGTAACCCCTGATATTCCTGCAGCAGGCTGGGCTGAACGCGAAGCATTTGATGTAATGGGCATAGTGCCTGTTGGGCATCCCGATCCGCGAAGGCTTATTCTACCTGACGACTTCCCACAGGGAGTTCATCCATTAAGGCGAGAATTTGCATATAATGAGATTTTCCCTCAAGAGCCAAATATGCCGCCAAGGAAGCCGGCACCTGAAGGAACAACCGTTGTGCCCCTTGGCCCGTTCTACCCAACATTGGAAGAGCCAGCATACTTCAGGCTATTTCTTGATGGCGAGCGTGTAGTTGGGTCTGATTATCGTGGTTTCTACAACCACCGGGCGGTAGAGAAGCTAGGTGATAGTGAGCTCAATTACAATCAAATCCCATTTGTTGCGCAGCAAATATGCGGTATCTGTGGGCAAGTCCATTCGTGTGCATATGCCCAGGCGGTTGAGGATGCATGCGGGATTGAAACTCCGATAAGGGCGAAATATATACGCTCGCTTCTTCTAGAACTAGAGCGCATACATAGTCATTTGCTGTGGGTTGGGCTTGCTGGTCATATTATTGGCTTCGATACGATATTAATGCAGGCTTGGCGAATCCGTGAGCCTGTTATGTGGCTGATGGAGCGCGTAACTGGTAATCGCAAGCATTACTCATCTAATTTGATTGGCGGTGTGCGCTTTGACATTGATGAGACAGCGGCTGAGGACATCAGACGAGTTATGGATAAAGTTGAGCAAGAATTAAAAGCCGTTGTTGACGCAATTTCAATCGATACAACCCTGATGGCTCGTCTCAAAGGCGTTGGGATACTCACCGAAGAAGATGCTCGTGCCATTGGGGTAGTAGGCCCAGTAGCTAGGGGATCAAACGTTCCTATAGATTGTAGGGTCGACCATCCTTATGCGGCATATGAGTACTTAGACGTGCAGATACAAGTTCAGGATGGATGCGATTCGTGGGCAAGAACCATGGTAAGGGTCCTTGAGCTCTTCGAATCAATCCGCCTGGTGCGCAAGATTTTAGACGATATGCCAGGCGGTCCGGTGATGGCAAAAGTTGACCATGAGCTTCCGTCTGGACGAATAGGGCTTTGCTCGGTTGAGGCTGCAAGAGGCGAATCTCATCACTATGTTCTTACAGGTGATGAAAACAGACCCTATAGGTGGCGAGTGAGGGCGCCTACATATCCGAATCTACAGGCAGTTGGTGTTATGATCATGGGCTTAGAGTTGGCGGATGTGCCAATAAGCATTGGAAGCTATGACCCTTGTTTCTCGTGCACTGAGCGCGTAGAGACCCTTGATGTAAATACAAAAGAAATTCGCATTTACACCAGGGAAGAGCTTGAGGAAATGTGCAAGCGAAAGACCTGGGAAAAGGAGTAACGGCAAATGTTCAAAGCCAAACTAAAGGAAGCTGTGATATGCTTTGGGGCAGGCCGGGTCACGCTTAAATATCCTTTTGAGCCGGTAAAAGTACCGCCAAAGTTCCGCGGGAAGATCGAATTTGATGCGCGAAAATGCATTGGATGTGGCGGATGTGCAAATGTTTGTCCGCCAAGATGCATTGTTATAGAGGATATAGGAGAGATTGCAAAGATTACGTTCTATCTCGACAGGTGCATTCAATGCGCAAGATGTTATGAGGTTTGTCCCGAAAAAGCAATTTGGCCAACTGGCGAATTTGAAACAGCTACACCGGATAAAAGCGACCTGAGGTCTGATATGACAATATGGATGTCAACCTGTCAGCGGTGTGGGCGGTGCTTTGAGACCGAGAACGCAATTGATAAGTTTCCAAGCAAGCGATGGCGAGGAAGAGGCCCCGGTGAGGAAAACAAGCACGGCATCTTTCCTGTCAAACCGCCGATTGAGTTCGTCCAGCGGATGTCGCTTGTGCGTGAAAGCGAGGAAAAAATATGATCGCAGGACTTTGCAAGAAGATGTTTCCCAAATCACTCTGGTTGTTCCATACCAACTGTGGTGCATGCAACGGCTGCGATATTGAGGTCATTGATGTCCTAACGCCATACTATGACGTTGAACGTTTTGGTATGAAGTTAGTTGGAAGCCCTCGTCATGCAGATGCTTTGGTGATTTCGGGTTCGGTTAGCAGGCAAGTAGCACCTGCACTGCGCCGCCTCTATGACGCAACACCAGATCCAAAGGTCATAATAGCCGTTGGCTCATGCGCTGTGGGAGGAAACATTTGGTTTGATACATATAACGTTCTCGGTGGGGCGGACAAGGTTGTGCCAGTGCACATGTACATCCCAGGATGTCCTCCAAGGCCAGAAGCAATAGTTTATGGCGCAGCGTTGGCTTTGGGTCTTGTGCCCAAGAAAGTGAGTGCACAGCATGAGAGCCATCTTCCGCCAGGATTTAACCTAGACGAGTATCTTGAAGCTTGGAAGGATACACCTGTCATAACCCGCAAGTAGAGGAAGTGAGGACTGGAGATGCAACCCTTGGCAGTTGCGGTAGTCGCAATTCCATTTTTAGGCGCGGTAGCATGTCTTGCTGTAAGGGACCGGGCATCCAAACCAACTGCAATCTTAGCGACCGCGCTCACGGCTATTGCTGCGGTTTTGGTAGCGGTATATATGCCGAATGAAACATATCAATTTGGTAGCATGCCCTGGCTTGGAGAGTCGGCAAAGGGGCTTTTTGGCTACCAGTTTGACCCGCTGGCATTAATTATGTTGTTAGCCTCGACGATAATTGGGGCAATTATAGCAATTTATTCTGCGGGATATTTGTCACCAGTAAATGCAGATCATCCCTTAGGTGGCGGGTATGCTAGGTATTATTTTTGGCTACTGGTATTCGTTGGCTCAATGGTAGGGATTGCCGTTTCGCCTACGCTACTTCAATTACTAATTTTTTGGGAAATGACGACTCTTACCTCATGGGCTTTGATATCATTTTATGACAATACTGAAAGCTTAAAAGCAGGAATGAAGGCGCTGGTAATGACATCAATCGGCGGCCTCTTTTTTATTACAGGGTTGGTTTGGGTCTTCAGCGCAACAGGGTCAATGAAATTCTCTGCCTTAGGAGAAATGCCTATAGGTGTGCGTGCCGGAGTGTTTGCATTTTTCTTGATAGCAGCATGGGCAAAAAGCGCACAGTTACCGTTTCATACGTGGCTACCTGACGCAATGGCAGCCCCAACACCGATTAGCGCATATTTGCATGCAGCCGCGATGGTTAAGGCGGGGGTTTTCCTAATCGCTAGACTTCTTTCTGCAGGCTGGGGGCTGCCGGTGGGTATGGGGCTCCTTGTTTCGATAGCTGCACTTGTGACAATGTTTGCGGCTTTGTATATGTATTTCTTCCAAGATGACCTAAAGCGACTCCTCGCATATTCGACAATAGCCCAATTAGGTTATATTTTGCTTGGTCTGGGCCTTGGTTCGTTAGGTGCAACTATTGCATTCCAAGGGGCAGCGCTTCATATCCTAATGCACTCAGTAGCGAAGACGACCTTGTTTTTAACGGTAGGCGCAATAGCCTATGCTGTTGGAACTCGAAGCCTAGCTAGGTTGTCGGGGTTATCTCAAGCAATGCCGTTGGTTGCGGTTGCATTTTTTGTGGGCGCTCTAGCTTTAACAGGCTTCCCACCGCTTGCATGCTTTTGGAGTAAATTTTATGTTCTTGCAGGTGCTTTGCAAGTACAAGGAGTCTTTGGGCCAATTGTATTGATTTTAGTTCTTGCGGAAAGCTTAGTAACATTCGCTTGGTTCTTATGGGTTGGGCAAAAAATCTTCTTTGGAAAGCCGATGCGGCTAGGTGTTAGGTTGAAATCAGAAACCGAACACGAGCCTGAAAATGTTCAAGTGGTTTCAGCGAGTAACGTTAATTTGCCATATACAATGTCTTTGGTTCTCATTTTATTAATTCTTGCTTGTATTGCTGCACCGATTGTAGGCATCCCATTGGTTCAGGGCATTATGCCGAAATAGCACCGGAGGTCAGAGTTAATGATGGATTTGGTGTCAAGAAATCTTTTGTTTATAGCCAGTGGCTCGCTTTTTATTGGATTCCTTGTTTTGATTGCTTATCGCGGAAATTGGCGTAAGTCGGGCTACATGGCAGTGTTTTTTATGAGCGTGGCGACGCTAGCACTTTGGGTTTTGGCATTGCGTTGCCTTGCATCTGGGCAAAAGGATATTCAACCTATTTTGAGCCTCAACCTTATTGGTGCTTCGCTGTCCTTCCACATTGATAGTCTTAGTGCGGTGTTTCTGTTGGTGGTTCCATTTGTTGGTTTGCTAACATTGCTATACGCAGTAGAGTTTATGGCAAAAGTTTACAGCGAGCGAAGCCCTGCTAGATACTATCCTTTTGCGCTATTGTTGGCTCTGGCGATTGTTGGAGTAGTAACAATCTCTGATCTCTTTTTCTTCTTTATCTTCTGGGAAATAATGACCCTGGCTTCCTGGGCTCTGGTGTGGTTTGAACGGGAGAATGAAGAAAAGGTCAAAGCTGCCTGGACGTACTTTGTTGTTACACACGTTGCGGCTGCGTGTATTTTGGTTGCAATGTTGGTCATCTACAGAGAGTCTGGTTCGTTTGCTTTCGAAGACATAAGTAGAGCAATTGGGGTAATGGCTGAAAATAACCGAACCTTGGTACATGTCCTTATTGTACTTTTCATGCTTGGGTTTGCAACAAAAGCAGGCATGTTCCCGCTAGGCGGTTGGTTGCCGCAGGCTTATCCTGCTGCGCCAAGTCCTGCATCGGCGGCGTTTGCTGGCAGTATGACCAAAATAGGAATTTACGGCATAGTTAGAGCTTCTCTAGAATTCTTTAACACCTCTGGATTGCTAACAGTTTGGGGTGGAGTGATTGCTATATTTGGGGCAATCTCTATATTTGTTGGAACGCTTACAGCATTGAGGGAGGATGATTCAAAGAGAATTCTTTCTTTCCATATAATTGGTCAAATTGGCTATATGTTGCTTGGAATAGGTACAGGCTTCTATTTTATCCAAACAAAATCAATTTTGGCTGTTCTTGCCCTGATAGCTGGGTTGTACCACGTTGTAAACCATGCATGCTATAAGTCGCTTCTGTTTTTGAACGTAGGTGCGGCGGAATATGCCACAGGAATGCGAGATTTAAACAAAATGGGTGGTTTGGGCACAATTATGCCTATAACAATGGGGGCCGCTATCGTTGCCTCGCTTTCGATAGCTGGAATTCCTCCTTTCAGTGGTTTTGCAAGTAAATGGTTAATTTACCAGTCTGCTTTCCAAGGCGGAATTCGCATGCCATTATTCCTTGCTCTTGGGCTTATTGCTATGTTTATCTCAATTGCAACTTTAGCTTCGTTTATGAAGTTGCTGGGCGCAATTTTCCTGGGCCAGCCTGCGGAATGCACACGCCGCGCCCAAGGAGAGGTGCCAGTTGCCATGCGAATCCCTCAAGTTGCTTTAGCGGCGGTTTGCGTTATCTTGGGTATAGCTCCAATACTACCGCTGATTGTGCTGTACCGAGCTGCGCAGGACATCTTGGGGAATAATTACGTACCGGTGTTCGCCACCCTTTTTGGTACGAATGTTTCTGGAGTTGCGTTGAATTTTGGCAAGGGAGTTGCGGGTTTGTGGAACCCCGTTTACGCATTAATTGCCTTGATATTTTGTTCCCTGGCATCATTGGTTATTCTACGTTTGGGGGGTGCCAAATCCCGTTCGATAGTAAATTGGTATGGTGGAGAGGAACACGAGCCTGAAGAAGTTAGGTTCCGGGCGCATGGTTTTTGCTTACCATTTAAAACAGCATTTTCAAAAGTATATCCAAGCATTCGCATACCCAAAATCCCAGCGCTGCAGGGTTTCAGAAAAGTGCTTGACCTTGATAGCTGGCTCTACAGTCCGATTCTGAAAGTAGGTGCACGCTTTACTGAACGTGTCAGCCGGACACACAGCGGAGTGCCCCATGTATACATGATATGGCAGCTAATAGGGGCAGTCGTAGCTTTCGCAATACTATTCATACTAATAAGAAGCTAACCCACTGGAGGTAAGGAATGACAGTTGTCGGTGGAGTTTTAGTTAATGTTATTTTGGTTCTTTTGTTGGCGCCTTTGTTTGAAGGGGTAATGAGGAAACTAAAGGCGGTAGTTCACTCAAGAAAAGGACCCCCAATTACTCAGCCATACATTGATATTTTTAAGCTATTGGGGAAGGAAGATTTAAGACCTAACGATGGATTGCTATTTCGCATTGCCCCCGTGGTAGCTCTAGGCGCTTTTCTTACGGTTGCAGCTTTAACACCCATGGGATTTGGTCCCCCACTCGGCGTTGCGGGTGACATGATCGTATGGGTATATATAGTCTCGCTAGCTGCCGTAGCGATTATGTTGGGAGCATTTGCCTCTGGTAATCCTTTTTCCTATGAAGGCGCTAGCCGAGAAATGATGATGCTTCTTACCGTTGAGCCAATCGTGATTGCATCGCTCCTAACAGCAGCTTTCAAAGCCAAAAGTCTTGTAATATCTGACATGGTGGGATGGAACTTGATAAATGGTCCCACTGTTTCTCTTATATTTGCGGGAATTGCTTTCTTTCTAGCATTGCAGGCAAATCTTGGAAGATTACCGTTTGACATAGTTGAAGCCGAACAGGAAATCGTAGAAGGTCCGTTTATGGAATATAGCGGTCCAAGACTTGCTTTATATAAATTAGTTTTTTACGTTCGACAACTTGTTTTTTCGTTTCTTTTTGTATCAGTGTTTGTCCCTTGGCCTGTCGTTGGGTCAAATATCATTGCTTTCTTAATTGGCTTGGTAAAAGTCCTCATACTTCTGATTCTGGTTGCTGTAATTGATGTGGTAAATCCTAGATTGAGGATTGACCAATCAATGAACTATATGGCTAGGGTATTGTTTGTGGCTTTTGCAGCACTAGCATTTGCAGTAATTGGAGTGTAGACAATGACACACATTAGTCCCGAATTAATTCATACGCTAAGCTTGCTAATGATTCTAACAAGCTTTGCGGCTGTTGAAGCGAGGAATTTACGCCATTCTACCGTTGCATATCTAGCACAGGCATTGCTGATATGCGGACTACTTTTTGCATATTCTACCCAGAACTCAGCATTGCTTTACTGGGCGGTTACTGCGCTTATCACAAAGGCGGTACTAGTGCCATGGTTTCTTTGGAATGCAACAGCCGGTCATGAGCAGGAAACAAAACCACTCATTGGCTTTGGCCCTTCAGCGGTTATACTGATTGCGCTGCTCGCCATCATGTACAAACTCACCCATATGCATGCAGGTTTGTTCGTAGCGCAGACCCAGGAATTGGCGGAGATTGCCAACACCAACCTTGCTGTAGCATTCACTGTATTTGTGCTGGGATTATATGCCATCCTGACCAGGCGTGATGCCATAAAGACGGTTATTGGCCTTTGTCTTTTGGAGAATGGCGTGCATCTGAGCTTGGTTAGCCTTGCGCCAACGATTCGCGAAACGGCGCTTGCCGGTATCGCCACCGAAGTAGTAGTGACAGTCTACTTATTGCTTTACATCATCGGCGGAATCCGGTCGAAATTCGGCACGACAGATACATTCAAACTCTCAGAGTTACACTGGTAGAGGTGCGGTATGAATCATTCGGCTGTAGAAACGGCTTCGGTATTGCCAGCGTTAGTAATTTTTGTTCCAACTGCAACGGCGGTCCTAATATTTGCTTTCGGAAGATTTGTTTCGTGGCTGCGGGAGGCCCTGGCTTTTGTAGGTGTTACCTGCGCTTTGATATTGTCTGTAATAATCGGATATAAAACACTACATGGCGAGATTTTAACCTCATTTGAAACACAGCTATATGCTGATTCTTTGAGCGCTTTGCTAATAAATATGGTCTCGCTTGTCAGCTTTGTTGCAGTTGTTTATTCCCTTAAATACATGTGGCATCAGGTAAAAGAAGGTGGGCTTCCGCATACGACCACTAGTGGTAGGTTAACAGCTTTCTATGGCTGGCTAATGCTTTTTATTTCTACCATGATCTGGGCATGCCTCTCTAACAATATAATTATGCTGTATGTGGCAGTTGAAGCAAGCACTATTGCAAGTGGCCTCCTTGTTGCATTTTATTGGGACAAGCGAGCGCTGGAAGCTGGTTACAAGTATCTAATGCTGCTTACCGTAGGCATAACTTTCTCGCTTTTTGGTTGCGTGCTTTTATATGCCACTGGCTCAAACCTGCCCGGTGTAGGGGGAGCTAAGGGATTGCTGATATCTGAGCTAAAGCTACATGCTAGTAGCTTTCCCATAACAACAATAATTCTTGCCTCGGCCTTTCTGATTATTGGGTTCGGGACGAAAGCCGGGGTTGCGCCATTTCATCCATGGTTGCCAGATGCTCACGCAGAAGCGCCAACACCAGTTTCGGCGCTTCTTTCGGGCGTAATGATTAAGGTGGCGATGTACGCTCTTGTGAGAACAGTTACAATTTTCTACCCTACTTTCTCGCCTGTTGCGATGTTTGCCCTTGGACTTGGCGTATTCACGCTCGTAATCGGAGATCTCATGGCTCTAGCACAGGATGACTTAAAACGGATGCTTGCATATTCATCCGTCAGCCAAATAGGCTATATACTTATGGGATTTGGAATAGGTACGCAGTTGGGTATATACGCCGGACTCTTTCACATGGTAAATCACGCTATTGCAAAGGCTCTGCTTTTCCTTGCTGCGGGTGCGGTAATCTACTCTACTGGAGTGCGAAATATTTCCCAGCTAGGTGGCCTCGCAAAGAAAATGCCTATTACAAGTTTTTGCTTCTTTATAGGAGCGCTGGCGGTTTCGGGTATGCCTCCTCTTAATGGTTTTCATAGCAAACTTGCGCTGTTCGTAGCTGGCGCAGATGCGGGTAACTGGTGGGCTGTTGGATTTGGTATAGCTGCTAGCTTGGTAACGCTTGTGGTGCTTTTGAAAGCTGCTAAAAACATATTCTGGGGTAAAGAAAGCGAAGCAGTCGCCAATACATCTGTCCGAGAAGCACCTCTGACTGTTGTGATTTCAATGTTGATTCTTGCTATCCTTTGCTTGGGAGTTGGGCTTTACCCAAAGGCAGTCTATCCGCCGATTAAAGAAGCCGCATCTTATGTCCAAACAATCAACACATCAAATAAAAAAGTGGCGGTTGCTGAAAACCCGAAAGTCGGGAAACCAAATGACAGAAGTTCAAAAAAAATATTAAAGATTGAGTTTTGAACCCCTATGCGGTAGTATATTATTAATGCATGAATTAGGAATCACCCAAAACGTACTTTCCATTGTGCTGAAAGAAGCTACGAAAGCGGGTGCATCTCGGGTAACTAAGGTTTCCCTGAAGGTAGGCGAATGGTCAACTGTCGAGCCTGACTGCTTGAAGTTTTACTTCGGAATTTTGGCAAAAGGTACGCTGGCGGAAGGTGCAGAAGTTGCCGTTGAACAAGTGCCAGTAGCATATGCTTGCGAAAATTGTGGTCATGAGTATATTCCTCTTGTAAGCGCGTTCGCATGCCCTCGCTGTTCCAGCAACAAAGGAAAGCTAATCACCGGAAGGGAATTGTTTGTTGATTCAATTGAGGTAGAAAATGCAGATTCCGGTAGTGCAAAAAGTTCTGGCTGCAAATGATCTGCTCGCTGGTGAAATGCGCGCCGAATTCGAAAAATTTGGGCTTTTTGTTGTTAACATAATGGGCTCACCGGGCGCCGGAAAGACAAGTTTGATAGAGCAAACCCTATCTCGGGCAGGAGACTTGAAAATTGGCGTCGTTGAGGGAGACCTTGCGACTTCTCTCGATGCTGAACGAATTGCAAGGCACGGTGCGCAAGTTGTGCAAATTAACACCGGAGGAGCGTGTCACCTTGATGCAAGCATGGTGCGAAAGGCATTGGACAGAATTGATGTTACTTCGCTTGATGTTTTGATAATTGAGAACGTAGGTAATCTCGTTTGTCCTGTAAGCTTCGACCTAGGGGAAACAGCACGAGTGGTAGTGTGCAGTATTCCTGAAGGCGATGATAAGGTACTCAAGTATCCAGCGATCTTCAGTTCAGCTTCGATAGTGGTTCTAAACAAGATTGACCTTCTTCCCTATGTGCCTTTTGACCTTGCCAAGTTTGAGGAGAGTATTGCAAACATCGGCCGAAGATTAATAAAGGTATCTTGTAACACAGGCGATGGTTTAGATAATTGGATGGAATGGCTGAGGGCACGGCAAGTATAAAATAACAAATTTTAATGCTTACCTGGGAGGTTGATGTTTCGACTAAGAAGACTGTAAAGCTAGAGTTCGCAAAAATTAGAAACGGGATCGCTGAAAATGAAAAAGCGTGAACCGATATCGAACGCCGTTAGATTTATCCTATATATTCTGCTTTTAATTCTCCCTTCCGCTTTCACAACGATAACTGCTGATCCTACCGAGATTAAGAACGTTATACTGAATTTAGGTCTTCTTGCAATCGCTGTGGTTATCCTTGTTGGATTAATTAGCAAGAAGAGTTTGAAGATTAAGTGGACGCCGCTTGACTTCGTAATTCTTGCCTTTCTTGTATGGAATATAGTTTCTGCCCTCAACGCTGAATACCAGTGGGCGACTAGGCCCGAAGCAATTCGAATATTTTCACATGTATTCGTTTATTTTCTATGTTCGCGTTATCTTGGAGAATCCGATAAAATCCGCAATACATTTTCAATACTTGCGCTTTCATCGGTAATTCCTTGCATCTATGCAATCATCCAGCGCTTTGGCCTTGACCCCATCATGTGGGCTTACCCATCATATGAGCGTGTTTTGGCTAGCTTTGGCAACCCAACCTACTTCGCTGCATATCTTGTGCTTGTTATTCCGATTACGCTTTTGCTTTATTTGGATGAAGAAAACGCCTTGCGCAGATGGGGGCTCCTTGTTTTGGCAGGAATGCAGCTCGCATGTCTTTTATGGACTTACTCGCGTGGTCCATGGTTTGGTTTACTGCTTGCTTTGGCGATCGGATTCGGCTTGCCAATACTGCTTGGGACGCGCGGTTTCACGTTTAAAGATGCAAAGAAGGTTGGGGTTGGGGTAGCAGTCCTCCTTGGAATAACAGTGTTAGTATCAATTAATGGTGGGATTTTCGAGCGAGCAAAGACTTCGCTTGATACAAAAGATCTTTCGAACATTCAAAGGGTTCTTCAATGGCGGGCGGGATACCGTGTGTTTCTTGAACATCCAATAATTGGCGTTGGCCCAGGTGCGCTGAAAGTTTATATGCCGGAAAAGTTGACGCCGTCATTCTTTTACACCGGAATTGCGACTGCTTCGGAACACGCGCATAACGAATTTATAGAGGTTGCAGCAGAAACAGGCATCATAGGATTGGGAATTTTCTTGTTGATGCTGGGGATGACAGTTGTTTTTGCACTTCGAAAGTCTTTTGAAAAGACGCATACATCGGGTGTACTGATTGGTGCAATATTAGGTTTTCTTGTGTGCAATCTCGTTGGTGTCGCGATGCGTTATTCCGTTGGCGGTGTTTACTTTTGGGTATTTCTTGGCTTGTTAAGTGGACTGGGAAGTTGGAAAACGCACACAAAAGACTTTCGAACAGGGAATGGTATACGTCTGTTTTTAATTTTGTGCTTTGCACTTGTATTTTTGCTTTTTATTTGCAGTTCGGTACGTGCAGTTTATTCATTTATTGGTTCCATTGAACAAAAAAGGGCGGATAGCCTCTTTGGTCAGAACCTAATGGAGGAGGCAATACCTATCTACCGCAAGGTCCTTTTCATTAACCCCACCAATGTAAGTGCTATGTATAATTTGGCAATCTGCTATACTGCAGTAAAGGAATATAATTCTGCTCTGTCAACTTACGCCCGTTTGGAAAAGCTTTGGCCGGATATTGGAAGGATTCATTTTAACAAGGGAACGATTTATGCAACAATGGGCAATTTATCCCTTGCGAAAAAGGAATTAGAACGTGCCGCAAAAATTGACGGCTTGCCTGATACATGGGAGTACCTTTCTCGCGTTTACTATGCCCTTGGTGAGGAATCCAAAGCAGCCGAAGCTGCTAGAAATGCAGTCCAGGCAGCCAACAAGATGACAAATCCATAAGTATACTCCATCCAAATGGAAAACCTATGCCAGCCTAGCTGTCTTTGAGCGTCATTACTAATAACATGACTGTTATTTACTTGCCTCTTAGTAAACGAATGTATTCTCTGGCAACCTTTAAATCTTCCAGCGCCTCGTGTGCCTCGCACAATGGCTTCATCTCACCTTTAATTGCCGCCACAAAGTTCATCGCCTGTTGTCTCATGGCGCCAATCCATGGAAGGGTAGGGCACATTGTCGTTGGTGTAACATCACCTCCAGGATCGCGCATTATTTCTACTTTGCCGGGACGGTGGGTTGCCATTGGAGCAGGCAGTTCCAGCTTTATCCAGCCCTTCTCAAATGCAATAAGTGCTGACTCCTGCCAGTCAATTGTTGTTCGGTAGGGCGACATTTCAATTGTGCCGGCAACGCCGCTCTCACTTTGGGTTACAAGGACAACACCTGATGGGTCAGCGAAAATTATTTTGTACGGTTCACCCAAAAGATGGCGCATGAGATTTACTTGGTGAATGTAATAGTTTACGAAGGCTGTATATTCTTTGAAAGTTTCCTCGTCCATGTCGCTAGCAGGAGGATCCCATTCAAGTGCTGGAGGTGGGTCGTCAGAGGTAATTAAGCCTACAAAGCCATTTGCAACCCAATCACCTGCAGGCATGAGGATTCGTACATACCTCAACTTGCCTAATTCCTCGGTATTTTTGAGCCGGTCAATTTCAGCTTTGGCGTACATTGTTGCAGGGTCACTTCTTTTGTGGTATCCCACCATTTGCCAAGTCTTTGCTTTTTCAAGAGCCTGGATTATTTTCTCTCCATTTTCAATTGACCCAGCTAAAGGTTTCTCAGTAAAAATTGGGATACCTGCCTTGGCTAGTTCTGGGATTAGGGTGCCATGACGGTTAAACGGTTGTGATGCGACAATACCATCGAGCTTTTCTGATGCGAGCATATCTTCATGGTTTCTATACACTTTGGGAATACCATATCGCTCGCCCACAAGCTTCCCGAGTTTTTCTTTAACTTCTGCTATTGCAACAACTTCGCAGTCGGGCACGGTGACAAAATTTCGCAGGTGTGCACATTGCCCCATGCCGCCAACACCAACAAAGCCTATGCGAACTTTTTCCATAAATTCATCTCCATACTATGAATTTTAGAAAATATCACCTGGTGAAAAGCGTTCCTATTCGCTGTTAATTATGCACTCGCTAGCTTGCCAAACCTATTTGCTATCGCCAATGCTGGGTCTAGCGGGACATCTGCCGGAACAATATCGGGCGGTATTTCAATTATTGGAAGCGGCTTAAGCTCCTTCCCAGCGAACTGAGGCAACCATTTTGCCTCTGCCGCAAACATCTCACGCGTCATCTCGCGGGCTTCGTGAAGAGTGCAAACGGCTGAGGTGAGTGGGTCTAATGCCACTGCCTGCGCCGCAAGCTCTGGGTCACCTTTAAGCGCCGCTTGAACTGTCAAGCCTTGCACTATTATGTTAGTGAGATTCAGGGCCGCCAACTGTGGCGGAAGCTCTCCTACAACTGTTGGATGCAAACCCATTTTGTCAACGTAGATTGGTACCTCAACACAGCATCCGTTGGGTAGATTGGTTATATATCCATCATTTCTCACATTTCCATTTAATCGGAAGATATTTCCCGTTTCTTTTGCTTCAATTATGTACGAGCAGTATTCTGCGCTTCGCGGCTCAAGTTTTTTGCTTTCAATGCTGAGTGGATCGGTTGTACGGAATTTTTCTTCCAGCATACGTCCGTATTTGTAATATGCTCCAGAAGCGCCGCCAAAGTCGGGCTGGTCACAGTAAAGTTCGAGCGCTTTTTTGTTCTTGCGGAACCATGGTACGTATTCTGAAAGATGCCCTGTGCTTTCCGTCATAAAATATCCGAAATGTCTGAATACCTCGCCGCGAACCTTTTCATTTATGTAATATTCAGGCTTCTCGAATTTTTCTCTTAAGATTGGATAAATGTCTTTGCCGTCTACTTCGAGTTTGAGGAACCACGCCATATGATTAATTCCAGCGGCTAGGAAGTCAATGCGTTCCTTTGGTATTCCAACATATCCGGCAATTAGATCCATGGTTGTTTGGACGCCATGGCAGAGGCCGACGAAATTTAATCCGGGAACAGTACCGAGAGCCCAGCAATTAGCTGCCATTGGGTTAGCATAATTAAGCATGAGGGCATTGGGACAAAGTTCCTTCATATCATTGGCAATGTCTATTAGCACTGGTATGGTTCTTAGGGCTCGGAAAATACCACCTGGCCCAAGTGAATCTCCGATACATTGGTCTACTCCGTATTTCAGTGGAATCTCATAATCAGCTTGGAAGGCATCCATGCCGCCGATTTGGATTGTAATGACAACATAGTCGGCTCCATCCAAGGCTTTCCTTCGGTCGGTGGTTGCCCAAACTTTAGTTGGAAGGTTGTTTTCTCGAATTACATCCTTTGCAAAGGCCTCCATCTTGCGAAGTTTGGTCTCTGTTGGACTCATCAACGCAAACTCACTTTCTTGAAGTGAGGGCGTTGCCATTATGTCGTTCATGAGTGTTTTTGTGAAAATGACGCTTCCCGCGCCAATCATTGCAATTTTTGGCATTTGAAAGACCTCCTATCAGCGTTTAAAAAGTGTATTATCTTAAACACAACAGCCCCAATTTATTAATCTTTATCCTTTGCTTCTGGTTTGCCATATCAGGACCACTATATCGTCAACGAATTCTGGAAGCTGGATTATAATTTTGTCTTTACTGCGTGAGCTGCTCGCATGCTGTGATACACCTTTCTTAGTGTCAAACAGCTCAACATGATAATTCACAAAGGGGCACTTAATTTCGAGAAGCGAGGATTGATAATGATTGCCTGCTGTATGCGGACCACATTCGAGATATACAGCATATAATTGATTGGATTTCATACCGTAAGCGAATGGAGTTATTGCTTTGGAAACAATTGAATCGTCCACTTTTAGATTTGGCCAGGCATGGCTAATCTTTCCCCAAAATCTTCTCAACGCACGGGCATATTGTGCCCAATCTTTCATGTCGGTGTAGTTTACTCCCTGAATTTCAGACTTCCAATATGCACCAATGGATTGCAGACCAGAGAATATACTTCTATAACATAGCGTTCGATATCGAGTTTGGTGCTCAGGACTGGTGCTTTCGGCATCAATGAAAAGGTAGTCTTCGCGATTGTTGCTTCCATCGCTTGAGCGTACACTTACCATTGGTTTGTTATATCGCTTTGCTGCTTGGAGAGCCTCATCCCTGTGGAGCTCATTGAATATTAGCAGGTCATAGTTTTTCTCAAAAGGTTCAAAAGCACTGGCATTGAAGTTGCACATATCTACGCCGACGAGTAGCTTTTGGCCGTTAGTTCTTTCCCATTCGCGAATCCAAGATACCACGTCGTGTGCCCATTTCATATCCCCAATTCCGCCGTTGCCAAGTTCATTAATTACGTCAATCCAAACATTCTTGTGACCCTTAACTGTGTTAAGGATTCGCATTACCCATTCTTTGCGGTGTCTTCCAGCAGGGCTGTCTGGTGGGGCGTTCATGTAGTCGGCGCCGCGCGGATAAGCGCGAGTCCACTCGTTGATATTGTTGGCAGGGTTAATATAATTCATCGCCCATCTATCGGGTTTATCCTCTTTGAACCACACAATTTGCCAAAGCTGTAAATGAACCACAATGCCATATTCCTCTAGAATGGAAAAAAAGCGCTCCATATTCTTGAAGTATTCGTCGTTCCAGGCGTCTATATCCCATTTGCCATTTTTTGATTTGAATGGGTGAAGGCAGCCAGGCGTGGGAACACAAGTTGGGTAGGTTCGAATTAGACACATGCCATTATCTTTTTGCCATTTTGCCCACCGGCGAACTTCTGAGGGGTTGTTGATTGAAATTAGCATTTTTTCGTCGCCGGGTCCAAAGGCTAGAAGGGGCTTGCCATTGTAAACCAAATAGCGCTTCCCAGATTCCGATATTTGAATTGCTAAGCCATCGGCTGCTTCTGCTCTTGTAATCATGGCTAGAAGCCCAATTAGACACAGGAGCCCTTTCATTTTCCAGATTCCTTTATGTTGGACAAAATCCAATTGCCAATCATTTTTGACTTCCTGCAGTTTCTGGCCCTAGGTTTCTGAAGAGGAACAATCCTTCTTTTCCGGGTGCGACTATGTCGAGTCTGCCATCGCCATCAATATCACCTATCCACATAAAGATGCCAGTGCCAGAATGGTCGCCTTTTTTTCCATAGTCAATCACGCATTTTGTGAACGATTCTCCATTCCATTTGAAGTACCAAATGCCGACAATATCCGTCTCACCTGCCTCATTGCCGCAATGAGCGCGGAAACGGTTGCCAGTTACAAGTTCGCATTCTCCATCACCGTCAATATCCACCCATTGCATCTCGTGATACTGCGAGAACCATGGGTCAATGGGATGCTTGGTCCATATACGTTTGCCATTTTCAATCTTTTGTGTGTAGTAATCGAGCCCATAACCGTGTGCTTGACCAACAATCAACTCATTCGTGCCGTCCCTGTTAACATCTGCTACAATAATTGGTACACTAGCGCTGCCAAGCTGGAACTCCTGATGGAAAACATATTCGCCGGTGAGGGGGTCACCCATGGGTTCAAGCCATCCATTTGGGGTAATGAAGCAGCCTTTTCCATTGCCAAGTAGGTCTCCAAATCCCAAGCCATGCCCTTGTGGTTCCTTGCTTATAACATATTCTTTGAATATGCCATTTTCCAGCTTGAAAACCCTCAGAGGATTGCCAGGAGTATTTGGCACAATTTCAGGTTGTCCATCGCCATCAACATCCCAGGCGCGCGTAGTTTCAATTGAGCCAACTTCTGCTATGTCGTGTTTTTTCCATTCAACTGTCTGTCCCTTGGGATTTTCAATCCATGAGAGGGTTTTGCCCCACCATCCGCCGGTGATGAAATCCATGAACCCATCGCCATTCACATCCATTGGAATGGTCGAAAAATCATCGAAATACTCACCAGCGGACATGACATCGCGAATCTTATGTTTTGTCCAATTCGGCGCCTCATACCAGAAGCCGCCACATACAATGTCGAGCTTGCCGTCATTGTTTACATCGAACGCGCAAGCAGATTCATAAGCTCCATCGTCAATTTTAATCTTTTCCCATTCAAGGCGTCTCACTTGTAACGCGTCCTTTCGGTTCTTTTGTAGCCCAGTCACAGAGGCTGAGCTTTTCTTATTAACTCCTTTATCAATGTTTGTTTTTTGTCCTTCTTCTGCGTTTAAATTTGCTTGAAAAAAAAGAAAAAAGACCAGCGCAAAACAAACTGCTAGACTTTGTTTTAGTCCCACGGACCTAGCCCTCCAGTTAATTGTATTCACAATGATTTTCGAGCTCTCAGAGGTTTCTACCTTCTGCGAATTAGTGAATTCTTATCTTATTTGCTACGAAGGATGGCTGAGGCGAAAAAACGAAATAAGCTAGTAAGACTGAAAGTTCACTTCTTAAGAGGTGGTTTCAATGGTAAAAATAGGTCTAATAGGCTATGGGTTTATGGGCAAAATGCACGCTGAATGCTATAAGGCTAGCGGAAAGGCTGAGGTAGTTGCTGTTGCTGACATTGAAGAAGATCGCCGTGCTGAAGCTTCAAGCAAGCTTAATTGTAAAGCATTTGAAAGTATTGATGAACTTCTTCAGGGGTCGGATGTAGATGCAATTGATGTATGTACACCCACATATATGCATGAAGAACATGTTCTAAAAGCGCTAAATGCTGGAAAAGACGTTTTTTGCGAGAAGCCGCTTTCCTTGAGTATGGGTTCTTGTGAAAGAATGGTATCTGCAGCGGAAGCGGCCGGAAGTAAATTAATGATAGGTCATGTAGTAAGATTTTGGCCAGAGTGTCAAGTGCTAAAGTCAATAATTGATTCTAGCAGGTTAGGGAGGCCTTTATGGGCTACAGCTCAAAGGTTGAGTGCTCCAGCTACTTGGGCATGGCAGGGATGGCTTGCCGATCCAGTTAGAAGCGGTGGTGCAATACTCGATCTTCACATTCATGACCTTGACTTCCTTGCTTGGATTCTTGGAAGGCCAAAACAGGTTGTTGCATATGGAATAAAAACTGCTAGAGGCGCCTATGATACGGCGCTTACCATGCTAATAGGCCACGAAAATGGTATGTCTAGCCAAGCAGTTGGGTGTTTGGCAATGCCAGAAGGGTTTCCATTTACTAGCCAGATAAGGGTTGTTTGTGAGAAAGGTGTCATTTTCTTCGATGCAACTGCTTCTCCATCGCTAATTCTTCAGCCTGAAGGTGAGCCTGCGGAGTATCCTGAGGTACCTCAACCAACCGCAGGGTCGGCTGACGCAGGCGGCAACGTTTCCTCACTCGGAGGATACTATAACGAAATTGTGTACTTCCTTGATTGCATCGAGAAAGGTCTAATGCCACAGATAATTACACCAGAAGAAGCAGCTTATGCTGTACGCCTTTGTCTTGCTGCGCGGCAATCAGCAGAGACTGGGCAAGCAGTTAGCGTATAGCCTTAGTTTAACAAACAAGATTTTAGGAGAAGGAGTAAAGCTATGATTAAGAGCATAAGTTACTGGGCGTTTCCGGGCGGCTTAGAGGCATCAAAACCTGTTGTTCAAGCGTGCAAAGAGGCAAAAGTCGCTGGGTTTGATGCTATAGAACTAGCTTTCTCAGTAACCGGCGAAATTTCACTCGATTCGAAATTGGATGACCTTAGGCAATTAAAAGAGGCAATCGCAGATACTGGAATTGAGATTGCCAGTCTCGCCTGTGCACTTGGTTTCCAATGGCCTTTCACGTCGGATGATACTTCCATTCGGGCTAAAGCGGTTGAGATTCATAAAAAAGCGATTGCTGCTGCCAATGCTCTTGGGACGGATGCTTTGCTTGTCGTTCCTGGTGCGGTTGATGTTCCTTGGGACCCTTCCATACCTGTTGTCAAATATGGAGATGCGTACAAACGTGCCTCAGAGGAGATAGGCAAGCTCATTGGCGATGCTGAAGCGGCAGGCGTGACTATCTGTGTCGAAAATGTATGGAATAAGTTCTTGCTTAGTCCGATGGAAATGGCAAACTTTGTGGACCAGTTCAGAAATCCCTGGGTAGCTGTCTATTTTGACGTTGGCAACTGTGTTTATATCGGCTACCCTCAAGATTGGATTCTTATCCTCGGGAAGCGAATTAGACGCGTGCATCTTAAAGATTTCCGAAGAAGCGTAGGAACAGCTGCTGGGTTTGTAGACCTTCTTTCCGGTGATGTGGATTGGCCAGCGGTAATTAAGGCGCTGAAAGAAGTTGGATATAATGGACCGCTTACGGCTGAGATGATTCCTCCGTATGCACACTACCCAGAAGTTCTTATCGAAAATACATCGCGTGCAATGGATGCCATTTTGAGACGCTAGGCGCCGAAAAGTTGGCAGTCAAACTCTCAAATTTGAGGAGGAGAATAAATTTGGCGAAGCGCATACTGATTGTCGGAGCAGGTAGCATTGGCTTGAAGCAATTGCGGGCTTTCAGTACCCAAAACCCCAAACCACATTTAACGGTTATTGACCCTCGAGAGGAGGCAAAGGCCCGGGCACGCGCTGAGTTTGATGTAGAAATTTCCAATGATGATTGGGATTCGATTGACATTAAACAGTTCGACGGCGTGGTAATATGTTCACCTGCACCTACGCACGTCCCTTATTCGATTCGTTGTTTGACTGAAGGAGTGCCGGTGCTTTCCGAAAAGCCTCTTTCTCATACTTATGCTGGCGTTGAGGAACTTCTTAAGCTCGCAGAAAAACCGGGAGCGCCCCCATCGGGTGTAGCTTACGTTCGCAGGTACCATCCGGCTCATGAGAGGGCACGTGAGCTGGTAAAGTCTGGTGCGCTTGGAAAAGTTCTTATCGCTCGCATCAACGGTGGTCAGCCTTTCACAACATACAGGCCCGACTACCGAGAGATATACTATGCGCGGCGTGACCAAGGGGGAGGCTGTCTGCTAGACTGCGCAACCCATTTTCTCGATCTTGTCCAATGGTATATGGGACCAATTGAAGAAATGTGTGGGTATGTCAAACATCTGGCGCTTGAGGGAGTGGAGGTTGAAGATACAGTAGCTCTTTCTTGTAAGTTTAAGGAAAACGACGCTCTGGGAACGGTGCATATCAACCAATTCCAGCCAGTTAATGAGAATATGCTTGATTTTGCAGGCGCAGAGGGATTTTTGCGTGTAGTTGAGCCGGAATTCACGTGCAAAATTTTTCGCAAAAACTGGGAAGATTTGCAAGTCGAGCAAGCTGACTATGCGGATGCGCTCAGAAGACAGGCAACGGCGTTTCTGGCGGCAATTGACGGTGGTGCGCCAATGCGAACTAGCTTTGCTGAGGCGGCGCACACCTTGCAGCTTTGTCTTAACCTAATGGCAAAGCTTGATATAGCATAAAATATGTCCACAGACTTTGGTCTTAATTGATTTTTATTATTAAGGACTTGGAGCTTTATTAATGAGTAAGAGCCTGAGCTATTGGGATGCACTGGTTGTCGCAATTTACATGCTGTGGATGCTGGGCATCGGGATATATTATTCCACGCGGCAGACCGACACAAATGAATACTTCCTTGGCCGTCGGAGCATGAATTGGTTTATTGTGGGCATTTCCACAATGGCCACGCTTATTAGTACTATTACTTATTTGACCATGCCAGGCGAAGTAATTGCCAATGGCTTTGGCGTTTTGTGGTCTCAACTTTCAGTTTGGATCTCCTTTTTCTTCATTGGGTATCTTGTTATTCCAAAGATAATGGAGCATAAGATAACCTCAGGGTATCAGCTTCTCGAGAAACAATTTGGGATGGGTATACGTCAAGCCGCAGCGGTTTTGTTCATTCTTACTCGCATTACGTGGACAGGCCTTGTTGTTTATACTTGCAGTCGTGCTGTTTCCCAGATGACTAGATGGCCGCTCGAAAGCGTTATTCTTGCTGTGGGTATAATTACAATTTCTTACACGACGATGGGTGGAATACGCGCTGTTATCATTACCGATGTAACTCAAGCGTTCATTCTTTTTGGTGGTGCACTGGCGGTTGTGGCTTTTGCTATATACAGTTCAGGAAGTCTAACCGGTTGGTGGCCAAACTTTCATGACCCTGTAATTGCAGGCGGCCTATCATGGCCAAACGTAAAGTTGTTTTCCTTTGACCTGACAGAGCGAATTACCGTTTTAGGGATTATTTTCATGTATATCGTTTGGTGGATTTGCACAGCTAGCTCAGACCAACTTGCAATTCAACGTTACCTAAGCACTAGGGATGCCCGGATGGCAAGAAGAAGTTTTCTCACAAATGCTTTTGCAAATACCATGGTGGCTAGCGTCCTGGCTTTTTGTGGAGCAGCTTTAGTGGGCTACTTTATCCATAATCCTAGCACCATACCTGCTGCTAATGAACTTTTGTTGAATGCGAAGCCGGGTGTGCTCGACGAAGTTGTTCATAAGATGGCGATGATGGGAGAAGTTAAAGGTAAGCTCTATCTGCTTAAACGCGGTGCTGATGATGTCTTCCCTTGGTTTATAGCGCATGTGCTTCCAACAGGCCTTTCGGGAGTTTTGATTGCCGCACTTTTCTCGGCTGCGATGTCAAGCGTATCATCTGGCGTCAACTCAATTACGACCGTGATAATGGTTGATTTTGCAAGAATCTTTTCTCGCTCAAACGACGAGCGCCAACGGGTGAGAAAGGCAAAGTTAATAGGAATCATTGTGGGAGCAATTGCTATCTTAGTTAGTTTTGTGCAGCATTTTATAAAAGGGAATTTCATGGAGGTTGCACAAAAAATAAATGGTTGCTTCATCGCTCCAATGGCAGCTCTATTTATCATGGCGTTTTTTATTAAAAGAATAAACCGTCAGGGAGCGTGGGCGGCCATCTTTTCAGGATTTGTAATAGGCGCTGTTGTCTCGTACTATGGAGAAATTTCTAAGGCTTTGACCGGTAACGAAGTCAAGGTATCTTTTATGTTTATCTTACCCTTCTCGCTAGTTGGGGCAATTGTGATTGCCTATCTTGTTAGCCTTTTATTCCCAGCACCATTTGTAAGTAATGAACAGGAAAGCACAAATTAGCTCTCAAAAATCAGCTGATAAAGAACTAAGTTTAAAGGTTTCAGCGCTGGAAAAAGGTAAGTCAGGCATATCGGTACGTGCGCTTTCTATAGGCATTTTTCTCGTTGTTGTTGTATGCTTCATCGTATCATATGCTGAATTGGTAATTGGGCGAATCCAAGTTGGTTTTCTCCAAATGCCCCCAGCTGCTATTGGTATATTCTTCTTTGTTGTTTTATTGAACAAATGCTTGCATAGGATAGCAGCTAGATTTGCCCTAAATGCAGCCGAGCTTATAATGATTTACTGCATGATAATTGTCGCCGCTATGGTTTGCTCCCGCGGGATTCTTGAGAAGATTATTCCTTTGCTAGTGACACCAAATTACTTTGCCAATCCGAGTAACAGATGGCATGATCTTTTCTACCCACATATTAAAAAGTGGCTTGTGCCTTTCGACCCAGAATCGGGCCCCAGTCAATCTTCCGCAATCCGTTTCTTTGAAGGACTTCGGGCAGGTGAAACGATTCCTTGGCATGCCTGGTCAGTGCCTCTTTTAGCGTGGGGTGTGTTGGTACTATTAGTAATTTTTGCTTTTCTATGCATGGCTACTATCCTGCGACGTCAATGGGTTGATAATGAGAAGCTATCATTTCCGTTAGTTCAGCCTCCGCTTGAACTTGTTAAAGAGGAGCAGGGCGGGTCAATATTAAGGGATAAGCTCTTATGGGGCGGCATGGCGCTTCCTGTTATTGTATTTTCGTTCAATGGCTTGCATAATTGGTTTCCAAACATTCCTGAAATAACGCTCCAGCTACTTCTCAATCCATATCTTGTAAATCCGCCATGGGACAAGATTTACTGCTGGTGGATTTACGTCTCTTTTGCGGCAATAGGGTTCTTCTTCCTCCTGCCATCTGAACTTATTTTTTCGCTTTGGTTTTTTGCTCTTCTTGCGCGCTTCCAGGACGTAGTAGCTGCATCCTTTGGAATGGAACTGGAACGCATGCCGGTATATGGCACGCATCTTTTTGTGGCATATCAGACAGCTGGTGCATATTTTGTTTTGGTTGGATACCTAATTTATGTTTCTTTACCCCACCTTAAGCGCGTATTTCGAACTGCCTTGGGTATAGAGCGGATGGATGATAGCAATGAGTTGATGCCGTATCGTGTAGCTGTGTGGGGATTGCTTGGCAGCTTTGCGCTAATTGCAGGTTGGTCATGGCTTGCCGGGATGTCACTCTGGGTCGCATTTTTCGAATTTGGCGTTTTTCTCTTTATCATTGCGCTTGTCATGGCGAGAAGTACAGCAGAAGCTGGGATGTTGATGACCGAGACGTCCTTTAGGCCTGTTGACATTTACCATATGTTTGCTCCAGTTCATAATCTTGGCGCGGCAAATATGACGCTACTTGCCTTTTTTGATGTTGCTTTTCTTCGAGACCAGCGTGGATTGCTTTTCACAGGGTTTCTGGATAGCCTGAAAATGTCTGACGGTGTTTATATTAGAAGAAGAGCTCTACTTCCCATGCTCGCAGTTGGTACGCTCACAGCGCTTATAGTAGGTGGATTTCTTCATATGGTGATTCCATATTCACGTGGGGGCATCATGCTTTATCAAGCGGTCTATCAAGGGCTAAATCTTGCACCATTTCGCGAGTTTGAAAGCCATATGGCTGGTTCTAATCCCATGGATTGGCAGGCACCAGTTTTCTTTGGTGTGGGAGTAATCTTTACTTTATTCTTGTCATACATGAGATCATTGTTCTATTGGTGGCCTCTACATCCGTTAGGGTACGCGTTGTGTGTTTCTTGGACTATAAGCGTATTTTGGTTCTCTGCGCTTGTAGCCTGGATTATAAAGGTTCTTTTGCTGAGATATGGAGGCATGCGGCTTTATGTTCGCGCGCGTCCTTGGTTTCTTGGAATGGTACTGGGAGAGTTTAGCATGGCTGTATTGTGGACGTTGATAGGTGCCTTGACCGGCGCTCCCACGCCTGAGTTCCCCTGGCCATGATAGGCTACAATTTTTCTATGTTCGCCGCGAATTTAGTCTGATAGAGTTGCTGAAGTTGGTTGCGAAGGCTCTCATCAGACGTTACTACTATCATCCGAGTAAGGTCCACCGTTCCAAGATGAAGGTTAAGTTTGCCACCTGACCGTTCCCACTTCAATTCCGCCGTTCCCGTTGAGTTGATTTCAAATACCATCTTGGGATTGAGCCAGGGAGGTAAAGTCACATTAAGTTCTACATTTTCTACTGGCTTGTAAGTCGTTCCTTTGTCATCGTTTGTGTAGTCATCGTTCACGCAGAGAATTACGACTGTGTCCAACCCAACAAGAAGCGAGCGCGACCATATGTTATTTGAGGATGTTATCGGTAGGTTGGCAGGACAACTGCGAACGATGAGAGGTCCAGCAGTTCGGACTTCTGCGCCAAGGATGCCAATCTCTCGCCAAAGTGCCTTTGCTTCGGGTTCATCTGCGCCGCATCCACAAGAGCCTTTTGCGTTCGGGGCGATTGGAAGAAACCACCAATAAGAAATTGCTTTTGCGCCAGCTCCAAGGGCGTAATATACTTCAATTCGTTTTTCTTGTGGAGTGCCGAATCTGAACTTCCTATTTTCTTCCTGCAAGCGAGTACAGTTTAGTATCAAATGAAGAGGTCTTGGGGCGCATGCAGATTGGCAAATAGCGCCGACAGCATAGACGAACGTAGCTTTCTTATACATCCAGATTGTGTGGGGTTTTTTCCAGTATGCTTCCGCTAAACGTGTTTGGTAGTATGGATCTGCTGCGTATATGTCGGCAATTTGTCCGTAGATATACCAATTGTTTGGCTTAAATGTCATATCTACGTTCACCATATTTGGAGTGTTTGGGTCGAGTGAACGTATTTCTTCGGCAAGCTTGACTAACCCTTGCGCGAGGCTTCCAACTTTCAACGCCGCTGGAACATCGGGGACCCTCGAGTCAGCAGCGTCGGGCTCATCGGCGAGATAATATGCCGCCGGCGAAACCGCTTTTCCAACATCGCCGACAATTCGCTTTATCCCTAATGTTTGCATCAATTGCTTGCCTTCATCGGTTTTCATGAACTGCGCAACGGCGGCCGAGCCAATCATGTCCATCTGGAGATTGATATTGTGAGCGGCCATTTCATTAACCCACGCCTTGCCGATTTCTAGTTCGGTTTCCTTTCCAGGTCTGCCGCCCCAAATGCCATACCTAAACTCGTCCGCCCAAGCGCGAATTCCTGCGGTGGCTTTTGAACCGTCTTCTAATATGGCTTGGAATGTGTGGAATGAGCCGCGCTCAAGGGGCGCATGGAACGCGCAAACAATCGGGATAATGCCTGAGGCGTTCGCCTGCCCAATTTGCGAGTAAGCTGTGATGTCTTTGCCGTCCAACAATATTTTTGTCGGTGTGTTATTGCTTCGAACGTAGGCATATGCTTTGCGTAGGTCATCCGAGAACGCTATGCCTTCGAACATTGGAACGCTGTTTTCGGTAGAAACCGCTGTGTGGATTTGGTCGCTATTAGTCAAAATAGTAACCTTGACTTCCTTTGCCAGCGGTGGCTTGCGAAGGCGAATCGTAATCTCAGCGGTTCCGCTCGGCTTGACGCTACGAGGCTCAGCCCGCCACCATATCGGTTCGCCAGCATTGTCAAGTTGTTTGCGCTCCTCATCGGAGATGTCGGAGAAGAATACATGCGCGGCGTAGATTTTGCCGCCTTTGAACTTCCGCTTATCTGAAAAAGCAATTGCGCGAGTTAGGCTGATGTCGTTGAGCATGACATCTTTAATGTCAATTGCTTCATTTTCAGCGTTTCTAATAAATACATGAATTGAGCCGCCAAGGGCTTGCGGAGGGTAATCAGTCTCGTTTTCTGGCTTTGGACTTTCTTTCCAGAAGTAGGCAAACTCCGGGAACGGCTTGTCAGCGCGATAAAAGCTTCCGATTATTTCGGGCGCAGCATTGCAAGCAAAAATGGTAGCCAGAAGCAATATTAGGCAAAATAGCCCAAGAATGTGGTTTGTTCTTCTCATTGTTTTCAATTTCCCTCCAGCTAAGTTTGAGAATCACTGCTCGCCAGGAAAGCCTTCCCTGCGCAGGCGCTCCCCAACCTTACGAAGAACCATATCGTCATAAGGGTCAATGCTCCCGTCTGGCAAGGGAGCGGTGTTGAGGAGGAGGTTGCATCCATGCTTTCTAGCGTTTCGGATTAGCTCCCAAACTTCGTCCGCAGTCTTGTGTTTTCCTTCAAGCGATGCTGTATAACCCCAAGCCTTGTCGGGCATCATTGTGTCGCATATCTCTACGGGTTTCGTGCTTTCTACCGGCTTGTACTCAGGCGCGAGAAAGTCTTCCGTCCCAAGGAGACCTTGTTTGTATGCCACGAGCGCCTGCGGTTGTAGGCGGTGTATCATGTCGTACAGCTCCTGACAGCGGAACGCTTCGCGGTTGTAAGATAATGGAACGCCTACGCCATCAAGCCATATGCCGGCAATCGGCCCGTAATTCGTTAACAACTCGGTTATCTGTGCCGCCACAAAGTCTATGTAAATCTGCAAGTTGTGTTGTTCGCCGTAGGCGTATGTTGGCTCAGGGGGATCATACTGCGGTCTTGGGGCTCCTTTCCATAGATCGTTGTTGGGCGCGTGTGGATGCCTCCAGTCGCGGCCATGTGAATAGTAGAAAAACAATCCCAGCCTTGCCTTCCTGCATGCTTCGGCTAACTCCGCTATTAAATCACGGTGCGCCGGAGAATTCATGCTGTTGAACCACGTTTGCTTGGTATCCCAAAGACAAAATGACTCATGATGCCGCGTTGTTATATTAACGTATTTCATCCCGCAATCTACGGCGAACGATGCTATATATTCCGCATCGAATCTCTCGGCCGTGAACCGTTCAATCAGCTTCTCGTATTCTCTGACAGGAATCTTCTCAAAATATTGAACCCACTCGTGCCGCCCGAGAATTGAGTACAATCCGTAGTGGAGGAATAAGCCATATTTTGCATCCCTAAACCACTGGATTGCCGCCTCCCTGGGGTTTTTTCGGTAAAGGTCTTCGTATCCTGTTAGGTAGGATGGCACACTGCAAGACATGTCAGTTCTCCTGCGCAAGCAGTTTAGCAACGTTGGCGGCAAACATGGTCTCGTAGCGCTTCTTAAGGTTCGCCTTCAACGTCGAATCCGCGGTTATAATGACGAATCGGCTGATGTTCACAGTCCCTAGGTCCAGGGCAACCCTGTTTCCTTCCTTCTTCCACGCAATGTCTTTGATTCCCTCATAAGTAACTTCGAATGCATCGGTCGGTTTAATCCATTTCGGGAGCTCGATGGAAACGTGCGCATTCTGGACAGGCTTGAACACGGTGCCGAGGCGGTCGCAAGCAACGTCATCATTGACGATTATGACGGCTACAGTGTTCATGCCCGATAGGAGCGAGCGAACCCAAAGGTACCTATCAGATTTCGTGGGCAGGCTAACCGGCGTGCTGACCGTTATAACAGGGCCGGCAGTCCGAACTTCGGCGCCAAGAAGCCCTATTTCTTTCCAGAGGGCGTGTGCAGCCGGTTCGTCCTTTCCAACACCAATGCAGTACACGTCTGGACTAAACCACCAATAAGAGATACCTTTTGCGCCAGCCGAGATGGTGTAGTACACTTCCATGCGCTTTTCCTCCGGCGTGGGGAAACGTCCTTCATAGCCCTTTCCATCTCGGTACCTCGTCGAGCAAAGAATCGTGTGGAGCGGTTTTGGTTGGGCGGAGGACTGGGAAATGGTGCTCACGGCATAGACATAAGTTGGCTTAGTGTGGGCAAAAAATGCGCCAGGGTGTTTGTTGAAGCAGTAGTCCTGCTGTTCGGGGAAGTAGGGGTCTATGCACGGGATGTCGGAGAGCTGATGATACATATACCAGTTCTCTGGCTTGTACGTGTTGTCAATATTAAGAAGCACCGGCACATCAGGGTCGTGCCGCCTGAGTACCTCCTGCCACTTGACAAGCCATTGGCCCAGCGACCCAAGGCGGTCGGCTGGTTTAAGCGCATCATTCGCCGCGTCATGCGCATCAGGTTCGTCCTGCAGGAAGAAGAAAACGGGCTTATACTTACCAGTGTCCCAAGTAGTCATTCTATCGAAGCCCAAGGACTGCGCAAGTTCCCAGCCTTCGTCGCTTTTTACGTAGTCGCCCGCACTGCCTGAGATGTGGCCCATTAGAACGTTGATGTTGTGTTCTTTCCAATCCATCAAGAACTTGCGAGCGGCTTCCTTGGGTTCTCCTTCAACGAAGCCCGCTCCCCACATTCCGTACACCATCTCACGACCCCATGCGCGTATCCCAGCAATTGCTTCCGAGCCGTCTTGGAAGACTGCCGTGAAGTTGTGATATGACATCCACTTAAGTGGTTTGTCGAGGTTAATAATGATTGGAGTTATCTCCCCCGCTTGACCCGGGGCGATTTTTGCCCTTGGGGTTATGTCAACCTTGTCAAGGTATATCTTCCCAAGTCTAACGTTTCCCTTGGGATGTCTAACATAAAGGTAGACCTTACTAAGGTCGGGAGTGAAGGCGATTGTCGTGAAGCGGGGGTATTCCTTGGCGGTAGAAACGATTGTGCTTGCGTTCCCCCCGTCGCTTATGATGTCAACCTTGATTTGTTGAATCGTTGGCTTCTTCTTTAGACGGACGACAATCTCACCCATTCCTCCGGGGGGCACTTCTCGAGGTTCGGGCTTCCACCAAACAGGCGCGCCCGCGGCTTGAAGGCTGTTCAGCTTTTCTTTCGGAAGCTTTGACAAAAGTATACTTGCGCCAAATTTCTCCTCCGGATTTTTCGTGGCATGCGTTATTCCAATGCCCTCCGAGAGCTTGACGCCCTCGATGGCAAGATCTTCTATCGTGATAGCTTTGCCGCCAGTGTTCTGATAGTAAACGAAGAGATACCCTCCGAGAGGCATGTCTGGCTTGGCATAGATTAGAATGTTCCCATTGTCATCTTTGAGGGACCATCCTTCTTGCCATAGATGCGCAAATTGAGGAAAGTGCTTATCAAGGTGTAGGGCGCTTCCAGTAACGCGTAGGGTTGTCTTAGCGGGGTAACCAATCGAAGTGAAAAGAATTAATGCCAAAGCGATTGTTAGTATGGTTGTAAGCCACTTCTTTTCAAACATTTACCAAGGGTCTCCTTTCTTCGTGGTTGTTTGCATTCTATATGCGAATCTGATTTCGCGCAATATCAGCTTGCGGAAGCTTTCCGAGGATTTGCTGATTCATTTTGGCATTTTTTAAACATCTTTGGGCTTGGGTACAAAACTTTTGTACAGTTGTGCAATCTTTTTGTACCGCCGTACAACATTTTTGTACTTCGGTACAACATTTTTGTCCCTCGGTCTAACATTTTTGTCCCTCGGTCTAACATTTTTGTCCCGCGGTCTAACATTTTTGTCCCTCGGTCTAAAACTTTTGTACCGCGGGACAACATTGTTGCACAACCGTGCAACATTTTTGTTCCGCCTTCCAACGGCCTCGTTAAGGCTTTCTTGCTTGTTGATGGAATCAAGAAACTCAATCGTATATTTTCTACCATGGTTGTTGGCAGAGCGAATTGGCTAGGCAGTGCCTCGGCTTCTGAAGTATATGCTTGCAAAGCAGTTGGCAAGCTCGCTTTTTGCGCTCGTTAACTGCTGTTATATGTTCGCCGATTGTCTTAAGGCTATTGGCTTCCATACTGCTTTTCTAGCTTTTCCGCGTGCATTTCCCTCCCGGTCTCGCGAAGTCTTCGACAGTAGTTTGAAAGCTCTCCTCTCGTGTGGAACGGTCCGCCTTCTTTCATAACAGTCCAAAGAGGGTCTACGGGATGAGTTGCCGAGGTCATCATTTCCGCATGCCATTCGTCTAAGATTTTTTGTGCCTCGTTTACGATTTCGGGGCGCCTATCTGCCAAGTTGTGCAGTTCGTGCGGGTCGTTTTCAACGTTAAACAACATTCTTGGCGGAAAGTTCTTCATTCCGTCGTGATATGTGCGAATCATTAGCCATGGGCCGAACCTTACTGCGCGCTGGCAGCTCCAGGCGCATTGGCTTAACACGAGGTATGGACGGCCTGCGGGCGCTCCGGTTTTGAGGGTGGACGCATAGCTTTGGCCATCCCAGATGGGTGGTGGGTCCTCGGAAAGTATTTCCATCATTGTGGACGGCAAGTCTAGGTTGTAGTGAAGTTCGCGATCGACAACTCCTTCTTTCATGCCAGGCCACTTGATAATCATCGGGATTCTGCACGTTGTTAAATCAGCGGTTTGATGATCGCCATAGACGTTCAACTCTCCTAGACTTTCTCCGTGGTCGGAGCTAACGATTACTATTGTTTCGTCAAGCACTCCCAAGTGTGATAGACAGTCGAGGATTTGGCCTATATGGTCGTCCATATATTTTATGCCGACGTCGTAGCCATCTATCCAGCGCTTCCAATCGGAAAGGGAGCGTATGGAAGTTGGCACACGCGGGAATGGGTAGTCTCGCGGCTCGTCGAAGTGAATTGGCTCGCAGGCGCTGTGGGGTCCATAGCTTGCGCGGTGTGTTTGTATAATCTCCTCGGTCATCCACGAGGGTGGCGATTCGTTTTCAAAAGGGTTGCCGTAGTTCAGTGGGGTTCTGTACGGCGTGTGTGGGTCCCAGAAATTGATTTGGAGGAACCAGTTGTCTTTTGTTCCGTTCCTCTTAATCCAATCCAATGCGAACGGCGTTATTTCATCGGCTCTCTCCAAGCCTGATTTGCCTGTGTTAATCATTTCACAAAAGCCTGTATAAAACCACCAAGCTGAGTGGCGTTCGGCAAAGGGGCTGATTGAGATTGTTCGGAAGCCCGCTTTTCTTAGCATGCTCATCCAAGCCGTTGCGGAGGCGGCGCTTTTGAAGCGGCGCTCTGCTCCTTCGATGTAAGGGTCGGCGGCTGTTCCTCCGTGGCCTACTACTCCGGTATGTATGCCGAATCTTCCCGTAAAAAGAGCCGACCTCGAAGGCAGGCACGGGGCATCGGAAGTGTAGTAGTTCTCGAATCGGATGCCCCTGGCGGCGATGCTGTCTATATTTGGCGATGTATTTCTGTGGTAGCCGTAGCATCCGAGATGATCTGGGCGTAAAGTATCTAGGTCAAAGTATACAATTCTCAATTTTACCTCCAAAGCCGATTGTATTTTTGCTTATTTAAAACGTTTTAGGTTGGTCTTATTCCCTGGCGACGAGGGAACTGCAGCCCGGCGCATCAGCGTGTTTAGCGCAAAGCTCCACGAGATAGTCGGGGAAGCCGCCGCGCGCATCGTTGACGCCAAGCTGGTAGAGTCGCTTTACTTCGCTGTGGTTAAGGTCAGCGACGTTGTTCTCAAGGTTTTGGTCGTTTTTCAAATCATAAAGGAATCCGCCAGTTCCATCTATCTTTATATTCAGCCACCACCTATCGTCAATGACAGTGATAGCAGTTCCCCAAGCGACGGTAACATGGCTGCGGGCGGGCTCTTGCTCGCCGAGAGCCGCCTTCCAGAAGGAGATGCCGTCGAATGCATCGGGCACCGGGACGCCGGCGGCTTCGAGGATGAACGCAGAAATGTCTGTATGATTCACGAGGACGTCGCTTCTCCTGCGTGCACCGACGCCGTCGGGGTGGCGAATAATGAGCGGGACATCGTAAACAGCCCTGTCGGAGGGGTAACCTCTTTTACCGATGTAGTTTTTGTCGCCGATGGAGTGTCCATGGTCGGCGGTTACGATGAGCAAAGTGTTGTCGAGCAGGCTGAGGGTGCGGAGAGTCTCATAAAGGTGGCCAAACCAGCGGTCGCACATGGTAACAAGGCCGCTGTAGTTTGCCTGAGTTCGGCGAAGAAGCTGGGGATTCATTTTATCGGTATCCGCATAGCCTGAAATTACCTGCTCTGGTCCATCAGACGGGTCGTACATCCTTCGGTAGTGTTCGGGCACGAACCAAGGCTCGTGGGGGTCGAAGCTTTCGACGGTTAGGAAGAACTTATCGGCGTCCCTATTTTGTTCAAGCCATCGAGCAGATTCAATCATGACGCGCGCATTGAAGTAATCTTCTTCCTTAACGCGGTCATGCATGTTCATGAGGCAGTATGTGATGAACTCAATTTTTCTTTCGTTTTGGAGTTCTTTGGGCAGCCAGTGGTCAATGTCTTCCTTTGATGGCTTGGGGCCGCTTCGGTATTTGTCTTGCTCTTGACCGCGCAGGAACAGCCATTGGTCGAAGCCGCGCCAGTAATTCTTGGAGGGCTTAAACATATGATAGACATCGGAGATGAGAGCCGTTCTGTAGCCATTCTCGCTTAAGATTTCGGCGAGTGTTGGTTGGTCTTCGGGTATCGGACCCCAGCCTGGCGCGCCAACGAAATCTCCCTTTAGGCGGAAATCACCGTTGTGGAATGGGTAGACACGCTGGCCCGTGTAGAGTGCACGACGGGTAGGCAGGGTGGGGAGCGATTCGGGGAATGCACGGTCCATTATGAGGGATTCCTCTGCGAGTTTGTTGAGGTGTGGAGTTTGGACCTCCCCCCAGAAAGGCTTGCCGTAACAGCCTACACAATCTTTCCTTAGCGAGTCAAAAACGACGAGAACGATATTCATACGAATCTCCTTTGCTCTGTTGTTGGCGGAGAAGTCATGAAAAGCCTAGTACTTTTGGAATTTCTCCGCCTGCTTTCTTCGGAGTTTCTACGGATTTGGCAGCCGCAATTCCACAGGCAGCATTGGCGCAAAGTCCTTATGTGGTTCGGTTTGGTACCAATATGCAACCGAACTGTAGTCGTCACTTCGGTCGTTAGCATGCCCATGTTCGATGGAGACCCGAATATTTTTTGTGAACGTAATGGGGTCGAGGATGTGGTAGCGGTAGACGCACACTTTGCCCCACTCATTCCAACCTTGGTCAAGCTCAGCCCAAGCTTGGCCATTGTAGAGGTGAGCGTTGTTCTGCATACCCCAGGCGTGAGCGAGGTAGTCTTCGCTTCCCGTGCCGTGCATATCAGGAGGCCAAAGGCGCTCACCGTCTCTGTCAATAAAGATCATGTCGTCGCCTTCGCCCCACCATCCCTTGGCTTGGTGGTCAATTGAGAAGTTTACGCCGACATAGTGTCCCCTTCCTTCAGCTTCGAGGATGAGATAGTTTCCTTCGTCGGTTAGGTTTTTCCCTTCGGGACCAGCTTGGCGCCTTTTCCATGCCTCGGAGAACCACCAGCTTCCGTCCCCAGTCCAACCGTCGCAAGGATTCTCTCTTCGCCATTTGGCGTGGAAGTAGAGGACGTCGTCGCCGAGAGCGCGGTGCTTCTGATAGTCAATATAGAAGTAGAAGGCATGAACTGGTTCCTGCTGTTCGTTTACGATTTCGATGCGTGCGTTTTTATTGAAAGGCATTTGGAACCAACAATTCATAGCAACGCCGCCGCCTAGTTTGCCGCGCTCATAATTGCTTGTGTTGAACGGGGCGCACTGGTAGGAGTAGGCGCGAGCATGGCCAAGCCCGAAGAAGTCGCCGACCGGCGAGTCTACCGATGGATTGGTTTCTTCATCCCAATACATTCGGAGGAGGAGTTTGCGGAGGTAGAGCGGGTCAGGCGAGGAGATAGTGAACCAAATGTGGCTGATGACGCCGGGACCTTTGATGTCGGCGAGTGTTTTTGTTTCGCCAGGTTGTATAACCCAGAAGTCTGCGTTGCCACCGCTTGTATCATAACTGCTGATTCTTGCAGGAAGGAAATCCTTCGCAAGAGTAAGCGAGGCGAGCGCGTTGCAGGGAATTATACTCATGAATCGTCCTCCATTCATTAATTTTTCAATTGCCTAAAGGGAAAAGCTATCTTTATTTTAATTTTACTGCAACTTTTAGCCGTTTACCTCCCTATATTGGCGGTCGTTTGTGCTAAGGAGAAATTGCAGGAGTTCATGGCGAAGATGATTTATTATGTCAGCGCTTTTCTCATGGCACGCGAGATTGAGAGATTCAGTAGGATCTTGTAGGGTGTCAAATAGTTGAACTACCTCGTTTTGACTATTTAATACAAGCTTCCATCTGCCGTCGTAAACCATAGTTAGGTCAAAAAGTTCGCTGATAACGAGGTTGCGACCCACTTGGTTGGAATCGTCGAACACAGGGATTAGCGACATTCCGAAAACATTTCGACCGGGTTCACACCCTGCTACATCAAGGATAGTAGCTGTTAAATCAGGAAGCGAAACTAATTTGCTGCATTGGACGGGACCAGCAGTCCCGTTGGGTGGTCGAATTATCGCCGGAACTCGCACGACAGGGCCGAAAAATACGCATTTGCCTGTTCTGCCTTTATCGCCCAACATCTCGCCGTGGTCGCTCCAAAAGATTATCCAAGAGTTTTTGCCTCTGACTTTGTGCCAAGTATCAATGATTTTCCCAATTAAATAGTCCAAATGTGAGACACGCGCTGAATATAGGGTTCGCATCCTTGCCCAATGCTCATGGTTTAGGTCTTTATTCCTGCTGAAGAGTTTTTCTTGGTATTCAAGAGCTTTGCCGGTGAGCCAATTGGGTGTTGGATCGCGTTCGAGAGGCATTGGCATATCTTCTAAGCGATAGGTATCCCAGCTTTGCGGAGGGTCCCAAGGGTCGTGGGGTCCTCCTAAGCCAACAAAAAGGTAAAGGGGCTTGCTTGTATCTGACTGCTGGATATACTCCAAAGCCGTTTGGGCGATGAAATCGTCCATAAGCATCCCATCGGGCAGCGGCGAGGGCCAAAGTGCGCGGCTGTTGCCAACCTCACGGCGCTTTCGATAGTCATCGAGAAAAGTCTGGTATATACCGTTTTTCTCCATCCAGTCTGTCAAAATAGACTTTGTTGTAACAGTTGAAAGAGGCCCTGTGGTCTCAAGGACGTCATCCCATCCAAGTGCGTGCATGTAGGGTTCTTCATCGCGGAGGTCCTTGCCGCCATGGGGATACAAATGACTCTTTCCGACGTGGCATGTTCGATAGCCGGCGTTCTTTAGAGAATGGAGGCAGCTCTCAGATGTATCTTGAAGCCTTCCTATATTGTCCCACATGCCGAAATTATGAGGGTATTGGCCGGTAAGAAAGGAGGTCCGCGCAGGCATACAGATTGGCGAAGTTGTTAGACACCGTGTGAGTATTGCTCCTTCAGATGCAAGGCTATCTAGATTTGGTGTGCGGACGTGTTTACCGCCGAATGCACCAATCCAATCCGCTCGGTGTTGGTCTGTCATTAGTACGAGAATATCATTTGGCATAAGTTCTTCTCCAGCTCAACTTATTTAGCGTCTTATTGAAGCACATTCAATTAAGCTACTGTTTATTTTGAAGGATTTTTCCTTTTCGAAGCAATTTCTAGCGGTGAATCCCGCGGGTCGTCATATTCTTCGGGCCAGCGGATATCGCCAATATCTCTTACACCAGCTCCCAATATTCGCCGACATAGGTTGAGCGTTAGACGTTCGCGAACTTCCTTTAGTTTTGGGTTTTCAAATTGGTTTTCCAATTCTTCGGGGTCATTCTCAAGGTTGTAAAGTTCAGGCGTATCATCGTAATATATGGAGAGCTTGAATCGTCCATCGGTAATCATGGCGCCGGGCCCAAATTGGTTTGGAGAAAATGGCGCTTTTTGCGGTTTGCCAAACGGTCCGGGCCATGTAGGAGCGAGCATTCCTGTTTCAACTAGGGCATCAGGCCTTCCATATTCAAATCCAAGCTTTCCCTCAATGAGTCGATCATGGATGCTATCTCCAACGAAACTGAGGGGTTTGGGGATTCCGCAGGCATCTAGAATTGTGGGAGCGAGGTCAACTTCTTCAACTAAGCCCTCATATACCCCATGATATAAACCTTCCGGGTGACGAATAATTACTGGAATGCGGACCAAGCATTCATAGAAGACGCCAATCTTATGCCATGCGCCTTGATTGCCGAGAAGCTCTCCATGGTCTGAAAAGAAAATGACGAGAGTATTGTTCGCCTGACCTGTTTCGTCAAGGGTGTCGAGTATATTGCCGACCCAATCATCTACGTATCTTATCTGGCCCATATAGGCGGCGCGTGCATTGCGTATTTCGTCATCTTTTGCTTCGGCGGCTTGGCAGTTGATTTGCCAATTTTTGAGCCGCTTTGGCTTCCCTGAGCCACCTCCTTCGCGGTACTTCGGCGGCAGTGGAATGGAATTTCGGTCGAACATGGAAAAGTAGGGTTCTGGGCAGGTGTACGCCGGGTGTGGGTCCTGCCAGTTGACCCATAATAAATAAGGCTCACCGCTGTTCCTTTGTTGCTTGATAAAGTTGACAGCTTCGTTTCCAAGTCGGGCGGTTAGGTTGAAATGGTAATTATTTTCCATTGGGAACGCATCGAAGGAACGCTTGTATTTGGGATGGTCGTCATAGTTGCCTGCGCACACATGGTCTAGCTCATCCCAAATCTCGGAGAGCTGTTCAACATTGAAGCAGTGGTTTTTGCCAAACATTGCTGTCTTGTAACCCGCGGCTTTAAGTGAGCGAACAAGGTTTGGGACAGCATAATCAATAGTTGAACCGTAGTTACGATGGTTGTGTTCGGACATGCGGGTTGATGTTACGAAGCTTATTCGACTTGGCCCGCATAGAGGAGCGGCACAGTAAGCGCGATTTAGCCTGACGCCTTCCATAGCTAGGCGGTCAATGTTCGCCGTGCCAATCGTTGGATGTCCGTAGCATGACAGGTAGTCCGCACGGAGTTGGTCTGGACAAAGGATAAGGATATTAAGCTTTCTAGATTGTTTTGCCATTTTTTAAAGGTCCAGCTTCAAAGATTATTCATTTTGCGGTTTGGTTGGATAATTTGGACCATACAAGATTTTCTCTTTTCGTAAAACTAGGTCCCCATTTGCCACGAAGCGCTCATCTCTTTCTGAAAGGTGCTTTATAAGCCGATGCCGCCAGAATTTGAGCGTTCTTGAGTATGCAGGGTCATTAGCGAGATTGTGTTCCTCGCCGGGGTCCTCTTTAAGATCAAAGAGTTCTTGGCTGCCGTCGAAGCCATTAAATATGTACTTCCAACGCCCATCTGTAAGCGCATACCAATTATTCGTTGGGCTGTAGCAGACGTCATGTTCTAGGTCGAGATATTCGCGCCAGCTGTTCGCGTTGCCTCGTATGAGCTCAAGCAGACTGTGGCCATCAAGATTATTTGGAATAGTTGCACCTGCCGCATCGAGGAATGTTGGCAGTACGTCTCTAAGTTCTACGACTTGGGTCAACCTAATGCCTCGCTTTGTTGCAATGCCCAAGCTTTCTGGCCATCGGATAAGCATTGGCACGGCTGCAGAGCCTTCGTATGGATATGACTTTCGCCAATGGTAGTGGTCGCCTTGCATATCGCCGTGGTCAGAGGTAAACAATATCAGAGTATTTTCCATCATGCCCCTTTTCTCAAGCGCTTTCAGGATGCGGCCAACCTGTTCATCAATAAAGGAAATTGAGCCATAATAGCCTCTCCGTGAGCGTCTAACTTGCTCGATGCCCAGGTCGCCATACCATAAAGTGTAATTTTTAGGGTTGGCTTTCTCGCCAAACTTTGCTGCCCAGTCGCCGATATATGGCGCTGGCATATCGTCTTCATTATACGATTCCCAAAAGCGCTTTGGTGGGTCATAGGGGCTATGGGGACGTGCGAATGAAACCTTCAGCATGAAAGGTTCGTCGCGTCGGTAGTTTTCAATGAAATTAACAGCTTGGTCACCAGTCCATCGGGTTGGATGCAATTCTTCAGGCAAGGCATAAATTCCTGAACGGTAGTCATTCCAGCCAATGCCGGTTGCGTCTGGGTTTAGGTCTGGAGCTTTTTCCTTGAACCATTTTCGGTAGTCGCTAATGAAATCCGGGCTAAATACGCGGCCTGATTCGTCAAGTAGTGCTCCTTGGAAGCCATGGTAATTGCGTTGAGGATGGTAGTGGAGCTTTCCAATTGCGAACGTATAGTAGCCTGCATCATTAAGTGCACGCGGCATCTCGAAGGCATACCGTTCGGCAACTTGGCCGAATCCTATCATCCCGTGGTGCCAAGGGGATAGGCCGGTCAAGAGCGCTGCTCGTGCAGGGGTGCAGGTTGGTGTCGAACTATATGCATTTAAGAAAAGCGCTCCTTCGCGCGCTATGCGATCCAGGTTCGGAGTTTTGATTGCCTTGTTGCCCATGCATCCTAAGCAGTCCCATCGGTGTTGGTCGGTCATTAGAAACAGAATGTTGGGCCTGCTCTTATTTTCGCTTGCAAAAACATTGCTACTCGAAATGGCGGCGAGTCCAGCGCCAACAAGTTTCATAAACTCTCTCCGCGTTGATTTCATGCTTTTGATTCCCCTTCACATAATTTGCGGTGGCATTATTGTTTAGTTGAACCTTTGGGAATCACGTTCTCTATTGAAAAATTCTCCAAAATCTTTCGAATAACCTCCATGTTGGTTTTTAGTTTAAAGAGGCAGAGAATTGTGATTGGGATAGCACTTCTTGACATTTTATCCTTGGTGGTGGCAATATTCTGACAGTTAGCAGGTTTTGTAAGTTAGCAAAAGAAGGGGGATGGCTAATGGATTACTCGAGAAGGAGTTTTTTACGTTGGAGTGGTGTGGCTTTGGCAGGGGCCGCGTTAACACCAAGCATGGTATTGGCAGATTCGGAAGAGGCTGGAGGGAAAAGAATGGAAAAGTCGTCAAAGAAAATCAGGATTGGGGTTGTTGGCGGTGGATTCGGTGCTGCATTTCATTGGCATTTGCATCCAAACTGCATTGTCGAAGCAGTAAGTGATTTGAGGGAAGATAGACGGAAGCACCTCCAAAACGTTTATAAGTGCGATAAGGCTTACAATTCATTAGAGGAGCTTGTTAAGGATAGGAATGTCGATGCTGTGGCCGTGTTTACAGGTGCGCCAGACCATGTGAAACACTGTGTAACTTGTATGAAAGCTGGTAAGCATGTTATCTCGGCAGTTCCTGCGTGTATGTCCCTGGAGGAGGCTGAGGAATTGTTGGAAACTCAGCAGAAGACTGGTCTTACTTATATGATGGCTGAGACTAGTTATTACCACCCTGTGGCAATATCGGCTCGAAAGTTTTATATGGAAGGTAAGTTCGGAGACATTTATTACACCGAGGCCGAATATCATCATGCTGGGATGGAATATACGCTATGGAAAGACGCGGAGGGAAAACCTACATGGCGGTGGGGTTTTCCTCCAATGCTCTATCCTACCCACTGTACGTCTTTTCTTGTGGGTACCACTGGCGAACGGTTGGTCGAAGTGACTTGTATTGGATGGGGCGACGGCGATCCAATTATGGATGGTAATCCCTATAACAATAAGTTTTGGAATGAAACTGCGCTATTTAAAACTGACAAAGGGCATGCTTTCAGAGTCTCAATCAACTGGCGGGGTGCGTTTGGTGGATGCGAACGTGCGCAGTGGTATGGAAGCAAAATGAGTTTATTTGAGCCGCATCCAAATGGAGTGGGGGCGGTAATACGGAGAGCAACGAATAAGTATGTAAAGGACAGCGCGGGATACGATGTTGGGCTAGCGGAATTCGAAAGATATGAGCCGCCTAATTGGGCCGAATTGCTTCTCCCGGAACCTTTGCGTGTTGGCGGCGGGCATGAGGGCGCCGAACCTTTTTTGACGCATGAGTTTGTGGATGCTCTTCTTAATGAGCGCACACCAGCCATTGATATATACGAAGCACTTGCATACACAGTACCGGGGATAATTGCGCATAAATCTGCCCTAGAAGGTGGGAAGCATATGAAAGTGCCCGTATACAAGCGCAAAGCCTAGTTTGTTGTAGTTGATTTACACAAATTATTGCTCCGAATAGTTTATACTGCTTTATTATGGCTGTTCGGGCGGTTCGTTATTGGCAATAATTGCTTTGTCTCCAATTTCGTTGATTATGACTACCCCGTGTTCTCCATTGTTTTCTGTAACGATGGCATTCTTTAAACCTTTTCGGAGGGCAATGCTTGGCTTGTTTCCTGCTTGGAAACTGCATCCTCGTATTTGCAGGCGTCCATTATCTGCCTCCACGACCGGATTTGGTGAACTATGGGGAGTGCTGAAGTAGCAGTCGGAGAGGGATGTAAAGCCTTGATTATGAGAGACGACATTCTGGATTGAAGGCCCCCAGAATGCACAGTTTACTAGGCGAACAGAGCCGTTACATGTGGGTGCAATTTCCACTTCGATTGGGTTGTCACCGGCAAAAGCAACAAATTGACCATTAGTGATTAGAAGGCCCATGAATTGGATTTCTTCTACAACAATGCATCTTTGTGCCCAGTCTGCGCCAATTCCACAAAATTGGCCATTGCACATGCCGCTTGGCGTTTTTATGAAGTGGTAGCCAATCTTTACAGGGAAGACAAAGGTGTTAGTAACGTATTCCCAATCGGTTCGGCCAAATATGAATGCTTCACAGTTGTTTATCATATACTTGTTTACTATCTCAATGTCGCCGCCTACCTCTTTTGACCACCACCAATGTCCGTGAAACTGGACGTTTTCTATGCGGCCAATGTCTGTGCAGGCATCAACAAATATCCCTCGACGAAGGACGCACCCATAGACACTTCGGATGCGATGGCGAACATTTGGCTCTGGACCAACACGAATGCCATTATAGCTATTTATGAGAGTAACATTTTCAACGGTGTTGTCTTCGCCTTGAAGATGAAAAGTCCATGCGTATGGATGTATGTCAGTTACTTTCTGTTCGGGGTAATAAACGGTAAGGCCACTTACGGAAGTTGAGGCGTGGAGTTCGAAAAGAGCAGGACCATTTTCGTCATCTCGGCCCCCGGTTGCTAGGATTACAGTTCCTGTAAGGGGATTATTGTATCTGGGCGCTTTGTTGCAGCCTTTAAGCGAGACTCCTGGTGGAATGTTCAGGCTTCCCTTGATGAGATATTTCCCTGGTGGAAGATAAACAACCCCTCCGAATTTTGCGGCTTCATCAAGGGCCTTTTGGACGGCAGCTGTATCATCGGTAACACCGTCAGCCTTTGCACCGTACTGTTTTGCATTTAAAATTCCTTCCATGTTCCCATTCTCCTGGGCGAGAAGCTGCACTGCCATTAATATGAGCGTAGAAACGATAAGCAACAAACGCATTTGTTTTCTCCCTAGGTAGATTTTAATAACACTGACGTCTTTGTTCTTGCAGATTCCTGGGCTGCAAGCATTACTTCAACTACTTTGCGGCCTTCTCTAATGTCAACGGGGACGGATGAGCGGTTTATCACGGTTTCCAAAAATGTTCTATCTTCCGCTCGAAACATATCATCCCTATCAGTTTCTAATTCTTCTATGTACCACTTTCTTGTCTTGGCTTCATAAAGTGAAAGAACGCATTTATCCCATCGTGCAAACTCTACAAATATTGTACCCTCGGTTCCTAACAATTCCATTTGGCGGTGGCGGGCTCTTTCAAAAAAATCTAGATGCACACTAGCAACACAGCGATCTTCAAATTCTATAAGCATTTCGACCATATCCGGTGAGTTCATCTCAACATCGCTAAAGTTGCCATCTATGCCAAAGACTCGAACAGGACGCTGGCTAGCATACCACAACGCAAGGTCAATGTCGTGCATAAGTTCATAGACGCCACTGTATTTTGAAATATACATGTTCTTGTAATTAGGCATTACTTCGGGGATGTATTCTCCGACGAGTGCTCTAATGGAAATCAAACGTCCAATACGTCCTTCTTCTACCCACTGCTTTGCGCGAAGCAGTCCTTCGTGGAAACGGAAGCAGTGTGCAACCATGACGACGTGTTGTTTTTCTTTCGCTAGCTTTTCAAGTTCATCTATACCTTCCAAAGTAACTGAAAGGGGTTTCTCCGTAAGTACATCAGCATTAGCTTCTATGGCTTCGATTGCTTGCGGGATGTGAAGTGCAGTAGGCGTGCAAATAACCACAGCATCAGGTTTGTCCGCTAGGCTTTTTTCATAGTCGGAGTATACTTTTTTAATGCCAAATTCATCTCTTGCCTTTGCGAGCATCTCAGGCAATGGATCGCAGACCCTAAGGTCTTCAATGCCTAGTTCGCTCAGTATTCTCGTGTGTCGCCGTCCGATTGAGCCAAAGCCCACAACTAAAACTTTTAGGTTTCTAATTTCGTTCATCTTTTTCATGGGGAACTACCAAGCCGTCAAGCCGCCATCAATTGCCAAGTTTTGGCCTGTGCAGTAGCTTGAAGCTTCGGATGCGAAGAAGACAACAGCGCCCTTTAGCTCTTTTCCATCCTGTCCCATTCTGCCCATTGGAATACTTTCGCTGAATGCTTTGACGAAAGATTCGGGTTGATTTCGCCAAAAACCACCTGGGCTGATACAGTTGACTCTAATATTGTAAGGTGCTAGGTAGCAAGCTAGGTCGCGAGTCATATTTATGACACCACCTTTGGCAGCGCAATAATCTGCCGTCCAGCCACCCATATTAGTCCCTTGGTATTGTCGTCGGTCTTTGCCAATCATTCCAGCTATTGAGCCAATATTGATGATTACACCTGTTTTCCGAGGCATCATGGTTTTTCGGACAACATGCTTGCAACAAAGGAAGGTGCCAGTTAGGTTGACATCCAAGGTGTAGTACCAATCTTCAAGTGTTCGGTTTTCAAGTTTAGCACTTTCAGGCGTGGCGACGACATTTCCAGCGTTGTTGACTAAAATGTCTATTTTCCCAAACTCTGCTAGGGCTTCATCAACAGCACGTACTACCTGGTCTTCAAATCTAACATCCAGTTGAATTGGAAGCACGCGCCTCCCCGTTGCTTCGTGAATCTTGATTGCCGAGGCTTTTGCATCTTCAAGATTCCGCGATGTAATGCAAACATCCGCACCGGCTTCTGCAAGAGCTAGAGCCATGTCGAATCCTAAATTGCGTGCCCCGCCGGTTACGAAAGCAACTTTGCCTGATAGGTCGAATAATTCCTGAACGGTAGGGAATTTTTCCATTGCTTGGAACCTCCATTTATTTTATCTGAGATAAACTATGGCCCGACGCCGACAACGTCTGGGTCGCAATCTGCAAGCCATTCGTCGGTTAAATATTTTGCGAGCAAGAAATGCTTCCTGTCTGGGTAAAAAAGAATGCGTTCACCTTTGTCTTCTACTAAGCTAGTATATGTCGCAACTTGTGTTCCCGTATCTGTACCTGAGATAGGCGTCCAATCTGTAGATGCAAATACCTTGGGTTTGCCGAATCTAATTGGTTGTTTCTTTTCGCCAGGTATTTCTCTTCCAATCGTAATCCAAGCCGGGTTTCTGACGTTCCTGCTGTCTGTTGGCCCACTGCCTCCGTGTCCACTGCCATCGTTGTTGAAGTAAACGAGTAGAAATCGTCCGTCCTTGAGCTTGTATAGTGGACAAGGAGCCATTGGATTTAATAGCGGTTGTCCACCAGGTTCGTAAAGAAGTGGGCGCGGTTCATCCCATGTGCGGCCATCATCTTCAGACAGCGCAAAGTAAATCCTTCCAAGTAACGTTCGCATAACGCAGATTATCCTGCCATCTGAGAGAGATGGGTTTGTGGGCTCCTGAGCGGTATTGATGCCGGGTCGAAAAGGATTTGGAGCTGAGAGCCCATGGGGTGTTTTGGGCCATGTTGTAACCACGAGTCTGTCAGGATCGGCTTCGGTCAAAATATTCTCAAAGCGCAGAAAACATACTTCTGATGCTCGTTCAAACATGCCGACGTTTGGGTCAACCGCGTTGCTTGCCCACCGAGTAAAACCTGCTAAAACTACGCCCTCAGGTGTTACGGTTGGCGTTTGATAAACAATCCATGTTGGTGGAACCTTTGGGTCAGGATGGCTGATAGCATTCGGCTCAATTGGTATGTCATACGTCTTCTCACTCCAAGTTATTCCGTCGTCATCAGAATATCTGCCCCTACACACACCTGTGTCAGCCGCACGTGCATCATCGATACCTATGTTTTTGTTGTAAAAACACCAAATTCGCGTGCCGCCTCCAGGCAGAATGCCAGGGCAGATTATTGGAAATTGCCAGCTTGCCATTCCTGTGCCGGGCGGGTCATCGGGTTTTGCACCGTCTAGGACTTCAGGTTCCGACCATGTTTTGCCTCTGTCTGTCGAACGGCTAAAAACCACACGTTGGTCAGGAGCGGCTTCTCGTGTTCCACTTGTCCAGGTGGCGAGAAATGCACCGCTGGGCGTTGCAACGACATTGAAATGCTGATTCGTGTGGTCTGGCCCATCTATTCCTTTAGGAAGATATACCACTAAGTCAGGATTGGTGCGCTTCCATTCTTCTTTCATATCTAGCCCTTTCTATAAGAATTGTTTGTAGAGCATTTCTTCTGCCTGAACAATCTCACCGTTTGGAAGTGAGTACTGATTTGGGCAGCAATCGTTAACTGTGCAGCCTTCTCTTATGGCGCGCTCGCGGTCAGCTTGCTTTTTGGCATAAAGGCTTTCCCAAGATTGCTCGTCTTTCCATGACCAGGCGTGAAGTTCATTTACTATTGCCGAATATTTCGGCTCTAGTGCAAGATTGTGATTTTCCTCGGGGTCCTCAATCATATTAAATAAGACTGGTGGGAATTCAGGAAACTCCACGTACTTCCACTCCGGCGTTCGAATCATTCGGAAAGTGGTTTCTTTTCTTGCAATAAGCTCGCTCCTTGCGGTTGACTTTAATCTTTTTTGTTTATTGAACGATAAAAGGCTTTCCCCATCGAGATTTTCCGGCTTCGGAATGCTACATAGGTCGCAAAGGGTTGGGAAAAGGTCAAGCAATTCCACGATTTCCGTTATCTTTTGCGATTCCATTTTGCTAGGATCTTGTGTTTCTTTGAGAGTTGGTGGGATGCGGATTAGAAGCGGTACCGATGCCGATCCATCGTAGTAACTTCGCTTCCACCAAAGGCCATGTTCTGACATCAGGTCTCCATGGTCTGAAACATAGACAATGACGGTGTTTTCAAGCAGGTTTTTGCTTTCTAGACTGTTGAGCAATTCGCCTATGCAAGAATCAACAAACTCAACAGATGCATAATATGCGGAGAGCCCTTTTCGGCGTTCTTTTTCGGAAAACTTCGCGAGTTGGTAATCGTCTACAATAAACTTGTCATGTGGATGGATTTGCTCTGGAAAACCTTTTGGCAATGGGTGAAGCTCAGGTGCATCTGGCCAGTATTTTCTAAAAAAACGAGGAGGTGCTGTTAGAGGATGATGGGGACGCGAATAGGAAGCGCAAACAAACCATGGTTGATTGGGATTTTTTTGATTGTGGTCGAGAATGAAAGCCAAGGTTTCCCTTGTAACAATGTTTTCTTGGAGTAAACTTTCGGGAATTTCAGATTCCCCTGCAAAGGGAAAATGGCCAATACTGTGCTGAGTCCATTGCTGGTCCTTTGCAGTCCAAAGTGGGTCAGGTTGATGACAGCAAAACCGGTTGGGAATCAAATCGCCGTAAGGTCGGTATTGAAAACCGTTCATCGGCCGGATACCGCCAACGTGCATTTTCCCAACACCGCAAGTTATATAGCCATGTTTTGCAAAGTGCTCCGGCATTGTTAAGTATTCTTGGAATATCGGCGAGTAATTCGTCCAAGCACCACATTTGTGAGGTACTCGACCAGTCCACATGCTAATACGCGATGGTGTGCAAAGTGGCACCTGGCAGTATGTATTCGAAAAGTAAATTGACTCAGCGGCGAGGCGGTCGAGGTTTGGTGTGCAAGCTGTTTTATTTCCAGCGAACCCAGCAATACGCCGATTATGCTGATCAGTAATTAGAAAAAGTACATTTGGTTTTATTCTAGCGTTCATATGCGCTCCTAAGTTATCGGCAAACCATATCCTGCAAACATTTCTGTTGGAATTTCTTTCAAGCGTATGTCAATTTTGTGATTTGAATATACAACGAAGAAGCGGTCTGCGCATTGAAAGAAGTGTGGATATTGGGCATGACGTCTTGGGTAATTTTTTGCGATATTGGGATGTTCGCTAGGATTTGCTTCTACGCCAGAAAGAATAATTTTCGGCGCATCGAAGTAAATGCATGCGTTGTCTTCTTCGGAGCAAAATCGTTGGGCAAATTTAGGCATCTCGCGTCCAACAGAAACATGGAATGGGTCTCTATTTGTCCAATAGCACAGGCGATCTGTCCAGCCGAGGACCGGAGCGTTGTCATTTCGGTAGAAGAAAAGCACGCGTCCATCCCTTGTTGTTGTAATAGGGCAAGGTCCGCATGGGTGTTTGAGTTTTTCGCCTGCTGGGCGAATTCGAAAAGGCTCAGCTTTTCGCCAAGTAATTCCACAGTCTTCGCTTATTGAATAATAAGGATGGCCGGTTCGCGTGCGCATAGTGGCAATTATTCGTCCACTTGGTAATACAGCCATATAGGGCTCCTGGCAGAAGCGGCGTTCTGGCTCATCATTGTGTGGTGCCCAAAGCCCAGAATCACCTTCAGGAGTTACAATAAACTCAAGTTTGGAAGGGTCGTCCTCTGTTAAGATATTTGCACATCTAAGAAAGAAGACCTCGGTATGCCACAGATCGGGGTCTCCATAGTGGTGGCCAGGCTTTTCACAAACCATACTCGGCGGCGATATCTTTGTAAAACCGAGGAGCATTGCGCCATCTGGGGTAAGAATGGGGAAACCAGTGTTCCAACCGTGCTGTTCTTCGCCAGGAATGTCAAGGCCGTTTTTCTCATGGCGAGGTAATTGAATTCGGTATCGGTCGCTCCATGTTTTTCCTTCGTCTTCAGTGAACCTAAAGTATATTGTGCCCGCATCCCTAAGCCAACACGCATTCTCATTCCACCAGTAAAAGCAGTAAACACGTTGGGTATGGGGGACCGAAAAAAGCATACCCCATGAGGCTGTTCGTTCATCCTTTGCTTCTTCGATGTAAAACGGATTGCTCCATGTCTTGCCATAATCGTGGCTGACTGCGCCGACGACACTTTCATCCTTTGCGGCCTCGTAGGTCGCTTGTGTCCAGCAAACCATCCAAGTGCCGTTACTTAGGACCGTACAGCATGGCTGTTGGTTAGTCGTATCCCTGCCTTTTCCATGCTGATGTATCGTGATGAAATCCTCATCAATGCAAGTGCTGTATTTTTTGCCATGAAAGTTGTAAATTCTCGTAAAGTTTTCGCCCATTGCTAGCCTCAAGAATGCTGTCTAGCCTAATAAATCATAGAGCTATGTGCGGCAACTGTCAACGCCGGTTGTTTTTCTTAGAAGGAGCTTGCAAGTTTTGTGAGTAACTGTTTGTTAGGAATAGTTTCTCGAAGAGGAAGAGCCAAAATGAGCAAAAGACCGCCCAACATTCTCCTTATTACAAGCGATCAACAGCACTACGATACTCTTGGGGTAACGAATCCACGCATCAGAACACCAAATTTGAATAGGTTAGCATACGAAGGGACGAGATTTACAAGGGCTTACTGCCCAAACCCTGTGTGTACTCCTACACGGGCGAGCATCATCACCGGCGTATATCCTTCCCAGCATGGGGCATGGACAATCGGGGTCAAGCTGCCTGAAGATGTGCCGACAGTGGGTGATATTCTTCAAAAGAATGGGTACGCTACGGGGTTAATTGGCAAGGCGCATTTTCAGCCGCTAGCCTCAAAGCCGGGAAGTGAATCGTTAGAATGTCAACCTATTCTTCGTGATTTAGACTTTTGGAGGAAATTTCATGGGCCATGGTATGGCTTTCAACATGTAGAAGTAGCCAGAAATCATGCTGATGAATCGCATGTTGGCCAGCATTATGCTATCTGGATGGAGGAAAAGGGTCTGAAAAACTGGCAAGACTACTTCTGGAAGTGGCCGGAGAATGCGCCGAAACGAAAACACCATTGGGACCTACCAGAAAAATACCACTACAGCGTCTGGACTGCTGAGCGATCAATTGCATTCATGGAGAAATGTATAAAAGAAGACAAGCCGTTTTTCTTATGGAGTAGTTTCCAAGACCCTCACCCGCCATATCTCGTTCCAGAGCCATGGGCATCGATGTATGACCCTGAGGATATGGTGCCTGGCAAATTAACTCCTGGCGAGCATGATAGAAATCCTCCGCACTTTCGCAAAACTCAGGAACCTAAGCCGGACTTTTCAATGTATCGTGAAACGTTTGGCGCACATGGCTTTCATTCTCATCTTAAAGATGAGCAGGAACTAAAGAAAGACATCGCCATATACTATGGTATGATTAGCCTGATGGACCGCGAAATCGGCAAAATATTCGATTCGCTTGACCGGCTTGGAATTGCCGATAATACAATCATTGTGTTCACAACCGACCATGGCCATTTTCTGGGACAACATGGGCTTCGGGCAAAGGGCCCATTTCATTATGAAGATATGATTCGCGTCCCAATGATTGTTTGGTGGCCGCGTCATGTGCCACAAAATGCTGTCAATTCTTCACTCCAGAGCCTTGTTGATTTTGCGCCGACATTTCTTGCTATTGCAGGCATTGAAATACCCGGGTTTATGACGGGTGTGAATCAGCTGGAATGCTGGTTGGGCGGTAAACCAGCTAGGGAGCATGTTGTTGTGGAGAATCGCCACGAGCCAACGCTTGTTCATTTAAGAACCTACGTAGATGAAAGATACAAGATTACTGTATATCGGAATCACGATTATGGCGAGCTGTTCGATTTGCAGGAGGACCCAGGTGAAATTTACAACCGTTGGGATGACCCTGCCTATCTCAGCTTGAAGGCTGAACTTCTCAGGAAGTTTATGGATGCTACACTTAAGTGCGAGCCGACACGCATGCCTAGAATTGCTGGAGCATAAAGCAAATAATAGGTTCAAAGCTTTTTATAAAGTGAAAGGATGGTTGTATGGTTTTCAAAGATAGGCGCTTTCTTTTCTTTGA